>CAZDAI010000034.1:0-17218 GCA_964503545.1 uncultured Candidatus Sumerlaeota bacterium
CGTACGGTTCTGTGGGAGGTCGGCTGACCAACTAATGGTCAGTCTCCTACCCGATGAATTTTCTTTTCTCATCAGTCTGTTTGAGCATTCAGCCGTGCCAGTACAGCTTCCAACTGGTCCATGAGCTGGCCGTACTGTGCCCATTGACCGCTGCGCAGCGCCTCCTGGGCCTGGTTGAACAGGGTTTGAGCTTGCTGAATCAACTCGCTGATGGTTGCATCACCATTGTCTGGAGGCTGGGGATCATCATCGGGCGGCTGGGTGCCGTCTCCAAAAATGCGCTCCAAGGCACGGGCTAGGGTACGTTCCATCACAATCCGGTCACCGTATGCGGCAATCACCCGCTGCATTTCCGGCAGGGCATTGTCACCCCGGGCCTGCAAGTAGATGGGCTCAACATAGAGCAAGGATTCTTCAATGGGAATGATGAGCAGATTGCCGCGGAGAACATTGGATCCTTCCTGAGACCACAGGGTTAACTGGGGCGATATTTCAGAATCCTGGTCGATGCGGGATTCGATCATGTTGGTGCCGGGAATGTTCTCGGCTCTGGGAAAGCGGTAGATCAGCAGTTCGCCGTAATTATCCCCATCTGAGCGTCCGACCAGCATTGCAGACATATTGTTGCGCCCCACCGGAGAATAGGGGACGGAAATGAGAAATTCCACAGCATCTTCCCCGTGCAAACGAAACATCAGATAATTGGATTCCACGGTTTGGGTACTGTCCATGTATTTCTCCCGCGATATTTCCCAAATATCTTCTTTGCCAAAGAAGACGGTGGGATTGGTCATATGGTAGGTGCGATACATATCCGATTGAATATCAAAGTAGTCTTGAGCATAGCGCAAATGGGAGTGAATCCCGGCGGGCATCTGGGTCATATCCTGGAACAAATCCGGGAAGATTTGCCTGTATGTCTGAATCAGGGCATCTTCTGGATCTGTCACATAGAAGTTTGTTTCACCATTATAGGCATCAACGACCACTTTTACTGAATTGCGGATATAGTTGAAGCGTCCATCTTCGTGGGGCTGAGCATAAGGATAGCGCAGCGTGTGGGTCATGCCTTCCAGAATCCAATACAGGCGGCCATCTTCCTGATTGATGACGATATATGGGTCATGACCGTATTCCAAAAACGGGGCGATACGCCTGACCCGTTCCATGATGTTGCGGTGGAGAATAATGCGACTTTCTGAGTTGATATTCCCGGAAATGAGGATGCGGATATCCCGCTGCCTCAAAGTAAAGAGCAGGCGATTCAAAGGGGTCAGCGAGATACCCGCTTCTTCCTGATAGAAAGTCATAACATTGTCTGAACCGGCGGGATAGTCAAACTCTTCTTCATCGGTGTTCACAATAATATAGGTGTTGGTGCTTTCCCCGAAATAGATTTCCGGACGGGTAATGATAAGATCTGTACTGGTACGGGGTGGAATGTCGCGTAGAGCCAGTGCCGGCTGCCCTTCGGGGGTGACCGTATTAACCGGTGACAGGGTTACTCCATACCCGTGCGTATACTTCAGCACCTGATTGATCCAGTTTTGGGCTTGTGCATCAATGCGAGTCTGATCCATTTCCCGGGCAGCCAGAAAAACTTGGGTATATCTGCCGTCAATCACATAGCGGTCAATGTCCACATCATTGAACACATAGTAGGGACGTATCCCCTGGATCTGATTGTAGACCTGATTGATGGGTGTGTAATCGTTGATACGAATATTGTTAATGATGTCCCGGTTGTTGGCGATATCTTGTGCGGTGAGATTTTGCCTTGCTGGAAAATCAATGGTTCGAATCCCTTCCAGTCCGTAGGCCTGACGTGTGAAGGCAATGTTGTGTTCAAGGTAGATCCTTTCTTTGGAAATCTCATCCGGTTCGACGATAAAATTCTGGACACCGCTGGCAGCAAAACCCCCCAGTATTGTAATGACCACCAGCAGAGCAGGACCGGCCAGGGTCAAGCGAATGTTTTTACGTCGGGCGCCGATGAAGAAGGCTGCTGCACCGCCAAGTGCGGCTGCAGCCAGCAGCCGGTACAGTTTCAAAGTCACAGCAATGTCTGTATAGCCCGCACCGAACACTTCTCCCCGGGTGGAATAGAGCACGCTGAAAGTACGCAGCCAGTATTGCACCGCGAGCAGAACCAGAAAAGCAGCGCCGAAAAGACCGATTTGAGTCAGGATTCCTCCGATGGTTTTCTTATCAAGGACAGGCACCTGTTTTTTCTTTTCCCGGGCAAAGGGATCGAAATCCAACACTTTCTCATCCCGTGTAAACTGTTGGACAGCCCGGCCTGAGACTAGAAGAAACTGGAACAGGCCATTGATGATAATCAGCATAAACAGCAGGGACATCAAAAGACTGAGCATCCCGGTGATAAAAGGCAGGCGAAGCACATAAAAACCAAGATCACGACTGAAAATGGGATCCAACAAGCCAAAACTCTGGCCATTCATGTAGGCCAGCAAGTCAAACCAGACCCGGGATGCGACACCAACGGAAAGAATTAAAGATAGGACCAGCGCACCCAGACGAATGCCCCTCACAATCCTGCGTTCTCCTTCCGGATCATCAATTATGGCCACTTCTTTGAAATACCGGTTCTTCAGTCGGATCAGATAGAGATTGCCAGCGATAAACAAGGTCAGGAATAAGGGAATTCCAATCATAAGCTGGGTCCGCAGACGAGTGAGAAATGTTCCGGTGTACCCAAGCTCCTGAAACCAGCGATAATCGGTAATAAATGAAATCAAACTGCCGAATGTCACGATCCCCAGAACAAGACCGGCCAGCAGTACCATTCGGAACCACGGTGCACGGCTTTTTTTTGCCATTGTAAAGCCTCCTTCAGTCACTAATGCAGAGAGTGTGGAAATACCAACTTATTTGCCAGAAGTCGGTTTGGGGAGATAGGGGCTCATCTCGGCTACCATGCTTTGGATGGGCATGGTCTGCAGCCAGACGCGACCGGGGCCGGTGAGGGTAGTCAAAAAGAGGCCTTCTCCGCCAAAAAGCACATTGCTGAAGCCTTTTACCATTTCAATATTCATCTTCACACCAGCTTCATACATGCCAACCGCACCGGTTTCAACTTTAATCGACTGGCCTGGTTTTAGCTCAAGTTTGATGCATTCACCATCAATTTCAACAAAAGCGATGCCGCTGCCTTTGAGCTCCTGGAGGATGAAACCTTCGCCGCCGAAAAAGCCGGTGCCCAGGCGGCGCTGAAAAACGATATCCATATCCACAGTGCTTTCTGCACAGAGAAAAGCGCGCCGCTGACAGACAATCGCAGTCTTCCCGACATCCAAGGGTATGATGTTGCCGGGAAAAGTATGGCCGAAGGCAATGCGGCTCCCTTCCTCTTGGGCATCAAAATAGTTCAGGAAACCGCTTTCCCCCGATATCTTTCGCTTCAGAAAACCGCCAAGTCCGCCGGCCATGCTGGTACGCATCTGTACCGATGCATCCATCCATTTCATTGCACCGGATTGAGACTGAATGGTTTCTCCTTTTGCGAGTGTGATCTGAACCAGCGGCATTGTGGTCCCAAGAATCTCATATTCCATATTCATCGCTCCTCATATTTGATTGTCATTTGTCATTCTTATGTCTTTTCTATCCTTTACTATACCATGAACCCAGGGTAGTGACCAGCATTCCGAAAGGGGCAGAGAAGATAATCGGCTAAAATCAACGCCTGACCCTTCGGGTCAGGCGTCAGCATCTGTACATGGTAAAACCGTAACTTTAGAGACCGTCGATCTCCAGTTCTGCAGTCAGATAGTCGATGAACTGCCGAGCCGTACGTCCTGATCGTACATTTTGCCATCTTTCCCACTGCAATGCCCGGCGTCGCAGCACCGCAGGATCAATGTCCAATCCCTTTAGGCGAGCCAGGCCAGAAACAATTTCCAGGTATTTTTCCTGATCAGGCGTAGTAAAAGTGACGGTGATACCAAACCGGTCCGCCAGAGAAAGTTTTTCCTGGGTGGTATCGCTCTCGTGCACTTCATCAGCTCCTGCCTGGTGGCGCGGTGTTCCGCGGTCGCTGAATTTTTCGCGAATTAAATGGCGGCGGTTGGATGTGGCATAAACAGCCACATTGGTGGGTCGGACCTCAAGCCCGCCTTCTAGGACCGCTTTCAATTCTTTGTAGTTCCATTCATTATCTTCAAATGAGAGGTCATCCACAAACAGAATGAAACGCTGGGGATAACGCCGCAGCAAAGCAATAATGCGGGGGAAATCCTGTAGCTGACTACGGGGAACCTCCACCAGACGCAGGCCGGCGTGTGCATGAGCGTTCAGGATGGCTTTGACAGTGGATGATTTACCAGTGCCACGGTCACCGTAGAGAAGCACATTATTGGCTGGAAAGCCATGCATTAGGTTGCGGGTATTGTTCAGAACTTCTTCACGCGCCAGATCGTAACCGATCAGTTCATCCAGTGAGACAGGATCCGGCTGCTGGATTCCTTCAAGGGGAGCAGCGGGTGCTAAAGGATTCCAGCGAAACGCTTTAAACTGACCCATCATTCCGGTTCCAGCCTGCCGATAATAGGCTGCCAGGGGTGGGATCAGGTTGGTCCATTGATCTGTCTGCAGCATCAGCTCTTTCATCTGCTGGCGCAGATCTGCCTGAAAGGGCAAGGGGTCTGCCAAGGTGGGCTGGCACTGCTGCCAGTTCCAGGGAAAAACAGTGGATAGCGGATGTTTTGATCCTTCAGGCAGCAAGTTGTCACGCAAATGATCGAGATCCAAGGAAAAAAGTGTTTGCAGGTTATGCAGATCAGCTGCAGTTGCTTGATGCAGGGCATTGCTTAATTCGCCGGCTGAATGAAAACCAGCTTTCAGACTGAAGGGGTTCTCATCGTACAGCATCAGATCCAGCAGGTGATTCTGCCAGGCATTGCCGACGATCGGCTCACGGGCGGATTCAGCAGCGGTCAAAAGCATGCCGGCTGCGCGGCAATACGCTTCTGCCAGGACATCTTTCGATTCCTGACCCGATAAATAGGTATGAATGGCTCGCTGGACCGCCGAAAGCACCGGGTCGCAGAAGATCCCTTGAAACAGATACAGCTGGGCACAAGCAGACTGGAAGCTCAGATAATATTCACGATTGCAATGATGATTGATCAAAACAGTTCCCCCTCGTTCCAGATCGATATGGAGTGAAGCATTGTCAGAACAGCCTATTCTGCATAATTCATTCTATCATAATCACAGCCTGGAGCAAGCCAGCAATTAATCATAACGCACAAAAACGCCATATCATCTG
The DNA here is from genome assembly GCA_964503545.1 of uncultured Candidatus Sumerlaeota bacterium. Lineage (GTDB taxonomy): Bacteria > Bacillota > SLNR01 > SLNR01 > SLNR01 > JAXGQE01. The sequence goes on from CAZDAI010000034.1 coordinate 5,291, forward strand.
ATAACAGCTGAGAGCTAATGGCAGGAAGCCAAGATGGACAGGCGAATCTTTACATGTACTGGCAATGGCATGAAAGCCTATCAAAACATGGGGGTCAGGACAGCCGCAAAAAGAGAGCGTGTGCTCCTGGAACGAAGGGCAGTGAGGGAAACGTGTTTTTGCCAAACAAGCGAAAAGGGATCGGGGGTGTTGTCGTGAAACGAACTCGCTGGAAACGGGTGCTTGCAATGGTTATCGCTGTTTTGCTGCTGTTTGTGCTGTATGTCGCCAATGCGCTGGGGGGAAATCCAATCAGTAAAGCACTGGTGCGTAATCAGGTACTGAAGTTCTACGAAGAAGCATATGGGGAAGACTTTATTGTTTATGCCGGCGGTTACAATATGAAGATTCCAGCATACGTTTTCGAAATCGGGCCGCAACAGAATGAGGAAATCCGCTTTGATACAAGTCTTTATACCATGGGCATTTCCGATGTGTATGGAGGCATTTTGGCGGGTAAGCTACTGGCAGACGATATCCAAAAAATCATAGAACGCGAATATCCTGGCGTTCAATTCACAATTGAAGCCCGAGAAGATCCACTGACAAGCTATCCCAATGAAGAGCCCGAATATTTTCAGACGGATCCTGTTCTGCGGGTCCGCAGCAATCACTTCATCGTCTTTATTCGCTGGACAGCTGCAGAGGCGAGCCCGGATGCATTTCGCGGGATACTTGATGAGATCACCAATTTAGTTTCCGATGATCTTCCCTATGGAAGCCCTCACCTGGTATTAATCGGCACGGTCCATAGTCCAAATGGTACAATGCTCTGGACTGAGCAAGCAAAAATGCTGTTTCCCCTTTTCTAGAGAACAAGGAAACATAGATTCAGCTAAAGCGTGTGATCATGTAAATAATCAGCAGAAGGATTTTCACGTATGCTTCGAGAAGCAGTCTATGCACAAAGATCGAGTGTTTTATTAATGAAAGGAGTGACCTGTATGGCGATTGAAGCACATGGCGAACGCTGGTTTTCGGATGAACGTTCCTTCCAGGAAGACATGAAAGAAGTCTGGGGGGATTGGGGGGTCAATTCAGAAATTGGCAAACTGCGGTCGGTTCTGATGCGTCGGCCAGGCCATGAGATCGAGAATCTTGAGGAAACCTACAACTACTATCGATGGAAAGCACCCATGGATGTCGCCAAAGCCAGAGACCAGCACGATCAGCTGGCCCAGGTTTATCGGGATCACGGTGTGGCAGTACACTATGTGGAAGAAATGGGGCCCTACCCCAATGCGCTCTTTGCCCACGACCTGATGAAAATGACACCGGAAGGGGCCATCATCGCGCGGCCAGCAACCAAATTCCGGCGAGGTGAAGAAAAGTATGTAGCCCAGGCTTTGATGAAACTGGGCATCCCCATCTTAAAAACTGTCAGTGGTACCGGGACATTTGAAGGGGCCTGCTTGATGTGGGTGGATAAAGAAGCTTGTCTTTTGGGAACCGGTAACCGCTGCAACCAGGAAGGAGCGCGGCAGGTAGAAGCAGAGCTGCGCAGCATGGGTGTGGAGCATATTATGCGGATTCCGATCTGGTACGGTGGTGTTCACATTGACGGCAATATTAATATTGCTGACAAGGATGTTGCAGTGGTATTTCCCTGGAAGGTTCCCCATGAGACCGTTGTCTTCTTAATGGATCGGGGATACCGGATTGTCGAATGCAACTCACTTGAAGAGCATGAAAACACAGCAATTAACTTTGTGGCACTTGAGCCGGGCAAAATTGTTATGCCCTCAGGCAGTCCGCGCTTTCGGGATGAGCTGGAAAAAGCCGGTGTGGAAGTCATCGAGCTGGATGTAACTGAACTGCAAAAAGGCTGGGGTGCCATCCACTGCATGACAGCTTATCTGAAAAGAGATGATGTAGATTAAGAAGGGAATCAGAAAACCGCCGCCTGCCGGCGGTTTTTTTTGACTAGCTAGTTCCAGAACCCATCAGTGGGCAGGAGATTTCGCTGGAGAAAAGAAATATGCAGAAAGAAATAGAATGCCCGGAAAGGGGGAAAGATCATGAAGCAGATTCTCGCCATTGTTGGCAGTCCACGTAAAGGAGGCAATACGGATTTGCTGGTGGAAGAAGCCCTCAAGGGAGCCGCAGGGCAAGGAGCACAAACCGAAAAGGTTTTTCTGGCAGATCTTAAAATTGGCGGCTGCAAAGCCTGTGAAGCATGCCTGCGCAATGAAGTGGAGTGGTGCATCCAGCAGGATGATATGATTCCACTATACGAAAAGATCCTGGCAGCGGATGCCATTTTGCAGGGCACCCCGGTGTACTGGTGGGGGCCATCAGCGCAACTAAAGGCATTTATGGATCGCTGGTATGCCTTAAACGGCAGCAAACGAGAAAAGCTCAAAGGCAAGCAGGTTGCACTGATCTGTGCGATGGGGGATACAGACCCGGCCACTGCGCGGCATGTCATCGGCATGTTCCAGGACAGTTTCTCCTATCTGGGGATGCCTTTTGAGAACCAGCTGGTGGTATCAGCGCATCAGCCCGGCGAAGTCGCCAGTAACCAGGAAGCCCTCCGGGAGGCCTGGAATTTAGGTAATTTCCTGGCGTAGGTCGGGAAAGAAAAAAAACAGCCTGCGGGCTGTTTTCCTGTATCTGTGTTTGAGCCGGAACCGGCAGGATGATATAATGAGAGATAAATAGTGCCCGATCAGCTGCCTGGCATAAGGGCTGTGGCAAGGCCTTGATTAATCACTGTTTTCATGGGTGTCCAGAAAACGTAAATCGGCGACGTGTGCGCTGCGGACCAGATGAATATCCCGATAGGGTTTGAGGGCTACATAGGGTTCTCGGCTGATGACCAACGCATCCTTGTGCTTGCCCAGATAAAAGCACTCCTCCTCTTCACCGGATGTGAGCGTAATGACAGCACGGCGGCCTTTTTGGCGAATTAGATCCGGGGGGAGAGTATTGATCAGCGATTCCATGGTTTCCATGCGCGATTCTCCTTTTCTGATTGGTCGTAACCAGTGTATCACAATTCCGAATTTCAGCCAACCGGCAGGGATGGTTTTTTCTGCCGGGATATTTCCTGAAGGAGGCATGTCACATGAACCGAGCTGCTTTTCAAAAACTGTTCTGGGGTTTTCTGCTCATCATGCTTGATTTTCGCATCCAGGGCATTGATGTTCTGCCGGATGTAATCGGCTACTATTTCTTCTATTCCGGTATGCTGATGCTGTCAGGAGAGAGCGAGCACTTCCAGAAAGGATCCAGCTATGCGATCATCATGATGATTCTTTCGGTATTTTCACTTTATGAAGCCCCCGCCAGCGGCGGAAATCTGGTGGGTCCGTCAATAACATTCAGTCCCCTGTATTTTCTCCTTACCATTGCCAGTGTGGTTTTAGGGCTGCTGACAGCTTTTCATCTCTTTCGGGGGATTCAGGAGATGGCTATGGGGCGCAATCTGCCCGGAATTGAAGCGGAGGCAGGGACACGCTGGACACAGCTATTGCTGATTAATCTGGCCACCCTTCTGGTTATGGTGTTGGTGATATTGCCATTTCTGTTTGTGCTGGGTGTATTGGCATTATTTATCGTCGTCTTAATCTATACTGTAAAAGTACTGCAGTTTATCCAACGTTGCGGCGAGTATATGGAAGATCCGCTGCTGCCCGCAGACGAGATGAATCCTCAGTTCTAACCTGTATGACAGCAACGACAGGTGAGTGTACAAAGTATCAATCGAATGAGTAGAAAACGAGTCTGCCTGGAGAGGAGGGGGATCCTATGAATTACTGCATATACAGAACAGCTCACGGTGCATTTAAAGAAGGCATTCCGGGTGAATTTACCGCTTTTGCTTTTCCACCGGATGCACCCATAGAAGAGTTAATCGGAAAAATTGGCAACTGCATCCTCTTCAACCCCGGCGATGCTGTGCATTTTTTGCACTGGGCACGGGTTTTTGATTTAATCCGCAGCAAAGGCTACCCCCCCGAAGCCTTGGAGGCGGTGCGGGAAGGGCAGGTGCGCGGTCGGATTGTCATGGATGAATGCATTTATTGCGATAAAAGACTGGAACGGGAAGGCGCCCGCTGTAAAAAAACCTGCACCCAATGGTTGACCGCAAAATATCGAGATGCTCCCTTTGCAGTGGATCAGCTCCGGGGGTATCTGGAACGAACCCGTTGGGATCGGGTCAATGCTGTATTGCTGCATCGGGATGAGGTCTTTGTCCGCATGCGATCAAAAGATATTGCCCAGGGGCGGCTGCGCCAACGGGCAGATCAAGAGCAGGGCTACGATCCGCGATCCTTAACCTTTGATCGGGAAATCCTGCAGCGCAATGAATTGATCTTCAATGGGGAAATGGCAGAGCGAACCGGGCGTATGAAAGCGCTAAAATTCAGTGACGACTAATCGAATGGAGGAGGATGCGCGTTGAATACCACTGAAATCATGGATCTGGCTCTGGAGATGGCCGGTCTGAAAGAGGTCCCGTATGATTCAGGCGTGATTGTGCCCGGGGAGAATATTCGCCGTGTACTGATGGGTGTGGATATGGCGACACCGGAACTGCTGCTTGGCAGAGAGTTGGGGGTTGATCTTGTGATCAGTCATCATCCCCAAGGGGGAGAGCCCAGTATTCATTTTCATAAAGTGATGGAGCGGCAGATTGAATGCATGGTGCAGGCGGGTGTTCCCATCAATAAAGCACAAAAAGCTCTCAAACCCCGGCGGGAGCGCATTGAGCGGGACTCCCATGTTAGCAATTACGATCGAACCGGTTCGGCTGCCCGCCTATTGAAGATGCCCTTTATGAATGTGCACATGCCATTGGACATTGTATCGGAGAAAAAAGTGCAGGCCCATCTGGATGAACGGCTTGCCTCTCCCCGGGCGACGCTCCAGGATGTTATTGGCGCTTTGATGGAAATGCCAGAATACCGCAATACCCTTGCCTGCCCGTGCATTCGGGTTGGGTCGGAAAAAGACTACGCAGGCCGGGTACTGGTTCTAATGGCCGGGGGCACCAACGGTGGCGAAGATGTCTTTAGAGCCTATTTTGAAGCCGGAATCGGCACCATTGTTTGCATGCATGTACCGGAAGAAGTCCGCAAAGCAGTTCAGGAACAAAATATCGGCAATATCATTGTAGCCGGACATATGGCCAGTGACTCCATCGGTATTAATCTTTTCATCAAGGCCTTGCGAGAAAAGGGTTTGCATGTTCAGACCATGTCCGGGATTATGGCAGACAGCATGGAGGAGGGGCCGTGACAGTGGCGGAGTATAAAACAGTGAAGGTCATCATGGCAGATGGCGAACATATGGAATACCCGTATGGTGTGACATTACAAGAAATAAGTGAAGAATATGCTGATCGGTACCCACAAACCATTGTTGCCGGGATTGTTGACAACAATGTTCGGGAACTGGGGTACGCTGTAAGACGGGATATTCATCTAGATTTTGTGGATCTGAGTCAAGATGAGGGAATGCGGATCTATACGCGCAGCCTTTCGTTTGTATTTATCCGGGCAGCCCGGGAACTCTTTCCGGGAAGTAGAGTATCCATTGAACACTCCATCAGCAAGGGGCTCTACTGCGAGGTAGATGGACAGACAGTGATGACGCTGGAAAACGTCACCCGCCTGCAGGAGCGGATGTTAGAAATCATTGATCGCAATGAAAGCTTTATCCGCATCAGCATGCCCCGAGAAGAAGCAATTCGACTGTTCCAGGAGCGGGGGCAAAAAGACAAAGTCCGGCTTTATCAGCGGCGAACAGAAGAAATGGTGGATCTGCACAGTTTGGGCTGGCTGGTGGAGAATTTCTATGAAACCATGGTACCGAGCACTCGCTATCTGCACCTTTTTGAACTGCGCTACTACCCGCCAGGCCTCATCCTGCGTTTTCCTGAAAAGGAAAACCCCCAGCGCCTGCCGCAATTTGTGGAACATCCAAAGCTTTTCCAGATCTTTCGCGAAGCAGAAGAATGGGGAGAAATCCTGGCTGTGGAAGATGCAGCTTCCATGAATGAGTTGGTTGAAAGAGGCATGGGTGCGGATATGATGCGTGTACAAGAAGCCCTCCATGAAAAAAAGGTGGCAGAAATTGCCGACCAGATATACAAAGACCGGGAAAATATCCGTATTATTCTTATTGCTGGACCATCATCTTCCGGGAAAACAACCTTTGCACAGCGCTTGCGTATCCAGCTGCGTGTAAACGGTATGAAGCCGGTGGCCATTTCACTGGACGATTATTTTCTGGATCGGGAACTAACTCCCCGGGATGAAGATGGAGAGTATAATTTTGAAGCGCTGGAAGCCATTGACGTGGATCTCTTCAATCGTCAGCTGCGTGCTCTGATTGAAGGTGAAGAGGTAGAGATCCCGTCGTTTAATTTCATTACCGGTAAGCGGGAGTTTAATGGTCACTATCTGAAAATCCGCGAAGATCAGCCACTGATCATCGAGGGGATCCACGGTCTAAATGAAGCATTGACCCGCACGATTCCCCGCCGGCAGAAGTTTAAGATCTATATCAGTGCGTTAACGCAGCTGAATCTTGATTCCTACAACCGCATTCCCACCACCGATACCCGGTTGATCCGCCGCATGGTGCGGGATTACCAGTTCCGGGGGCACTCTGCTGTCCAGACCATTGGGCGCTGGCCTTCCGTCCGCCGGGGAGAGGAGAAATATATTTTCCCCTTCCAGGAAGATGCGGACGCCATGTTCAATTCTGCGCTGGTGTATGAATTGGGTGTCTTGAAACTTCATGCCGAACCATTGCTGCAGTCTGTTGATAAACAAGCGCCTGAATACCGGGAGGCATCCCGCCTACTGCGCTTTTTGGATCATTTTGTGCCTTTTGATTGCGATGAGATTCCCCTTAACTCAATCTTGATGGAATTTGTGGGTGGCAGTTGTTTCATGTAAAGTACAAAGCATCCTCTGTCGAAAGTACGATATTAGACGGATGGCGATGTATCGAGAGAAAACGAGAGGTTTGGAGAGAAATTTGCCATTGGATACGGTTTTGCAGGCCGATTTTCCAATCTGTGTCTTCTCCATCCTCTTTTTATATGATACAATGACAACGCAAACCATCTATGTAACCATTTCATATATTGGGGAGGACAGTGAATGAAAAAAAGAGGATTGGATCCCGGTTGGGTGGTGACCCTGGCAGGATTGGGTGTGAACCTGATTCTCGGTGTATTGTACGCCTGGGGCGTGATCTCGGCAGCCCTTATCGATCAGCTTGGCTGGAGTGCAACCATGACCCAAATCCCCTATATGGTCGCGTGTGCTGTTTTCGCTCTATCGATGATTCCCGGAGGCCGATTCCAGGATCAGTTCGGACCCCGGCCGGTTATTCTGGCCGCTGCTGGGTTTGCCGGTGTTGGTTTTATCATGTCCGGGCTGGTACTCACCCCCCTGGGGCTGACGGCATTTTTTGGCATTGTGTTCGGTATCGGTATGGGATTGGGATATGCCGCACCGACGCCGGCAGCTGTCAAATGGTTCAGCGCAAAAAAACGGGGACTGATTTCTGGAATTGTCGTAAGCGGCTTTGGTCTGGCCCCCCTGTACATCGCGCCCTTGACAACCTGGCTCCTGAATCACTACTCACTGGCTCAGACATTTATCATTCTGGGCGTCAGCTTTTTCTTTTTGATCGTGTTACTTTCAGCCTTCATCCGCAATCCCCCGATAGACCATGTGGCGGAGCCAGTGGATGTCTCCCAGATAGAAGACGTTTCTACTGCTAAGCCAGCTCCGCGCTGGAAGGTGGAATATGACTGGAATGAAGCAATCCGGACAGCCTCCTTCAAACGGCTCTGGATCATGTTTTGTTTCGGTACATTTGCCGGTCTGTTAATTATCGGACAGCTGTCAAAAATCGGCTTCGAACAAGCTGCTGTTGGCAATGCCTATATGTTGGTAGGAACCTATGCTGTATTTAACTGCACAGGTCGAATCCTCTGCGGGGTACTGTCCGATCGCTTTGGACGCATGCGCACCATGTTCAGCATGTTTGTTATTCAGGTCATTGTCTACATCTTTTTTGCCCGGCTGGTGACGCCATTGGCTCTGGCCAGCGGCGTGGCCCTGGTTGGCTTTACCTTTGGCGGGATGCTGTCCCTTTTTCCGGCGACAACAGCGGATTATTTCGGTATGAAACACTTTGGTGTGAATTATGGAATGATGCTGACGGCCTGGGGCGTGGGCGGTGTCTTCGGGCCACTGTTGGGCGGAATCGTTCGGGATCTGACAGGGACCTATGTTATCAGCTATATCGTTTCCGGTGTATTGAGCGCCGCTGGGGCATACATGACACTGATCACCCGGGCGCCTGCCCCGGTGGAACTGCCCGTAGACGACCCTGCCATGGAGGCCATCTTCGGTGGGGACAGCCTTGATGAAAAAGACACAGAGCTGGTTCACTGATGAGATTGGATAATATCTGAATGCAAGGCGTCAGCCGAAAATATACAAAGAAATGGCTGATGATGATGAGGAGGAATGAGAGGAATGGCAAATCGTCGCTTGGATCCACGCTGGGTAGTGGTGATGGCGGGAGTCGGTGTAAATACCACATTGGGAATTCTCCCCAGCTGGGGCATTTTCTCTGCAGCATTGATTGATCAGTTTGGGTGGACGGCAACCATGACCCAAATCCCCTACATGCTGGCCAGTGCGATGTTTGCCCTGTCAATGATTCCTGGCGGCCGTGCTCAGGATCGCTTTGGCCCCAACAATGTAATTCGTGTCGCATCAGTGCTGGTGGGCTTGGGATTTGTCCTGTCCGGATTCTTCCTGACGAGTACGGGTCTGGCCATCTGCTTTGGTATCATCTATGGGACCGGCATGGGCATCGCCTATGCTTCACCCACACCCGCCGCAGTGAAGTGGTTCAGTCCGAAAAAACGTGGACTGATTTCTGGCATTGTCATCAGCGGCTACGGTCTGGCACCCCTATTTCTGGCCCCGCTGACGGCCTGGCTGCTGAGCATTCTGACTTTATCGCAAACTTTCATCCTCTATGGGATCATATTCTTTCTGATTATATTCACGCTTTCCGGGTTTGTACGTAATCCCCCGGCTGACCATGTGGCCGAAGAGGTAAATGTGAAGGATCTGCCTATCGAGCAGCCCGAACAGCGCGCTTTGAAAGTGGATTTTGAGTGGCATGAAACCATAAAAACCGATGCGTTTAAGAAACTCTGGCTGGTGTTTGCTTTCATATCTTTTTCCGGGCTGATGATCATCGGCCAGCTCGCAAAAATCGGTATTGAACAGGCAGGTGTCAGCAATGCATATATGCTGATTGGCACCTACGCTGTGGGTAATTTCTGCGGGAGAATACTCTGCGGTGTTTTTTCGGACCGTTTCGGCAGGTTGCGGACAATCCTCACGTTGTATCTGATCCAGCTGGGAGCCTACACAGCGTTTTCCTGGTTGACCGTTCCGTTAACTCTGGCGGCTGGCGTTGCGCTGGTGGGTTTCACCTTCGGGGGGATGCTGACTCTGCTTCCTTCCATCACCGGTGACTATTTCGGGATTCGTAACTTTGGAGTAAACTTTGGCATGATGCTTACTGGCTCTGGGTTGGGAGGTCTTCTGGGACCGCTGGTTGGAGGGCTGGTGCGGGATACCACAGGGACATACACTCTCAGCTATGTGGCAGCCGTGATCTTTTGTGCCATAGGCGCCGCGATCGTTTTGAGGATCCGCCCGCCTCAAGTGAGAGCTACAGAAGACACAGTTGTTTAGGAAGAATTGAGGCAGGAAAGCAGTTTTTTTTGCAGAAAGAAGGCAGATAGCATGATCATCCGTTGGGCTGATTTGGCGGATGGGCCGATGCTCCTGGCAGCAGAAAGGCTCATCCCCGAGGAAAAATTGCTGGCTGCATTGGAACAACAGCGAATTCTAGTGGCTGTGCAGGAAGAGGCCCTCATGGGCTGGCTGCGCTTCGGCTGGTTCTGGGACAGTTTACCCTTCATGAATCTACTCTTCATATTACCACGCTATCGGCGGCAGGGAGTGGGGAAAAAACTGGTGGCCTGCTGGGAGGCGCAGATGAAGATTCTTGGACACCGCCAGGTGTTGACATCTACGCAAGCAGATGAAGAAGCACAACATTTCTACCGCAATCTAGGGTATCATGATGCAGGAACGTTGCATCTTACGGGTCAGCCCTTGGAATGGTTGCTGTGCAAAGAACTGACAGATTAAGGAGGCAGAGGATCGGTATGGTGCAGCGGGATCTGTTTTTGGCTTTTTTTCGTGTGGGTATGCTCGGGTACGGGGGTGGACCCTCATCCATTCCCCTGGTGTATAAAGAAGTGGTGGAGAAATATGGCTGGATGGATGCCGAAGAATTCTCGGATACATTATGCATTGGCAATACACTGCCGGGGCCCATTGCCACCAAAATGGCCGGCTATGTAGGGTACCGGGTGGGGGGTTGGCCGGGCATGCTAAATGCTGTTGCGGCAACGACGCTGCCCACCATTGTTTTGATGATTATTCTGCTCACATCGTTGGCATCGGTGCGTCATCTGCCCTGGGTGGAAGGGATGACCCGCGGTGTTGTGCCGGTAATTGCTGTTATGCTGGGCGTCTTGACATGGGATTTTATCAACCGGGCTCAGAAAAGCTTGGGCCTCAGGGCAGCGATTGCCCTGATTGCCATTTCGTTTATTTTTACCCAGACACTGGGACTACATCCGGCTTTGATTATTGGTGCCTTGATTCTCTTTGCCTTACTCAAACCAGCTCCTGCGCCGCCGAGTCAGGCAAGCTGTGGCGATGAAGGAGGGAAATCCGCATGATTTACTGGCAGATATTCCTGGCTTTTTTCATTCCCAACATTGTCGGCTACGGGGGTGGTCCGGCCATCATCCCGCTGATTGAGCATGAAGTGGTGAATCGCTATGGATGGATGGGCGTGGAAGAATTTGCAGAGGTACTGGCCCTGGGCAATGCCCTGCCGGGCCCCATTGCGACCAAAATGGCTGGGCTGATCGGCTTTGAACAGGGTGGCGCGCTGGGGGCGTTAATTGGTCTGGGGGCTACAGTAATGCCGTCGTTGCTTTTGATGATCGTACTCTTGAGCATTCTCTACCGCTACAGAAACTCCCCCAAAGTGCAGCTGCTCTCGATGATTGTCCGCCCCACCATAGCTGTACTTTTGGGAGCAATGACCTGGCGGTTTCTAACCAGCGCTTATTCTGGTGGTGGTCTTTGGCATACAGCATTTCTGCTGGGTGCCAGTTATCTCCTGATCGAGCGGCAGAAAGTTCATCCTGCATTTGTGATTATAGCGGCGCTGGCCTATGGAGCATTCTTTCTGTCACCTGTATAGATCGTTGGCCGGCACAAACTGATCAATCTAAATAAATACACGAACAGGGAGGTTGAATGAAATGAAAGTGTTACTATGTACAGATGGATCTGAACTGAGCATGAAAAGTGTAAGAAGGGCAGCCAAACTTTCAACATTGGTGCCTGATGCAGAAATTCATGTGGCCTATGTGAATCAGCCTCTGCATATTCCGGCATCGGTAGGTTCTCATTATGCCCACGTCCCCATTCCCCACAGCATTGAGAATGAATTGAAGGCACACGGCAAAAGTGTACTGAGTCGTGCAGCCCGTGTTCTGACGGAATTCGGGGCAAATTTTACCACACACCTGCTGAACGGTCATCCGGCTGGGACACTTTTGGACTTTGCCGATAAAGAAAAAGTGGACCTGGTAATCATCGGCAGCAAAGGGCGCACTGGTTTACAGCGCGTGTTTATGGGTAGTGTGAGCACGGCCGTTGTGCAGCAGGCTCATTGCGATGTGCTGGTGGTAAAGTAGGCGGATAGAGAGCCTGAATAATTTGGCAGTGGGTCATAAATCCT
>CAZDAI010000035.1:0-16949 GCA_964503545.1 uncultured Candidatus Sumerlaeota bacterium
GCTGCTGGCGCACTTCGGGCGGCCCAAGGGTGAGCGGGTCTCGACCATGTCGGTGTCAATGACGCTGGACGCGGTGCAGGCGGTGCTGGGCAAGGAAGTGATGTTCGTGCCCGAAATCGCTGGCGACGTGGTCAAGCAGGCGATCGGCATTCTTCAGCCCGGCGATATCGCCATGCTGGAGAACACCCGCTTCTGGAAGGGTGAGGAAAAGAACGATCCCGAGCTGGCGAAGGCCATCGCCGCCAACGGCGACATCTACGTCAACGATGCCTTCTCCGCCGCGCACCGCGCCCATGCCAGCACCGAAGGGCTGGCGCACCTGCTGCCAGCCTATGCCGGACGCTCGATGGAAACCGAGCTCAAGGCGCTGGAAGCCGCGCTGGGCAATCCGATGCGTCCGGTGGCGGCCGTGGTTGGCGGCGCCAAGGTTTCGTCGAAGCTTGACGTGCTGACCCATCTGGTCACCCAGGTCGATCATCTGATCATCGGTGGTGGCATGGCCAACACATTCTTGAAAGCGAAAGGGTATGGGGTAGGCACATCATTGCTAGAAGGAGACAAAGTAGAAAGCGCCCGAGAATTGCTCGACAAAGCGGATGCATTGGAGAAAAAAATTCTGCTGCCCCAAGATGTCGTGATCGCTGAGGAAATGGCGCCAGCTGCGGAAACTAAGACTGTTAGTGCCGATCAGATTCCAGATGGCTGGATGGCATTGGATATTGGGCCAAAAACCCAGAGTGTTTTCGCACAAGAAATTCAACAGGCGAAGACTGTTATCTGGAATGGTCCGATGGGTGTCTTTGAAATGGCTCCCTTTGCAGAGGGTACACGCCAGATTGCTGAAGCCGTCGCGGCCTGTGCAGGGACCACCATCGTGGGGGGTGGAGATTCAGCAGCGGCCATCGAAAAGTTTGGTAAAGTTGCTGAAGTAACCCATATTTCCACGGGAGGAGGCGCATCCTTGGAATTTATGGAAGGGAAAATTCTGCCAGGTGTTGCGGCTCTCACCGATCGCTAGAGACAGGAGCGAAATTATGCGAAAAACAATGATTGCCGGGAACTGGAAAATGTTTAAAAATGCAGAGGAAACATTGGCTTTTCTTGATGCGCTAGAGGAGTCAGGCATGCCGAAAGACGGTGTAGAAGCAGTAATCTGCCCTCCCTTTCTGGCCATTCCGTCCCTCACAGCCGATCCGCGTACGGAACTGCTGGGAATCCATGTGGGTGCTCAAAATGGTCATTGGGAAAAAGCAGGCGCCTTCACAGGAGAAGTATCAATGCAAATGATTCATGAGGCTGGCTGCCATTTTGTGATCATAGGTCACTCAGAACGACGGCAGCTGATGGGTGAGACTGATGAGATGGTGAATAAAAAAGTGCGAGCTGCTTTGCATGTGGGGCTATCGCCCATTATCTGCGTGGGTGAGACAAGCACAGAGCGACAACAGGGGATAACAGGCGAAGTGGTAAGCCGGCAGATTAAGAAAGCGCTGCTGGCTATGGATGATACATCACCGGAACGCATTATCATTGCTTATGAGCCTGTCTGGGCCATCGGCAGTGGAACACCCGCTTCCGGGGGAGACGCCAAAGCGGTCCATGATCTGATCAGAGATATCCTGGGTGAAATGAAAGGTACTCAGTGGGCGAAGCAGGTGCGAATTCTATACGGGGGAAGTGTAAAACCGGATAATATTGCTGATTTTTTAAGTATGGATGGTATCGATGGCGCACTGGTCGGTGGTGCCAGCTTAGACCCTGCAAGCTTTCTTTCAATGGTTGAGAGAGCAGCAGAGGGGAGGCTTAATCTTGAGTAGAAGAGGTTCCCTGGTTCTGGCGATCCTGGACGGATGGGGAATTCGGGCTGAGAAAGCAGGCAATGCCATTGCCTTGGCCCGAACACCCCATCTGGACCGCTGTTTAGCGGCGTTTCCCAGTACAGTTTTAAAAACAGCTGGTGAAGCAGTGGGACTGATGCCGGGGCAAATGGGTGATTCTAACGTGGGTCATTTGAATATTGGCGCTGGCCGCATAGTATATCAGGATCTTCTGCGAATCAGCAAGGCGGTAGAAAACGGTGAGTTGGCAACAAATGAGGCAATTCGCAACGGTATTCTGGCTGCCAAGGAAAAAGGTTCGTCAGTCCATTTAATGGGTCTCCTGTCAGACGGTGGAGTGCATAGCCATATCAACCATCTGTTTGCCTTAATGGATGCCTGTCGCCAGGAGGGTATATCCCAGCTTTTTATTCACGTCTTTCTGGACGGGCGTGATGTATTGCCAAAAAGTGCTCTGAAATATATTGGGATGCTGCAGGATAAGATTCGCAATGATAGATTTGGCGTCATCGCAACGGTAATGGGTCGCTACTACAGCATGGACCGAGACAATCGCTGGGAGCGTGTTCAGGAGGCTTACAATGCTCTGACGCGTGGGGTAGGATTGTCAGCAAAAAACGCAGAGGAAGCAGTGGGCAGTGCTTACAAGCGTGGTGAGACGGATGAATTTGTTGCACCTACTGTTATTGAGGATGAAAATGGGCCAACAGGAAAAGTGACCGAGGGCGATACATTGATTTTTTTCAATTTCCGTGCGGATCGGGCAAGAGAGATTACCCGAGCGTTTACAGAGGATGATTTAGAGACATTGCAGCGGCCGGCGGGTAAGATTCCGGTGCACTTTGTCTGTATGACAGAATATGCAGAAGACATACAAGCACCTGTGGCATTTCCACCTGAGTATCTAAAGAATACCTTGGGAGAGGTGCTGAGCAAGGGTGGGAAAACCCAGCTACGGGTTGCTGAGACAGAAAAGTACGCCCATGTAACATTCTTTTTCAATGGGGGCAGAGAAGGCGCATTTCCAGGAGAAGAAAGGATTCTGATCCCTTCTCCGCCGGTATCCACCTATGACCAAAAACCCGAAATGAGTGCTTATGAAGTGACAGACGCTGTTTTGGAGGCAATGAAAAAGAAATATTTCGATCTCATTGTTGTGAATTATGCTAATCTTGATATGGTTGGCCACACTGGTAAACTGTGGGCTGGAGTGAAGGCAGTAGAAGCAGTGGATGAATGCATCGGCAGGATTCTGCAAGAAACAGAAAAACAACAGGGTACTTTGTTGCTGATCTCAGATCATGGCAATGCAGAGTATATGATCGATACCACCACCGGTAAGGCATTTACGGCCCATACCGGAGCACCGGTACACGGAGTGCTGGTTGATTTTGCTATGCGACCCGGCATGCACAAAGAAGGCATCCTGGCTGATGTCGCACCCACAATCCTGGAATTGTTGGAGATGGCACAGCCAGAAGAGATGACTGGACAATCGCTGATCGATACGGAGTAGAGGGGGAGGATGTATGTGAGAACGATTGTAAGTGTCAAAGGCAGAGAGATTCTGGATTCACGAGGGAATCCTACGGTAGAAGTTGAGGTCGTACTGGACGATGGGATAATGGGCCGCGCAGCTGTTCCCTCGGGGGCATCCACGGGTATGTATGAAGCGGTAGAACTGCGTGATCAGGAAGCGCGGTATGAGGGTAAAGGTGTTTTGAAGGCGGTCGATAATGTTGCAGCGATCATAGCACCGGAAATTCTGGGCATGGATGCTGGCGACCAGGTTGCCTTGGATCGGCTCATGATTGATCTGGACGGGACTGAAAATAAATCCCGATTGGGTGCCAACGCCATGCTGGGAGTATCCCTGGCAGCAGCCAAAGCAGCCGCAGCTTTCTATGGCATGCCACTTTACCAGTATATCGGTGGAGTTAATGCGCGCCGATTACCCGTGCCTATGATGAACATACTCAACGGTGGAAAACACGCAGACAACAATGTGGATATCCAGGAGTTTATGGTAATGCCCCTCGGTGCAGATACTTTTGCCAGAGGACTGCAGATGGGCACCGAGATTTTCCATTCTCTAAAAAAGGTTCTGAAGAAGAAATCACTGAACACGGCAGTTGGTGACGAAGGCGGTTTTGCGCCAAATCTCACTTCCAATATGCAGGCCATTGACGTCATTATGGAGAGCATTAATGCAGCCGGCTATGAGCCGGGCAAGGATGTTTGGATCGCTTTGGATCCGGCAGCCACCGAGTTCTACCATGACGGGGTGTACTATCTGGCTGGTGAAGGCAAGAAGCTGAGCTCACAAGAGATGGTAGATTTCTATGCTATGCTGGTAGAGCAGTATCCAATCATCTCCATTGAGGACGGCTTGGCCGAGGATGACTGGAGCGGATGGCAGGCGATGACTCAGCGGCTGGGTCAGCGGGTGCAGATTGTCGGTGACGATCTTTTTGTCACCAATACCAAGCGACTGCAGATGGGTATCGAGCAAGGCGCAGCCAATTCCATTCTGATTAAACTCAATCAGATTGGCACGCTCACAGAAACCCTGGACGCAATCGAAATGGCGCGCAAGGCGGGCTACACCAGTGTCATTTCCCATCGTTCCGGAGAAACAGAAGATACCACCATCGCTGATCTTGCAGTTGCTACAGGAGTGGGGCAGATTAAGACTGGTGCTCCTTCCCGAACCGATCGTGTCGCCAAATACAATCAGCTTCTCAGGATTGAGGAAGATCTGTCGCCTTATAGCGTCTATGGCGGAGCCGGTGTTTTTTTTCAGCTGAAACGCTGATCTTCCGAGATCGATGACTATTGAAGATTTATTTTGTATTTCTTGTCATTTCCGTAGGGGTATGCTAAAATAAATCGTATTGAGTCAATCCCTGACGGGAGGTGTACAGATTGCTGCGTACTGTGTTGACAACACTGCATTTTCTGATTTCTGCCGGCTTGATTGCCAGTATCCTTATGCAGTCCGGAAGGAGCGCCGGGCTTGGTGCGATTGGTGGCGGGGCTGAAACCTTTTTCGGTAAAAAGAAAGGGCTTGATGAGTTTTTTGGGAAAATGACCATCGGCCTGGCAGCTGCATTTATGGTGTTTGCTCTGGTACTGACAGTCATTGACTAACATAAATAGTCTTTGTTCTGAGACGGGCTGAAGAGCCCGTCTCAGTCAGGTGCACACCCTTTTTTTATCAGATTAATGAATCATAGGAGGAGAGAAAGCATGGAGTATGTTGTTTATGTTGCAATTGCGGCCGGCGTTCTGGCACTGCTGTTTGCATTTTCTTTAATCGGCCGTATTAACAAAGCAGATGAAGGCACAGCAAGGATGAAAGAGATTGCCCATGCAATTCATGAAGGGTCAATGGCTTTTATGAGCCGGGAGTACAAAGCGTTGGCCATATTTGTCGTAACTCTTTTTGCGGCAATTGCAGTATTTATGCAGTGGCAGACAGGGATTGCTTTTCTGGCAGGCGCATCGTGTTCAGCCATGGCCGGATATATTGGCATGAATGTAGCCACAAAAGCCAATGTTCGAACAGCTCAGGCAGCAAGCAAAGGTCAGAACGCTGCATTAGGCATCGCCTTCTCAGGCGGTGCGGTAATGGGCATGTCTGTGGTCGGATTGGGTCTTGTGGGACTCGGCCTTGTTTACATCATTTTCCGTGAGCCTGCAATTGTTAATGGCTTTGCCCTGGGAGCGAGTTCAATCGCACTCTTTGCTCGCGTAGGCGGGGGGATTTATACCAAGGCTGCAGACGTCGGTGCGGACCTGGTTGGGAAGGTTGAAGCCGGGATTCCGGAAGATGACCCGCGTAACCCTGCGGTTATTGCTGATAATGTGGGTGATAACGTTGGGGATGTTGCCGGAATGGGTGCTGACTTGTTCGAATCGTATGTAGGATCTATCATTGCAGCGATCGCGATCGGCGTACTTCAGTACGGCTTTGCCGGTGTTGCTCTGCCCTTTGCCTTGGCAACAACGGGTGTTATTGCGGCCATTATCGGCACTTTCTTTGTAAAGACCGGTGAGGGAGCCAGCCCCAGCAAAGCTCTGAGCAATGGGACTTATGCTAGCGGCGCACTGGTATTGATTGCTGCATTCTTCCTGTCTAGATTCATCCTCAATGATCTGGGTGCTTTTTATGCAACCGGCTTGGGTTTGATTTCCGGGATCATCATCGGGCAGATAACTGAATACTACACGTCCCCTGATCGAGCACCGGTGCAGGGTATTGCCCATGCAGCCCAGACAGGTCCGGCAACAACGATTATCAGCGGTCTGGCTGTGGGCATGCGCAGCACAGCCCTACCGATTCTCTTCATATGTTTGGCTATCTTTGTAGCGTACCGATTTGCTGGTCTGTATGGGATTGCTCTAGCAGCGGTAGGTATGCTTTCGACCGCCGGGATGACTGTAGCTGTAGATGCCTATGGCCCCATAGCAGATAACGCCGGGGGAATTGCTGAAATGGCTGAAATGGATAAGAGTGTCCGCAAGGTCACTGATACTCTGGATGCAGTGGGCAACACAACAGCAGCCATCGGCAAAGGATTTGCTATCAGTTCAGCCGCTTTGACAGCGCTGGCCCTCTTCTCTGCCTACGCAACCGCTGTACAGCTGACCGCAGAAGGGTTCACTCTGATCAACCCTGATGTCATTATCGGATTGTTCCTGGGCGCTATGCTGCCGTTCCTGTTCTCATCAATGGCTATGGAAGCTGTCGGTAAAGCAGCTTTTCAGATGATTGAGGAAGTCCGTCGCCAGTTTAAGGAAATTCCCGGCCTGATGGAAGGGGAAGCCCGACCTGATTATGCGCGGTGCGTGGATATCAGTACGGCAGCAGCTTTGAAAGAAATGGTTATTCCTGGCTTGCTGGCGATTGTGGCGCCAATTGCTGTGGGGCTGATCCTTGGCAAAAATGCTCTGGGCGGTCTTCTGGCAGGCGCAACTGCATCGGGCGTTTTGATGGCGATTATGATGGCCAATGCCGGCGGTGCTTGGGACAATGCGAAGAAGTATATTGAAAGCGGCAATTTAGGTGGCAAAGGTACAGCCACACACGCTGCAGCTGTTGTCGGTGACACAGTAGGCGACCCCTTCAAGGACACAGCCGGTCCATCACTGAACATCCTGATTAAGCTGATGTCCATTGTTGCCCTGGTGTTTGCACCCCTGTTTTTATAAACTGAAATGCTTGGCGGGCAGAACGCAGAAATGTGTTCTGCCTTTTGATTTCACCCAACACAGATCGGGGTAACTTTACAAATAAATCAAGAAGTGGTAAAATACCTGTAGCGCCGTGTTTTTCCACAAAAAGACGCTGAATCATATTGAGCGGGGGAACCAATTATTGGGGGTGAATCCGGGCAACCGGTAGGGTTAAGCTCTTTCAGTCCGAATCCGTCAGCTAACCTCGCAAGCGCAGAAAGAGGGAAAAGCATGCAATCTGGCAGGCCTGACATAGAAGGCTTATGCCGGGTATATGCATGCATGAAGGAGCATCCCTGCATTTGTGCAGGTTTTTTGTTTTATACCATTATCTGTTCAGTAAGGAGATGATGTGATGGAAAAGAACGCCGAGTCTTTGACCCCCAATAACGGGAAGAAACTTAAATACGCCGTAATCGGCGGCGGGCATGGCGGGCTAGCAATGGCCGGAGCCCTGGCAATGAAGGGATATTCAGTGAATGTATACAACAAAACAGCGGAACGGATTAAGTTTGTCAAACTCATGGGCGGTGTTCAGGTTTCTGGTATGATGGAAGGGTTTGGTCGCCTGGATCGCATCACCAACAAAATTCATGAGGCAATCGAAGGTGTCGATGTGATCATGGTGGTTATCCCGGCTACAGGGCATCGCTATATTGCCGAAGTTGCGGCAAAACATCTGAAGGATGGTCAGATTATCGTTCTGAATCCAGGTCGAACGGGCGGTGCCATGGAGTTTCGCGCCGTTTTAAAAAAGGCAAAAGTAAAAGCCAATGTAGTGATAGCTGAAGCGCAGACTTTCATTTTTGCCAGTAGAACCGTCGGACCAGCGCAATCCAGAATTTTTGGGATTAAGAATGTTGTCCCGGTTGCCGCACTGCCAGCCAATCAGACTGAGCAGGTTGTGGCCGCACTGCGCGAGGCATTTCCACAGTTTATTCCGGCAGACAATGTGCTGCAGACCAGTTTTGATAATATTGGCGCTATTTTTCACCCAGCTCCAACTATATTGAACAGTGCGCGCATTGAATCAACTGCGGGGGACTTTGAATATTACCATGAAGGGATCACCCCATCGGTGGCCAAAGTGATTGAGCAAATGGATTATGAGCGGATCGCTGTAGCAGAAGCGTTAGGCGTGGATGCCATTTCCGCTCATGCCTGGCTGGATGCTGCCTATGGGGCGACAGGAGCCAATCTCTTTGAGGCAATACAGAACAATGTGGGGTACAAAGGGATCAAGGCACCTTCGAATTTGCAGCATCGTTATATCTTTGAAGATGTTCCTGCCAGCCTGGTTCCCATTGCCTCGATCGGGGATATGCTCGGAGTGCAAACCGGAATGATTAAAGCGATTATCGCTCTCGGGTCCGGAATCCATGGTGTAGACTACTGGGCTACAGGCAGAAATGTGAAACGACTGGGGATCGCTGGACTGTCAGTGAAACAGATACTTGAGCTGGTGAACCACGGGAGTGAATAAATTTTCAAGGAGGTCGTGTGCATGCATGTAGGCTTATTGTACAGCCAAAGTGAAATTGATAAAGACATGGAGTTTGAAATCAATCCCCATGGTGCGATCCAGATGGATGTGACCGTCAAGGCGATTGAAGAAGCGTTAAAAGAAAATGGGCATGAGGTGACCCTGATTCCTGCCGGACTGGATCTGCTTGCGCGTCTGGCAGCGATGGATCACCTGGATATCATCTTCAATGCTTCAACGGGAATTACAAAAAAGAGCCAGCAGGCGCATGTTGTGGCCATGCTGGAAATGTTGGATATCCCTTTTGTCGGCTCAGGACTGTCGGCTCATATTCTGGGGTTGCACAAGCAGGTCACGAAAAGAATATTCATTACTGAAGGAATTCCTACTCCCAAGTTCCAAGTCTTCTATACCGGAGATGAACCGCTGGATACGGACTTGAGATTTCCGCTGATACTAAAGCCTGAACATGAGGGCTCCAGTATCGGGATTACAAAAGACAGTGTCGTGTTTGATGAAGCTGCGCTGCGCAAACGGGTTCGTGTTATGCTCAAAGAATATGACCAGGCAGCCCTTTGTGAAGAATTCATCAAAGGCAGGGAATTTACCATGGGCATTTTGGGCAATGACGATCCGGAAATATTTCCTATTGAGGAGATCATTTTTGACCATCGGGATACAGACCAGCTGGGAGCAATGACTTTGGACATTAAATCCAGAGACGCCATAATCCCCAAGGCTCCCGCCGATCTTGATGAAAATAAGGCAGAAGAAATGCGTGGATATGCTTTGAAGGCATTCCGGGCTTTAGGGTGCCGGGACTTTGTCCGTATGGATGTGCGCATGGATGAAGCTGGTGTCCCATATTTTCTAGAAATGAATACTTTGCCGGGCATGCAGCCGGATTATAGTGAATTTCCCAGAATGTCAGTTGCGGCAGGCTATGAGTATAAAGATCTGGTGGAAAAGCTGATGATGGTGGCGCTGGAGCGTTACAAGCAAGAACAGTAATTAATTTGATGGCATAAATACGAGTGCCGGCGGCTGTGCGTCCACTGTGTCTGCACGGTACGCTGGTATTTCCTTTATTGGCTTCATATTCTTTTTCGGGGGGATTTTTGTGAAAGAACAACGTGATCGCATGTGTTTTGCCTGCGGGCCGGATAACCCCATTGGTCTGCATTTGGAATTTTCTCAAACTGAAAGTGGGGATCTGGTTACCGAATTCATACCCCGGCCGGAGCATCAAAGTTTTGATGGTATCATGCACGGGGGATTTATGAGCCTGCTTCTGGATGAGGTGATGGGCAAGCTTCTGACACTCAAAGGGATCCGGGCTTACACAGCACGAATGGAGACACGCTATCGCCATGCTGCGGGAATTGGGGAAAAGCTGAGAATAACCGGCAGGATTGTATTTGATAAAGGCAGAATGATAGAGATGCAAGCGGTGGCAGAAAACGCAACAGGCGATACGGTGGCGGAAGCGTCCGCCCGGTTTATGCGGGCGTAACGAGGAATCTTCCCTGAAAGCAGGCGGTTTTTGTGAAATCTGTGTTATTGGCAGACATAGGCAGTACCTATACAAAAGTATTGGTCGTGGATCTGGAAAAACCCAGAATCATATGCCGTTCATTCGGGCTGACTACTGTTGCAAAAGGCATCGGCATAGGATTGGAAGCGGCCCTGGCTGGGGTTTATGATCAGACTGGACTGATCCTGGAACATTTTTCAGAAACCCTTGCTTGCAGTAGTGCTGCCGGCGGGTTGCAGATGGTGGCAATTGGATTGGTGCCAGAACTTACTGCCCAGGCGGCAAAACTGGCATCCCTTGGCGCTGGGGCCCGGGTAATTGATACCTACTCCTACCGTCTGAGCAGAAAGGATGTCAAGGCAATTGAGAATCTGGCCTGCGACATCATACTGCTTGCGGGTGGTACGGATGGAGGCGAGCAGGATACCATTTTGCACAATGCAGAAAAACTGGCCGGCAGCTCGCTTTCAGCCCCCATTGTTGTGGCGGGCAATAAGGATGCTGCGGATCAAGTGGAAGACATTTTACTTGAAGGTAATAAAGAAGTGATCGTGACTGAGAATGTCCTGCCTTCTGTGCGTAAGCTAAACATTGACCCAGCCCGAAAAGCCATCCGGGAAGTGTTTATGGAGAGAATTGTGCAAGGGAAAGGCTTTGCGCAGGTCCAGGATATGTTTGACACCATTCTTATGCCAACTCCGGCAGCCGTGCTGGAAGCAGCAAAATTGCTGTCAGAGGGTTACCGGGGAAACAATGGCTTAGGCGATCTGCTGATCGTTGACATCGGAGGGGCTACAACAGACATTCATTCTGTAGCAACCGGTGATCCTTCCGGTGGTAACACTATACAGCGCGGTTTGCCAGAACCGAAAGTAAAGCGTACAGTGGAAGGGGATCTCGGGTTGCGGGTTAGCGCTCGCTCACTGTTGGAGGCAGCAGGAATCGAACTGTTGAAAGAAACAGCCAATGGAACAGAGGATACGATTATTCGTCAAATTGAGCATTTGGCTGTTCAGGTTGATTTTGTGCCGACAACAAAAGATGACGCGGCATTAGAACTGGCCATGGCCAAGGCCGCCGCGCAAATTGCAGTGGAGCGCCATGCTGGTCGACTGGAAAAGATGTTGACACCTTCGGGAGCCATGCATATTCAGATCGGTAAAGATTTAAGCCAGATTAAGTATGTAGTGGGTACGGGGGGTATCTTCGCTCACAGCGATTGCCCAAGGGCAATACTTCAGGCTGCGTGCATGGATCCGCAAAAAGCAGATATATTAAAGCCTGTCAATCCAGCCTTCATGGTGGATCGACACTACATTCTTTGGGGTATGGGATTGCTCAGCAGTATTGATCCTCAGGCTGCATTTACAATCATGAAGGATGAATTGCAGAAAGTAGATCAATGATTTGCCTAAAAAGGTGAACTGATTCTGGAGAGGAGGATGTATATGGCAAGAATACTGGCAGCTTCATTGGGTGAGTGTGTGCATGTTGCGGGTATTTTGAACTTTTTGCGCCTCGCCGAAGAACAAGGGCATACAACGGAGTATCTGGGACCGGCAACGCCGGTGGAAGAGTTTATTGGGGCAATTCGAGAAACAGATCCAGATATCGTTGCTGTAAGTTACCGCCTAACTCCTGAAACCGGACGAAACATACTCAATGAATTTAAGCAGGCACTGGAGGAGGCTGGGCTGAAAGACAGGCGGTTCTGTTTTGGCGGAACACCGCCAGTGGTAAAGATTGCCAAAGAGATTGGCTTGTTTGAAGCGGCTTTCTCAGGTGAGGAGCCTGTGGAACATGTGATTGCATATTTAAAAGGCCAAGATCTCAGCCATGCCACGGAAGCGGATTTTGCCATGGAGATCATTCCACGGATCCATGACAAGAAACCTTTTCCTGTGATTCGTCATCACTTTGGCATTCCAGCTGAAACCATTGCACCGACAGTGGCTGGAATCAAGAAGATTGCCGATGCCCAGGTATTGGATGTGATCTCTTTAGGTCCGGATCAGGATGCTCAGGAGAATTTCTTTCATCCTGAACGGATTAACCCAAGTCGGACGGGGGCAGGCGGTGTTCCAATCCGCAGTGAGGCGGACTTTGAAGCCTTGTATGAAGCGACGCGCCGCGGGAATTTCCCCCTGATGCGATCTTACAGCGGGACCAACGATCTCATCCGGTATGGAGAAATGCTGCGTCGGACCATTCGCAATGCCTGGTGCGCTACATCCACATTCTGGTTCAATGCATTGGATCGACGGGGGCCGATGCTGCTGGAAGAGTCCATTGCTGAACATTTTGCCCTCATGGCCTGGCACGGACGGGAAGGCGTACCCGTGGAAGGCAATGAATCCCATCATTGGGAGTTAAGAGATGGGCATGACACCGTTGCGGTTGCAGCTTCATACATCAGCGCCTATGCGTGCAAGCAAGCGGGTGTGCGGGACTATATTGCGCCCTATATGTTTAATACACCACCACATCTTTCTGATAAAATGGACCTGGCAAAAATGCTGGCAAAAGCGGAACTGATCGAAAGTCTGGCAGACCATCATTACAAGGTTTACCGGGAAACACGCACCGGTCTGCTTAGCTATCCGGTGGATCCGGATTATGCCCGGGGACAACTGGGAGCTTCCGTTTATGTCCAGATGGCGATGAAGCCGGATATTCTCCATGTAGTGGCATCCTGTGAGGCAAGTCATGCGGCTTTACCTGAGGACATTATTGAGAGTTGCAAGGTTGCCCGAAGAGTCGTGCAGAACTGCATCTATGGAATGCCGGACATGACATGGGATCCGGAAGTTATTGCCCGAAAGGATCAGCTGGTTGCTGAAGCCACATTGCTTTTGGATGCAATCAAGAGTTTGGGTAGTGAGAGCAAAGACCCTCTGTTTGACCCAGCCGTTCTGGCTCAGGCCGTGAAGATCGGATTGCTGGATGCACCTCAGCTTAAGGGAAATCCATTGGCTTGCGGGTTGGTGCAGACAAAAATCCACGGAGGGGCAAACTATGCTGTAGATGAAAAAACCGGACGGATTCTCAGCGAAGAAGAGCGCATTGCAGGGATATTTGCCAATTTACCGAATTGATAATTTCACCCCCGGGTGGGGTTTGGATTAAAGGAGTGTACCGGATGACCCGTGACGAAGCACTGGCTTTGCTGATGCGTAAAGTGAAGACCAAAAACCTGATCAAACATATGATTGCCGCAGAGGCGGTGATGCGTAAGCTGGCTGTTCTGCTGGGAGAAAATGAAGAACAATGGGCCTTGGCGGGCCTGCTGCACGACATTGATTACGATGAAACAAAGGATGATCCACTGCGACACAGTCAGGTCGGTGCAGCCATGCTGGAAGAATTAGAATTTGAAGAAGAAATTGTCCAGGCAGTTCGAGCTCACAATGAAGTGCACGGGATTCCCAGGGTGACGGATATGGAGAAAGCTTTGTTTGCTGTGGATCCTTTAACAGGCCTGATCGTTGCTGCAGCATTGATCCATCCAGTAAAAAGACTCTATGCTATTGATGCTGATTTTGTCCTGAATCGCTATTATGAGAAGCATTTTGCTAAAGGGGCAAAACGGGAGACCATTGCATCATGCCGAGAATTCGGGCTGGATTTACCAGATTTTATCGCCGTGGGCGTGGCGGCCATGCAGGAAGCGGCAGAGGAGATAGGATTGTAACAGTAGGATCACGGCCGTCCGGCCGTGATTTTACTGATGAAGGCAAAAGAAAGAAGTGATGAACATGGAAAAAGCAGAAGACCTGGTACTGGGGCTGATGCAGGACAAGGATTACAGACCAGAAAAACAAGAAGACCTGGTCAAGAAACTGCGCAAAAAAAGCAAAACGGCTCATGATTGGAAAAAGGTTCTCCAAAGGTTGGAGAAAGAGGGACAAATCGTACGCAATCGGAGCGGGAAAATAGGGTTACCCCATCAGCTGGGTTTTAACGTCGGCGAACTCCAGATCCACCCCAAGGGTTTTGGATTTTTGTTGCGGGAGAATGGACAGGATGACATATTTATTGAGCGGGACAGTATGGGAGGTGCCATGCACGGTGACCAAGTGCTGGTTAGACTGTTCGGTAAGGATCTGATGGCTCGCCGACCGGAAGGAGAAATTGTCCGGGTATTGGAAAGAGCGAATAAGACTCTGGTGGGGACTTTTCAGAAAATCAGGGATCATGGCTTTGTTATTCCGGATAACCCTCGCATATTGGACCATATTCTGATCAGTGCTGAAGATGTGATGAATGCCGAGGAGAATCAAAAGGTGTTGGTGGAAATCACCACCTGGCCCGAAGAAATGCGTCTTCCAAGCGGGAAGATCCTGAATATCATTGGTGCTGTTGGGGATGAAACTGCCGAACGAAATGCAGTGCTGCTGAAAAATGGCATTCGCACTGAATTTCCCAAAGAAGTGCTGGCTGAAGTTGAACAGATCGTTGCAGAATCTGGTGCTACGCTGGAGCGGGAAGATTTGCGTGATCTCTTTACAGTGACCATCGATGGAGAAGACGCAAAAGACTTGGATGATGCAGTATCTCTGGAAAAACGACCGGATGGACTATTCCGATTGGGAGTTCATATCGCCGATGTCAGTCATTATGTGCGACGAGGAAAACCCTTGGATCAGGAAGCAAGAGCAAGGGGAACCAGTGTGTATCTGGTGGGCCATGTTGTTCCAATGCTGCCGGCAAAACTGTCCAATGACCTGTGCAGTTTAAATCCAGCAGAGGACAAATTGACCATATCCATTTTCTTAGAACTGGATGCGCATGCCAATGTTATGGATTACCGTGTTGCTTCCACCATATGCAGAATCGACCACAGACTGACCTATGAAGGAGTATCTGCCATGCTGGAAAGATTGGTTGATGGGAAAGAACCTTCAGATTCCCTAGCAGAGCTCGTTAAGAACCTGGATTTCATCAGCCAGAAACTGAGAGAACAGCGGTTTCATGCTGGCAGCATTGATTTCGATCTTTCTGAAAGTAAAGTGACAGTGGACGATGAAGGTCGTGTCGTGAATATTCGCCGGGCAGAAAATCTGCCGGCGCACAGAATTATCGAAGAATGCATGCTGTTGGCTAACAAAACGGTTGCAGAGCATTTAGAGAAAAGACAGCTGCCAGCACTCTATCGGATCCATGAAGCACCCGGTGAAGCTGCCTATGAAGAACTGAAGATCATTCTCAAGGGGTTTGGCTTGGATGTGCGGGGTAAAAAGCTGCGTTCAGGCAAAGCCATACAACGCATTTTGGAAAAGTCGTATGAAGGGAAAGAGGGACCGGTGATTCGGCGGGCGATTCTACAGGCCATGGAGCGAGCCCGCTATGCAGAGGAAAGTTTAGGACATTTTGGGCTGGGATTCAAGCATTATACACATTTTACCTCACCCATTCGCCGCTATCCGGATTTGATTGTGCATCGGGCATTGAAGGCTTCGACGGGTATCGAAGCAAAGGAAGTCAAGCAAGGTAAACTCAAAAAGAGCGATATGGCACGGATTGCTGAAGAGACATCACGTTTGGAGAGAGCGGCGGCAGAGGCTGAAAATGAATGGCTGGACCGGAAAAAAGCAGAGTACATGCAAAACCATGTAGGGGACGAATTCCCGGGCATTATCAGTGGTGTGACGGGGTTTGGCATGTTTGTTGAGCTGGAAAATACCGTGGAGGGTTTGGTGCACATCAGTAATATGGATGATGATTACTATGTCTATGATGAGAAGAGTATGTCGCTGAAGGGGCAGAGCAATAGGACAACGTACAGAATCGGTGATGAAGTAACGGTACAGGTTACAAAAGTGGATGTCCAGGGACGAAAAATCGATTTCACTTTGGTTGGTTAGGCTGTGGCGCTCTGTTATATATTGGGAATTTTATTGACAAACACTCACAAATTCCGTATAATGACGATGATAGATCAGTAACCCGCAAGATCATTGGAAAGGCTATGAACCCTCTTTGGTCGCAGTACTGCTAAGACGACTGATGAGGGTCCGTTTTCAGAGGTGGACGATTTGGCAGCAAAAACTGTAGCAGAAAACAGAAAAGCCCGGCATGACTATTTTGTAGAGGAGACCTACGAGGCCGGCATTGCGTTGACCGGCACTGAAGTTAAGTCACTGAGAGCTGGCAGGGTGAATCTACGGGACAGTTATGCCAGAGTTGAGAACGGAGAGCTGACCTTGTTCAATGTGCATATCAGCCCTTACGAACAAGGAAACCGGTTTAACCACGATCCTCTAAGACCGAGAAAACTGCTGATGCACAAAAAGGAAATCGTGCGGCTATTCAGCAAGATTAGAGAGCAGGGACTAACCCTTGTCCCTCTGAAGATCTACTTTAATGATAAAGGAAAGGCGAAAGTGGAACTGGCACTAGCCAAAGGGAAGAAGCACTACGACAAACGACAGGATATTGCCGAGCGGGAT
Organism: uncultured Candidatus Sumerlaeota bacterium; assembly: GCA_964503545.1. Lineage (GTDB taxonomy): Bacteria > Bacillota > SLNR01 > SLNR01 > SLNR01 > JAXGQE01. The sequence goes on from CAZDAI010000035.1 coordinate 16,543, forward strand.
GCCCAGCGTGACATTGATAGGGCAGTCAAAGACCGCGGTGATCATTGATAAATGAATATGGGGGCGACAAGTTTCGACGGGGGCATGCGGGGACAACAGCCGCAAGCCGAGATTCCGCTTGCTCGTTAAACAGCGGGAAACAATAAACGCTAACAACGAATACGCTTTAGCAGCTTAATGCCGCTAACGTCCTTCTGACCTGAGCCTGTAGGGTCAGCCAGGGCGACACTTTTACAGGATGCCGGTCCAAAGTGCCTGAGTATGGGCCGAAAGACAAATCGGGCTGGTTTGCTGATGATCCTGCCTTTGGGAGCATTGGTAAACGAGAACTAAATCAAAGGATAAGCTTGTAGAGGCTTTTGTTGCTGCGCTTTCGGACGCGGGTGCAAATCCCGCCGCCTCCACCA
>CAZDAI010000036.1:0-16582 GCA_964503545.1 uncultured Candidatus Sumerlaeota bacterium
GCCGCAAAGAAAATGGTTGCCATGGATCCGGAACAAGCTGTAGCAGATATTAAAAATGCCCAGGAGCTAACCCGGGAGGGACTCAATGAATTAAAACGCACCATCCGGGAATTGCGGCCACAGATTCTAGAAAGCCGCTCTTTCAAGGATGCGCTGCGGCATATGATCCAGGAACAGAAGCTCTTGGAGATTGATCTTACGATCGCGCTTAAAAATGAGCGAGCCGATGATCCTGCCAAGGAAGTTGTTGTCCTCAGACTTCTGCAGGAGACCATTACCAATGCCGTTCGGCACGGGAAAGCGGAACGGCTCTCTGTATCGATGCAGGAGGATAATGGACGCTTGCGGATCACTCTGGAAGACAATGGGGAAGGGGTGAGTGTGATCCGCAAAGGATTCGGGCTGACAGGCATGCAGGAACGAGTGGAAAAATATGGCGGCACGATCCAGTTCCACTCGCAACCGGATCAGGGATTTCGCACCACAGTTGTGATCCCGTGGTGGAAGGAGGACTTAATGTGACAATTCGAATTCTGGTGGTGGATGATCAGCGCCTGATGCGGGAAGGATTGCGCACCATTCTCAATCTGGAGGAGGATCTCGAGGTTGTGGGACTGGCAGAAAATGGTCGCGCAGCCCTCGAGCTTGTAGCCAGTTTGCTACCGGATCTGGTGCTGATGGATATCCGGATGCCGGTTATGGATGGGGTTGAGGCGACCCGCCGGATCCGAGAGAACTGGCCCGAATGCCGTGTGCTGATTTTAACAACATTTGATGATGATGAATACATTGTTGACGCATTGCAGAATGGTGCGATCGGATACCTGCTGAAAGATCTGCCCGCAGAAAGGTTAATTGCAGCCATCCGTGAAGCGGCCGCCGGGCACCCCATGATGCAGGCAGAAATTGCCGCCCGATTAATCGCTCGTCTTGCCCAGCAGCCTGGGGATCATTCTGCTTTTAAAAAAGATCAGGGAGTGAATCATGACAGCATCCTGGCCGATCTGACAGCCAGAGAAAAGGAGATCTTAAGCCTGATCGCTCAAGGAAAGAACAATCGGGAGATTGCCGGGATCTTGTATATCTCGGAGGGGACCGTCAAGAATCATGTGAGTGCAGTCTATGAAAAAACGGGCATTAGCGAACGATCCAAACTGATTATGTTTGCACTGGAACATCAATTAGTATGACCACAGTCACGGGAAACCGTGACTTATTTTATGACCGGAGACCGATGCGCATTCCCGCCAGCTGCAGTAGAATGGAGACAGAAAAGAAGGGAGTGACGAAAAATGAAGGGTAAACATATTTGGACAGGGTTGATTATGATCGGTGTTGGTCTTTTGGTTCTGGCGGCTAATTTAGGGCTACTTTCCGGTCTTTGGGTCTTGGGTGCAATTTCAGTCGGGTTTATGGGTGCCTATTTTACAGGGGAAAGGCATTTGGGGTTTCTGATTCCCGGATTGTTGACTGGCGGCTTGACTGCTTTTGCCGCACTGGAGAGTTTAACCGGTGCTTTAAGCGGAGCATATCTGTTCTTCTTTTTTGCAGCAGCATTCTACCTGGTATATGTCATTCACACCAGCCGTCTAAAAACCACTGATCAAGGGGAGAAAATCTGGCCGTTGTTCCCAGGCACGGCGCTGCTGGCAGTAGCTCTGCTGGTGCTAGGCATCGAAGGCAAGCATTTAGGGGAAGCGGCTTTGAGCTGGATTAACATGATATTGCCAGCGGGGCTGATTATCGTCGGCGTAACAATCTTTATTCGAAATCTTCGCTCTGGACCCAATCGTTAATTCAGGTTAGAAAAACTGGGAAGGCGGGCGAAATTTGCCTTCCCTTTTGATATAATGGGGACAGGAGACTAAGGGAGGCGAGATATATGAACAACCGTAGTATGTTTACTGGAATTATGCTGACTGGGATCGGTGCTTTGCTGCTGCTCTCTAATCTGGGCTGGCTGTCGGGTGTCTGGTTTCTTTATGCACTATCCCTCGGGTTTCTGACGGCCTATTTTGTCTACAATCGCTCTCTGGGCTTTATCATTCCCGGAATGCTCGTTGGTGCTTTGGCGGCATTTGCCCACCTGAGTGACCGCATCCCGGGGTTGAGTGCCGGCTATTTCTTCTTTTTCTTCAGCTTGGCCTTTTATGCCATCTATTTCATCCATACGATCCATCTGAAGACCAGTGACAGAGGAGAACGAATCTGGCCGGTCTTCCCCGGCAGTGCTTTGTTGTTCGTAGGGATTCTGGTGTACAGTGTTGACAACAATTTTTTTGGAATCCTGCCGTTTCGCTATCTGAACTATGTAATTCCACTGGTCTTAATCGGTTTGGGCCTGAGAATTGTTCTAGTTGGTGGACGCAAAGATCGTGGTGGTGAAAAAGAATAAAGACGCCCTGATTCGGGCGTCCAATACGCAGGATTAGTCAAAGTGTTCCTCGTAGGCCAGGGTAATGCCTTCGCAGACGGCATTATCCGGAACGGCTCCTTCGTAGATACGCTCTCCATTGACATCGTAGAATACGAAGATAAGCAAACCACCCTTTTCTACCAGAAACCAGCCAGGTACTTCACCATCGGTGTGGATGCTAACCAGCTGGGGATACAGGGCAGTATACTTAGGGAGGATATCCTGAGCCCGCTGTCCTACGCGGATGCCCAGATTGGTTTCATAGTCGCCTACTGTTACATCGATGCGTAGCACTTTTTGTGTGTTCTGGCCGATTGTAAAGAAGATCCGATCCTGATAATTCCAGTACACCGCATCTTCGCCGTAATATCCTTCATCGGCAAAGAGAAGCTCTTCTTCATACATCCGGCCAAACAGACGAGTAACCTCTGAGGCAGAGTCGCCCAGCCCAATGCCGGCAAGGGTAGTTTTTGCAGGTATTTCTGCTTCTGGTTCAGGGTCGGGTTCCGGGGCAGGCTCTTCCGGATCCTCACTATCTTCAGGATCCTCATTAAGATCCGGGTCTTCGATGTCAGGAGTCTCAACTTCTCTCCGACAGGCTGTTAGGGGAAGGAGAAGCATAAGAATGAGGAGCAGAATCAGTGTTTTACGTAATCTCATCGGGTGTTCTCCTTTCTTTTCCAGCACAGCTGGAGTGGAGTAGGGGAGCGAGGATTCTTTGTCCATTATATAGTTTTTTCAGGTGTGTGAGAACATATTTTACACTTTTTTAATTAATTTTTAAAAACGGGGAACTTTCCTGACTCTCTCAGGGTCGGATACCTTGGGAAAAGGCCAATGCATAGAATTGTAAGGAGGAAAAAAGCATGATTAAGATTTCAGGCAGTTTTTTCTGGGGAATGTATTTGATTATCGTCGGAGCGCTCTTTCTGATGCGTCAATACTTGCACATGAACATCCCGATTCTGCGGATGGCCCTAGGGGCATTTTTGATTCTGGCTGGTATAACATTCATGTTTGGGCATGTCCAGATTGGAGACGATCATGACACTTTCTTCTCAGATGGAGGTACTCAGATTGTCCAGAAAAGCGGGGAGCATAACGTTGTCTTCGGTTCAAAGACCATCGATCTTACTCGGTTGGAAGCGGGGGAAAAAATCCATCGGGTCGAAGTAAACACCATTTTTTCCAGTGCAGTGGTGTATCTGGATCCGGACACGACATACCGGATTTCCGGTTCTAGTGCTTTTGGGACCCTCGTTTTCCCCGATGGGTACCGGATTACCTTCGGTGAAGGCACCCAGGTAGGAGAAGAAGGGAAAGCGGTGAAACTGGACTTAAAAGTTAATACGGTTTTCGGAAAAACCGAAATCCGCTTTCGTCAGTCACAATAAGGAAAGAACCCGAAGGATCACCCTTCGGGTTCTAAACGTTCTGCACGAATCAGCATCCGTGTCCGGGGCAGAAATTCCAAACGGTAGCGGGCCCGGATCAAAAGTTCTTCACTGGTCAATGAGGGCTGATAAAAGAGTGTCACAGCTTCCTGATTGAACAGAGCAATCGCTTGGATCATGCCTTGCCCCCCTGGGCGGGACTGAAGGGCAATAATCTGATAGATGCCGGTCACAGCATCCCGCCGGCTTATATCACCGCTGGCAGCGACCAAACCAATCACACTGCCCGTCAATATAGCCAGGGCCAGCAGAAAAAGGAATAAAATCCGGATATCCCGGGTTGTAATGCGGCGAGGATCGTCTGCACGATACCGGGCGGGTTTTCTGGCCGTTGAGCGTTGCGGTGCCTTTGTTTTCCTTTTCCGGGCTCTTTGGGATCGGCCATAGGCTCTGCCGATCCGGTCTGCAATGTAGCGGCCGGACAGAAAAGAACCCGCAGCACCGATGATCCCCAGCACAGCAGTGGCGGCGATAAATGATGAGAGCGTCATATAGGCTTCACTGGTGGTGAAGGGAAATAGGAAAACAATAATTTCGCGAATGTTCACTGCAATCACTCCATGGATGGTGTCTGACTGCTTTGCTGTATACTACATACGACAGGGATCACTGTTTCCCTTTTCCCCATGATGATAATGTAACAATTAAGAAAGCATAGTGTCATTTCAGTGATAAATGTCGATGCTGTCTTGCTGTATGGTATAACTAGGCCAGGTAACCGGGGTAAGCCTATACGCAAAGAGTAAAAGAATACAGCAAGAGCTAATCTCACGTTTGTAAAAGGTAATCGCACTAGCATTTTCGGTTAATATGATATTTTTTCTGATAAAGCAGGATTTTACCAACGTTCAAGGGAAATTTAAGGGAGTTTAACACCAGAACATCAGGAGGTGTCTTCATGACGAAGAAATGGCGCTGTACTGTATGCGGTTACATCCATGAAGGACCGGAGCCCCCGGATGAGTGCCCGCTGTGCGGAGCACCAAAAGAGGACTTTGAAGAAGTAATTGAAGAATAAGCAACATAAAAGCGGGTCTTAGGACCCGCTTTTGCGTGGGTTTTTCTATTTCAGGAATCCGGCCAGGATCGTTTCTTCTGCTTCTTCTTCTGACAAGCCCAGGGTCATCAGCTTGATCATCTGTTCACCGGCAATCTTGCCGATGGCCGCTTCGTGGACCAGGGTTGCATCCGGATGGTAGGCGGCGACTTCTGGGATGGACCGAATCTGAGCTTTGTCCATAATGATGGAGTCGCACTGAACATGGCCTTTGCATTTGCTTTCGCCGATGATTTGTGGATAGAATATCTGATGCGATTGATCCTGGGCGACAGAGCGGGAGATAATCTGTGCTGAGGCATCATCACCCACCAGGCGAATGGTGGTTTTGGACTCAGCTTTTTGCTCGCCATGGGTGAGCATCTTTTCCGATGTGAGTAAAAAAGCGCCTTTGTGCAGTACCGCTTCTGTGGTGCGAACCGTATTGTCCACACCGCGAATCTGCACCAGCTCCAATTCAGCGTAGGCATCCTCGTGGAGTTCCAGAATGGTCATAGGATCCAGAATCCGCTTCCCGGACCCTTCGCCTTCACCGTAATGTTTCTCCACATATTTCAGACGGGCTCCCTTGCGGATGATGAAATTGTGTACTCCCTCATGTTTGGACTCGCCGGTGCCATGGCTGTGAATGCCGCAGCCGGCAACGATCACAACATCAGCACCTTCCCCTATATCAAAGGTATTGTAGACTTTGTCATGCATCCCTTCGGCAGTAAGAATAACAGGAATATGGACGCTTTCATTCTTGGTGCCGGGCTTGATAATAATGTCGATACCAGGTTTATCTTTTTTGGAGATGATCTCAATATTTGCAGAGGATGAACGGCCGACACTTTCGCCATCTTTACGAATATTGTAAGCTCCTTGGGGAGTACCGTGGAGATCCGCAATGGTTTCAAGCAGTTTTTGATCGGTAGCAGTCAGCACTATGCTCACTCCCTTCTGCACAACTGGCTCCGCAGGTGCAGGTAACTTCATCCATGATCATCGGCCAGATGAGATCTTTTGATCCTTGCTCCTTGACTTTACCATCAGCAACCAGAATGATATCATCAGCCAGGCTGAGGATCCGCTCCTGATGGGAGATGAGGACGATGGTGGTATCATACTTTTGATGGATATTCCGGAATGTTTCTGTCAGACGCGCAAAACTCCAGAGATCGATCCCGGCTTCCGGTTCGTCATAGATCGCAAATTTCAGCTTTCGGGCCAACAGAGTAGCAATTTCAATCCGCTTCAGTTCCCCACCGGAGAGACTGTTATCAACCTCTCGCTCCAGATAGTCCTGAGGGCATAGGCCAACGTCAAAGAGCAGACTGCATTTGCGATCATAATGATCCTGTCCCGCAGCGATGGTCAGCAGTTCGCTGACAGTCATCCCCTTAAAACGTGGCGGCTGCTGGAATGCATAACCGATTCCGGCGCGGGCCCGTTCGGAAGTGGTCAGACTGCTGATATTTTGCCCGTCAAGCCAAATGCTGCCGTCCGTGGCGGGCATAATGCCCATGATGGCCTTGGCCAGGGATGATTTGCCCCCGCCGTTGGGGCCGGTGATTACATAGAGGGCATGGTCCTTTAAGGTCAAGTTGATGTTATCCAGGATGTCCACAGGCCCGTTTTCACCCTGGATCGTGAGTGAAAGATTCTTTACTTCAAGCATCTTCGAATACCTCCTTTGGGTGCGTTACCAATTTTCAACCAACAGACTATCCAGCACATCCAAGCTGCGCTGCACCGCTGCGTTCGGGTCAGCATGGTATGTGTCGCCCAGCTCCAGGGATAGCGAGCCGGAAAAAGCATGTTCTTTCATCGCGGCGATTACTTCAGTAAAATCAATGACACCGTCACCGGGAACCAGGTGTTTAATGCTGGATCCATCGCAATCGATAAAATGGATGACAGTCAGATCCCGGCCAAAAACCTGGAAATAGTCGGCCAGCGTTTCTCCGTTCAGGTGCATGGGTACGAGGTCTACCATCACTTTCGGTGAATAGACCGCCAGTGCATCGTATGCTGCCTTCAATTGGGGTAATTTGTACAGAAGCGGGGATTCTGCCCGCGCAAGCGGCTCGAGGACAAGGTCCACATCTTTGCTGCGGGCATAGTCAGCAATTGCCTGCAGACTATCCAATGCCCGGATCCAAACTTCCCCGGGGTCTTCATCGTTGAGCAGTGCGCCGGATGTCATCAGCATCTGGTGAGTTCCCATGGCTGCTGCTGCGTCTGCCGCCCGACAAAAATACCGGACACTGTAATCGCGGATCAAAGGATCGGCAGAACCGATGGCCACAGGAGCGCCTAACTGTTCCGGTGTAAACATGGAGACAGTCAGCGAATTATCTTTTAGAAGCTGGTTGATCCGGGTCAGATATGGCTCATCCAGCAACGCCACAGCTGCATGGGGATGCTGTCCCCAGATCTCAACTTGAGTAAGGCCGAAGCGTGAGATGGACTGGAGAGCATAAGCCAGGGAATAACGCGCATAAGTGTATGTCATGGCTGAAACCCCGAAGGGCATTTGCATGTGTGAAACCTCCCCAGAACAAGATCCGGCCTCTGGCAGACCGGTCTGTATGAAATTTCCACAGTTAGATGAAAAAACCCTTTCAATCTTCAGAATAAAAATCCGCTTCACCAAATAGCAGGGTAATTTCTTTGCGGCAAAGAATATTTCGCATAATGGTATTTGAAGAATGGGGAGGGATTATTCATGGCGAAAGTACGAAAATATGTGTTTTCCCTGGCCGATGGGTGGGGGAGTCTGGCGGCAACGCCCCAAGGACTGGTAGCATTGGTCCCACGTCGCAAAACCCGTGCTGAGGCAGAAATGGAATTGGATAAGGCACTCCCGACAGGCACTGGAGAGGTGAGCCAGCTCACGGGGGGATTCTTTACTGAGGCAGACTTAGAAAGGCTGGCCACTGAGTTAAACGATTATTATCGAGGAGCAAATGTATCACTGGATTATCCCATCGATTGGGAGACAGCCGGCGTCACAGAATTTCAAAAAAAAGCACTGGAAGCCTGCAAAAAGGTTCCTTACGGTAAAGCAGCGACTTATGGAGACCTGGCCAAAGCAGTAGGCAATCCAAAGGCATCCCGTGCTATTGGCGGGGCCATGCACATTAATCCTGTTTCCTTGGTGGTTCCCTGACATCGGATCCTGGGCTCCGGAGGAGCCTTAACCGGATTTGGAGGCGGCCTGGGTTCAAAACGATTTCTTTTGGATTTGGAAGGGATTCCCTATCGGGATTGAGTGACACACCGGGCAATAAGTATTTACTGGGCTTGGTTGCTGGTACTGAATGATCACGATAGGCATCTCTTCCAGTAGTGAATGTTATGGAATGGAGTGATCGGATGGAACGATGCAGCTGGTGTAGGAACGATCCAGTGATGGAAGCGTACCATGATCAGGAATGGGGCGTACCTGTTACCGGAGATAACGAGATATTTGAAAGAATGATCCTGGAAATGTTTCAGGCAGGTTTGAGCTGGCGGACCATCCTGCATAAACGGGACGGCTTTCGGGATGCGTTCTGCGGATTTGATCCGGCTTGTGTGGCGATAATGACAGAAGCGGATGTGGAGAGGCTCCTGGCTCGTCAAGACATTGTCCGCTATCGGAGAAAGATTGAAGCGACCATTGAGAATGCAAAGGTCTGCCAGGATCTGATCCAGCAATTCGGATCCCTGCGGGAGTACCTGGCAACACTGGTTGACCTTCCCCTGGCAGGTATTCAGACAGAATTCAAAAAACAGTTTCAATTTATGGGACCGGTGGTCACGGAGTCTTTCCTGCAGTGTATGGGGATGAACGGGCCGCTCCATGAGCCAAAATGCTGGAAATATAAACAGGAGGTTGGGTCATGATCACAGGCAGACAGAGAATCTGGATCATCGGTGCGGGAGCCGTCGGATCCGCCCTAGCAGCCCTGCTTGCAGAAAAAGCGGATGTAACACTGGTGGGAAATAGCCCCCACGCTGTTGCTGTCAGAGAAAACGGGCTGCGTGTGGGGCTGTATGGCGAAGATGAGAAAGTTTTATCTTTAAAAGTCCTGTTTTCTCATGAAATGCCCCCGCTTCAGCCGGATGATTGGGTATTTCTGGCAGGGAAGATCTGGTCACTGGCTGAAACCGCTGAATGGTTGAAGCATCTGATTCATCCTGGGCAGTGGATTGTGGCACTGCAGAACGGGATGGGATTTGAAAGTGAACTGGAAAAGGGGTTGGGTATTCAAATACAGCGGGGAATTGTGCAGTTTGGGTCCAACAGCGCAGGGCAAGGGGATGTACGTTTTTATCGGGGCAGGCTGATTCTAGCCCAGTCAGCCCAGGCTGACACCCTCAAAACCTGGCTGGCAGACAGGGAAGTGGTCTGTGAAGTCGCAGCTGATTTTCTTCATGCTCAGTGGCACAAACTCTTGATTAACTGCGTAGCCAACCCGCTGGCCGGGCTGCTCAGACTAAACAATCAGGCTGTGGGCCATCCGGATCTGGATGGTGTGAAAAAGCATCTTCTGACAGAAGTGCAGGCCGTGGCTGCGGCAGAGGGAGTGCGATTGGATATTAGCCTGGACCAGCTGAATGCCTATTTTCGCTCCGAGAATGTCCCTTCCCTGGTACGGGATCTGGAACGCGGCAAGCCCACAGAAGTGGCATACATTAATGGTTATGTCGTGGCCAAAGGACGGGAGCACGGCATTGCAGCACCCGCCAATGAATCCTTGGCGGTAATGATCGAATATTTGAGCAAACAAACTTTAGAGGGATAGAAAGGGCGTGAGACCATGATATTTTCTCAAATTCCACGCGTCAGACTCTACAGCAACCCGACCCCCCTGGAGCATGCACCACGCTACGGCGGTTTATTTGGCTATGATCATCTGTATATAAAAAGAGATGATGCATTTCCCCTGGGGATGGGGGGCAATAAAGTCAGAACTCTAGAATACCTGCTGGGAGAGGCGGTATGTCAGGAAGCCGATGTAATCGTGGCGGCGGGCGGTCTGCAGTCGAATCAGTGTCGACTGACGGCAGCTGCCTGTGCTCGTTTGGGGCTGGAGTGCGTCTTAGTACACAACGGTGATGAGCCGGAACTCTACCAGGGCAATATGCTCCTTAATCATCTGGCTGGAGCGAAGAGTGTCTTTCTCGGTGCGGTGGACGAAGATGAACGGGGCAGGCAAACCGATGCGATCGCAGCTGAACTTCGTCAGCAAGGCAAAACACCCTATGTCATCAAGAATTCCGGGCGGGGAGCGTTGGGCTATGCGTCAGCGGCATTGGAACTACACCAACAGGCAGATGAAGCACGAATCGACCTTCGACACATTGCCATGGTTGGAGCCATGGCCGCAACAGCCACGGGATTTGTCTTTGGAACGGCAATTCTTGGGCGACCTTTTCATGTTCATGTAATCAGTGTAGAATACCCCAAAGACCATCTCGTTGCACTGATGGGAGAATTATGGGCAGATATGGTCGCTATCACTGGAATTCAGCCTACCATGAGCTTAATGGACACGATGACTGTGTATGATGATTTTCTGGGTGCCGGATATGGTGCTCCCACGGCCCTTTCCATGCAGGCTGCCTATGATCTGCCCCGTACAGAGGGAATATATCTGGAAAGTATCTATACGAGCAAGACGCTGGGTGGCTTGCGGCAGTTGGTGGAACAGGGAATTATCCCCCGCAATGAAGCATCATGTTTCATTCATACCGGCGGACTACCTTCGTTGTTTGCACAGGCACCGCAGTACCAGCCAGAGAGGAAGTGATGAGCGTGAAAATCATGGTGTTTACAGCCAGCCCCAACCAGGATGGCTTGACCGCCGCCTGTGGCGCAGCCGCCCAGGCCGGAGCAGAACGGGCCGGTGCAACAGTAAAGCTGGTGGATCTTAATCGCAGCAAGGTGGGAATGTGCCAGGCTTGCGGGCGCGGTTATGGAACATGCTGGACGGATCATGAGTGCCAGGTTTTGGATGGTTTTCAGGATCTGCATCATGAGATCCTGCAGGCTGATTGTTTTGTGATGATATCCCCGGTCTATTGGGGAGAGATGAGCGAGTCAGCCAAAGCGTTCTTTGATCGACTGCGCCGTTGTGAAGGAACACGCTGGGAAGCCAGCGGTTTGCGAGGAAAAATTGCCGTAGGTGTTGCAGCAGCAGGCGGCAGCGGTCGTGGAACCATTACCTGTCTTCTTGCCATGCAGCAATTCTGTCAGCATGTGCATGCCGACCCATTTGACCTCATTACCATTACGCAAAAAAGCCGGCGCTACAAACTGGAGGCGATCAGTCAGTGTCTGGCAGAGCTTGTGACGAAAAACAGCAACGAATAGCGGGAGGGATCCCATGGAAACCATGGATATCATTGTGATGACAGCTTTCGGGCTGGAGGCTGTCACAGCACGGGAACTACGTGATCTGGGCTATAAGGAGCTGACCGTTGAAACGGGTCGGATCCTGTTCCGTGGTGGTCCGGAAGCGGTGGTCCGAGCCAATCTCTGGCTGCGCACCGCGGATCGGGTACTGATTCGGGTGGGAGCATTTTCGGCGCTCACTTTTACTGAACTTTTTGACAAAACCAAAGATTTGCCCTGGGAACAGTGGCTACCCAGCGATGCAGAATTTCCGGTGATCGGGAAATCTATCCGCTCCAAGCTTTTCTCAGTGTCAGACTGCCAGGCCATCGTCAAGAAAGCTGTGGTAGAAAGACTGAAGCAGCACTACAAGCTAGACTGGTTTCCCGAAACCGGGCCACGCTACAGAATAGAGGTAGGGTTGCTGAATGATGAAGCAACCTTAACCCTCGATACAACGGGTACTGGGTTGCATAAACGGGGATACAGGACCAAAACAACCGAAGCGCCGCTCCGGGAAACGCTGGCTGCGGCACTGGTGCTTCTGAGCGGCTGGCGATGTGAGCAGCCCTTTATCGACCCATTCTGCGGATCAGGAACAATTCCCATTGAAGCGGCCATGATCGCTCTCAACCAAGCCCCGGGTCTGCACAGAGCCTTTGCAGGCGATCAGTGGCCAACGCTCCCGGCGGCTATCTGGCAGGCAGAGAGAGCGCGAGCCACAGCTTTGCGCCTTACAAACGCAGACTTTCGCATTCTGGGTTCAGATATCGATGGCGAGGTTTTGAAACTTGCACGGTACCACGCAGAAAAGTGCGGGGTCGACACCCATGTATTTTTCCAAAAACTGCCCATGGAAGAATTGCGCTCCAGCCGAAAATATGGCTGCATTGTCACCAATCCTCCTTATGGAGAGAGAATGGGTGAACCGGCCGAGATGTCAGATCTCTATCGGATGATGGGGAAGGTGTTCCAGTCGCTGGATACCTGGTCCTACTACATCCTGTCACCGGTGGCGGGATTTGAAAATCTGTTTGGCCGCAAAGCGGACAAAAGGAGAAAACTCTATAATGGGATGATCGCCTGTCAGTTTTACCAGTATTACGGGCCACGGCCTCCCCGGCGGGAGCGAGCCCAGGAGACCAACGAGGAGGATTGAAAAAATGCTGATTTCATCGGTTTGTGATTTATTGAAAATCGAATACCCTGTATTCGGCGGAGCCATGGCATACATTTCCGATGGCAGTTTAGCGGGGGCAGTTTCAGAAGCAGGCGGCTTCGGCATCATTGCTTCCCTAGGACATACGGCTGATTCTCTGCGCGCCGAGATTCATACTGCGAAGAGCATCACCAAGAAGCCTTTCGGGGTTAATCTGATGCTTAAGAGTCCTGATCTGGAGGCATATCTCCAGGTCATCATGGAAGAAGGGGTAGCCGGTGTAACCACAGGGGCCGGGAATCCTCTGCCCTATATGCCGCGTCTCAAAGAAGCCGGTATACGCGTGTTTCCGGTGGTGCCCAGTGCTCGCCTGGCAAAACGCATGGAGGAAAATGGTGCGGATGGTGTTGTGGTGGAGGGTATGGAAGCTGGCGGTCATATTGGTGAGTTGACCACCATGGTCCTTGTTCCCCAAGTGGCCGATGCTGTTCACATTCCCATCGTTGCAGCCGGCGGAATCGGGGATGGGCGGGGAATGGCGGCAGCCATGATGTTGGGCGCAGATGGTGTCCAGATCGGTACACGTCTGATGGTTACAAAGGAATGTCGGATTCATCCGGCTGCCAAGCAGCGGCTTATTGCAGCAGGTGATACAGATACTTTGCACCTAGGTAAAGGCACCAGCCATTCAATGCGGGTCCTAAAGAGTGAAACGACCGAAGAAATCGCGCGGTTGGAAGCCGCAGGTGCTGATTATGCAGAGATTCAAAAGCTGCAACAAGGCAAATTTCAGCTTGCTGTACAGGACGGCGATATGGTGCATGGCTCCTTGCCGGCAGGACAGATTGCCGGACTGCTGACCCGGGAAGAGTCAGCGGCTGAGATGATCCGCAGTGTTGTAGAGCAGGCGGAAAATCTACTCGTCAATGCACAGAAACGCGTCCGCATGTGAGAATAGCCCGACAAGAAAAGGAACCAGCAGATCAGTCTGCCGGTTCCTCTTTTTGCTATTTGGCTAGATAGGCGAACTCGTGCCACCACAGCTGCCCTAAAGCAACTGCTTCATCAAGGGAAAGTCGCACACCTTGTACTGCAGGATGGCTCTCTTCCCAAAGCATAGCATGCTCCACGGAGCAAAAGAAGTTGATTAGGCTTCATGTATGGCCCGAAACGGACTGTGACGGGTCACCCGTGACTACCCAAAGCGTCGTATTCTGAGGAATTGCCCGGCCAATATTGCCGGCTTGCAGTGTGATGCTGACTGGTGTACCGCATTGATGGCAGCTGGATGAGATCTCAGCATCCAAACCCAGTGCAGCAGGGATGCCCACGGCATCGGCTGCACACCAGGCATAGAGATCCTGATGGGGCAAGGTCAGTGAGTGGGGAGTTTTCTCGAGGGACAAGCCACCGGTTGCTGTCAGACGATCCAAGTCATGATCCCAGGTGATGGTGCCGCGGATTTCCATCGTAGAAATGGTTTTTCTCAGCGCCTCTTCCCCGACGGAAAGTTCCTCGCTGAGGGATGCAAGAGAGCAGGGTCTGCCTTCTATCAGACAGACAAATCCAACATGACGGACTTTTTTCTCTTCATCCGGCAGGCTATCCAGGTATGCTTGCAGCCCTCCGATATCTTCCATAATTCAATCATCCTTTCCCTATTCGCTCTGCATTGGCAAAGTGGTACGGGGCGGCTGATAAAAATCCGCCAGGTTATTCGTGTAATGGACTTTTTCAATGGGGATCACTACTTGAAACACCTGAGGGAATTCCTCCCCTGCAGGGACCAGCATGATGCTCCAGTCGGTGGAGCGCTCGTTGATATAGCGCTGATCCAATTGGTACTGGAAAAAGTAGAGATAAGGGGCAATCCAGCTGCGGTAACGGTCTTTGCGGGTGTTCTCCAGTGTATGCAGTGTCACACCGTCGGAATCTTGATACAAAACGGACTGGAGTTTGACTGCATGAATGGGCTGGTCATTGTGAAAGACAGCAACATTCCACTGGCCATCAACCAGTACCCACTGTTGCAGATCTGTCAGGAACGCTTCACAGACCACGTGACCGGCGCCCGATTCCCTTGTTTCCATATCCTCAGTGCGTAGACTAAGGATGCGGGTGGGGATTCCCAAGGCTGTTAGACAGCCAGCGATGACGATGGAATATTCAACGCACCGGTAGCGTGCTCCTGCCTGCACATCGCGCAGGATGGAAATCGGATCAGCCTGGTCGGGCACATTGTTTCCATCATGGCGCCAAAGGTTGTGCACCCAGTCGGTGACAGCCAGAATAGTTTCCATTTCATTTTCACCGCGAAAATCATCCAGCGAGAACTCCTCGCGTAACTGTACAAGGTAAGGGTTATCCGCTGGGCTGATTAAAACAGCCATTTGATCGTCGGCTTTTTCTTGAGTGAAGACGATCTCTTTCATCTCAGGCATTGGCTTACCAACGAAGGAACAGCCTGCAATAAGTGTTAAAATGAGAATAAAGGGAAGCAATCTTGTCATTCGGTGGACCTCCTTGTCTGATTTCTTTATTACTTTGTCTTTATCATCCCCATCCCTCTTTTTTTGCCGTACTTTTATGCTGCATAACAGCAGGGGAACTGCTTGGTGAGGAGAATTAACATGAAAGATAGAGAGAGCGAAACCATCAGGAAAGAGGTGTGTCTAAGTGAAAAAGGAGTTTTCCAGTGAGACCCGGATCCTCCATGGCGGAGAGAAGGCAGATGTTTCTGCTTCCTACCCGGAAGCACTGCCCATTTATCAGACTTCGGCATTTGTACTAAAAGATCTGGATACCATCCAGTCCATGATTGACAATCCCCAGGGAGCTTACTACTACTCACGGTCAGGGCATCCGAATCAGGATAGTCTGGCTGAGGTCCTGGCTGAAGCAGAACACGGGGAAGCCGCTGCGGTTTGTTCCTCCGGAATGGCGGCAATTTTTGCCGGTATTTTAGCGGTTGTGCAAGCGGGAGAACACATTATATGCGCGGATGCCATCTATGGCGGAACCTACAGCATGCTGCGGGATGATCTTGTACGATTGGGCATCCAAAGTACTTTTGTCAATCTCAACGATGAAGCAGCGCTGACAGCTGCTATCCGGCCGGAAACCCGGTTGATTGTTACCGAAATTGTCACCAACCCATTTGTACAGGTGATTGACATCGAGCAGGTTGTACGCATCGCCAAAGCGCATGATCTGAAAGTTCTGGTAGACAATACCTTTACGACACCAATCCATATCAATCCCCTGGACTGGGGTGTTGATATTGTTATTCACAGCGCCACAAAATTCATCAATGGGCACAACGATGTCATCGCCGGTGTGGTGATCGGCTCAAAGGATCTGGTGAAAAAAGCAAAGCATTTTATTGTATCCATGGGCAGTGTCATCAGTCCCTTTGATGCCTGGTTGGTGCTGCGGGGCATCAAAACAATGAATCTTCGGGTTCCGCGCCAGTCAGAGAACGCACTGGCCATTGCCAAAGCATTGGAGAAACATCCCAAGGTCAGCCGGGTATTTTATCCGGGACTGCCATCCAACCCGTACCATACACTAGCCGGGAAAGTTCTCAAAGATGGATATGGTGCGATGATGAGTTTTCACCTGCCCAACAACCGTGAAAGGGTCAATCGCTTTATGAATGCGCTGGATCTGATTCGATTTGTGACCACCTTGGGTGGGGTGCGGACCACGATGTCTCATCCCAACACCACATCCCATGTGGGCCTGGAGCAGGAGATTAAGGACAAAATGGGGATCCACGATGGTTTAATCCGGTTGTCCGTAGGCATTGAGAAAGCCGATGATTTGATTAAGGACTTGCTCAGCGCGTTAGAGGCGATCTAGGATACGAGTTACGGAGGAGCGCCTGGGATAGGGATACCCCAGGCGCTTTCGTTACGCTGGCTGAAAACAGACATGTGAGAAATCCGGGTGGAATCGAAAGAAAATTCCGACAAATTCCGACAAGGATTTGGTGCATGAATTTACCGAAACGTGCATAAAAACTTGTTCTACGTAAATTCACGACACATCCCTCCCATTTTTTAGGAGGTTGTTAAAGTATTTTGCAGGTGGTATAATGACAGCACATGAATAGTTACAGTCTGGATGC
>CAZDAI010000037.1:0-16360 GCA_964503545.1 uncultured Candidatus Sumerlaeota bacterium
GCATTAATCAGTGTATCTGATAAGCAGGGCATTGTGGAGTTTGCCCGAGAGCTGAGTGCTTTGGGCGTGGAGATTATATCAACTGGCGGGACTGCTGGGTTATTGGAGAAAAATTCAATTCCAGTCCGGTCCGTTTCTGATCTGACAGGTTTTCCCGAAATTCTCGATGGTCGGGTGAAGACGCTGCAGCCGGCCATTCATGGAGGAATTCTTGCGGTTAGGGACAAGCCGGATCATATGGAAATGCTTAGAGCCCATGGGATCGGTACCATTGACATGGTGGTCGTTAATCTCTATCCATTCAAAGAAACCATTCAGAAAAAAGATGTGACAATGGCTGAAGCCATTGAGAACATTGATATTGGCGGGCCGACCATGATTCGGTCAGGGGCGAAGAACTACCGCGATGTGACCGTTGTGGTGAATCCGGCGATGTATGATAAAGTTCTGGATGCTATACGCACCAGCGGCGAAACCAGTCTGGAAATGCGTTACGCACTGGCTGTGAAAGCATTCAGCCATACCGGACAGTACGATGCGTTCATCAGTCAGTATTTGTACCGGCAGCTGCCGGAAGCCTCTGCTTTTCCACCGGTTCTCAATCTCAGCTATGAAAAGGTGCAGGATCTTCACTACGGAGAGAATCCCCATCAGAAAGCAGCATTCTATCGGGATCCTTTTGCTCAGGAGGCATCGGTTGCTACAGCTGTTCAGCTGCATGGTAGGGAATTGTCTTTTAATAATGTGAACGATGCCAATGCTGCTTTGGAATTGGTAAAAGAATTCTCCGAACCGGCAGTAGTGGCCATCAAGCACGCCAATCCCTGTGGTGTAGGCACAGGGGAATCCCTTGCGAAGGCTTATCAGAAGGCGTTTGATTCAGACCCAATATCCATTTTCGGCGGCATCATTGCCGTTAACCGGACCATGGATGTGGAAACCGCGCGGGAAATCAACAAAATCTTTGTCGAGATTGTGATTGCTCCCGGGTATATGCCCGATGCCTTGGAAGTGTTAGCTATGAAAAAGAATATTCGCATTTTGGAGACGGGCCCGCTTCGGGACGGAGAGCCTTCAGCGTATTGGGATATGAAGAAAGTAAATGGCGGGCTCCTGGTCCAGGATGCAGATACTGCATTGGTCCTGCCGGAGCATTGGCGCGTGGTTTCGAAAAGAGTACCCACAGAAAAAGAAATTCAAGATCTGCTTTTTGCCTGGAAAGTCGTAAAACACACAAAATCCAATGCTATTATTCTGGCGAAAGATGGTGGCACGGTGGGTGTGGGTGCCGGCCAGATGAACCGGGTCGGTTCTGCTCGTATAGCTGCAGAACAAGCAGGAGAAAAAGCGACGGGTGCGGTTATGGCTTCCGATGCGTTCTTCCCGTTTCCCGACAGCTTGGAAGTTGCGGCAGCGGCCGGTGTAACGGCAGTGGCTCACCCTGGTGGATCAGTCAAAGATGAGGAGTCCATTGCTGCGGCTGATGCCCATGACATGGCGATGGTACTAACCGGAATGCGACATTTCAGGCACTAATCCAGGAAGGGTGAAGGAAATGAAAGTGATGGTTATCGGCAGCGGGGGACGTGAACATGCTCTTTTGTGGAAACTTGCCCAAAGTGCACGGGTTACCAAGCTCTTTTGTGCACCCGGCAATGGCGGTACGGAAGAATATGCGGAAAATGTACCCCTGGCTGTAGACCAAATTGACGCACTGGCTGACTTTGCTCAGGCCCAGCAGGTGGATCTGACCATCGTAGGACCGGAAGCACCGCTGGTCGCTGGAATCGTTGATCGATTCAAGGATCACGGACTAACAGTATTCGGCCCCACTCGCCAGGCAGCAGCACTAGAGGGAAGCAAAGTATTTGCCAAAGAGCTGATGCGAAAACATGGAATTCCCACGGGTGATTTTCATGCAGTGGCAACGATGGCCGATGCAAAACCGCTCCTTGGCTCCTTTGGATATCCAGTGGTGATTAAAGCGGATGGCCTGGCAGCCGGTAAGGGTGTCGTTATTGCTAAAGACTATGGAGAAGCCGAGGCAGCCGTAAAGATGATGCTGGAAGAAAAGGCATTCGGGGATGCTGGAAGCCGCGTTCTGATTGAAGAGTGTCTGGTTGGTGAAGAAGTGTCTGTTCTGGCATTTACGGATGGACAAACTGTCTTGCCCATGGTATCCGCCCAGGATCATAAACGTGCGTACGATGGAGATGCAGGGCCCAATACCGGAGGGATGGGTGCCTACGGTCCAGCGCCGATTTACACAAAAGAACTGGCAGGGCGAGTGGAAAAGGAAATCCTTCTCCCGACGATTCAGGCAATGGCTGCCGAAGGGATATCTTATCAGGGGGTCCTCTATGCAGGTTTAATGATTACAGCCAAGGGTCCTCAGGTTCTGGAGTTTAATGCTCGTTTCGGCGATCCGGAAACCCAAGTGATCCTGCCTCTGATGCAGTCCGATCTGGTTGCC
The DNA here is from genome assembly GCA_964503545.1 of uncultured Candidatus Sumerlaeota bacterium. GTDB lineage: Bacteria > Bacillota > SLNR01 > SLNR01 > SLNR01 > JAXGQE01. Next base: position 2,474 of record CAZDAI010000037.1, read on the forward strand.
GTCGCAGAAGCAGTCTGTGCTGGCAATCTGAATGAAGTGACGATCGACTGGCATCAGGGCGCTGCAGTGTGTGTCGTTATGGCAGCAGGAGGCTATCCGGGGGAATATGTGAAGGGGCATGTTATCTCCGGTTTGGCTGCAGCAGCCAAGCTGCCGGATGTGATGGTTTTTCACGCCGGTACAGTTCGAAAGGATGACGAAATCATCACTGCCGGTGGTCGGATTCTCGGTGTAACAGCAAGCGGATCCGATATTGAGCAGGCTGTAATGAAAGCTTACGAAGCAATTGAGAAGATCTCTTTTACGAACGCCCACTATCGCAGGGATATTGCTCATCGTGCCTTGGTGCGGATATAACGGAATAGATTAAACTCTGACAGAAACGAAATGAAGAAGGCAGCTTGCCTATAGGCAAGCTGCCTTTGAATTAATATGACTCACAGGTAAAGCGGGAAAGAGATATCAGCGATATCTTGCAGATTTATTATCCAACCGTCAGTTGGTTCCAGAACAGTTCCAGTTCATCTTGCAGCCCATCCCAGACATGGTCGCTGGTTTCAGTTAGTTCCTGAAGCCGCTCTATCCCAAATCGGTAGCGTTGTTGGAGAGAATCCAGGCGCCGTGCCAAATCTGGTTTCTCCGTTGCCGGTGCATTCTCCACCTTTTTTTTCAGGGCATGGATCGAAATTCGCATCTCATTGAGCTGTTCATCCACTCTTTTTAGGAATTCGCTCTTATCAGCCATCATGGGCAACACTCCTTTGCTCATCATTGGCCACTTGTGAAAGTGCTTCAAGCAGCTTCCTTTATTGAGTTGCAGATCCTGTTTAATACATTATATCGTAGCGGTATATCCGTGTCAATTTAGGTAACTTTACCTGATCTAGCTGGAACAAAGGCGCCAGGCTCGTCGTCATAACAGCAAATGATCAATTCATGATGGAGGGGATTGAGTATGCGTATCAGCAAGGGGGCTGTTTTTCTGCTGCTGGCATTCCTGCTGCTGGCGGGTTGCAGACAGGCAGTTGAACCAGTGGTTTTAACTTATGATTTTTCTGAAACGGATCAGGGTTGGGAGGGCGACTTCACAGATTATCCGGTAAATTTCGATTCTGATATCTACGAGCTGGAGTTTGGACACAAGCCTCTTCCTGAGGAGCTTAACCTTACTGGTAAAGGACTGATGCTCAAAGGGGCCAATCGCAGCGATGATCTTTTTATGTACATCCGCAAACAATTGACAGGACTGGATCCGGATACAGATTACAAAGTAGTGATTGAAGTGGAGTTTGCGACAGACGCTCCAGCTGGTGCGGTGGGAATTGGTGGGCCTCCAGGCGAAGCTTTGTTTGTAAAAGTGGGGGCTGCCACAGAGGAGCCACGCCCGATTGTTGGCGAAATGGGAGGAGAACCCTATTATATTCTCAGTGCTGACAAAGGGTGGCAGAGCGAAGGCGGAGACAATGCTGTGGTAGTAGGTGATGCAGCGAAGGTCGACAATGATGAATTTGATGTCTATGAGTTGAAGACTCTGAACAATACAGGGAATCCCCTCACAATCCGCTCGGACAATGACGGAAATCTGTGGGTATTTGTGGGAACGGATTCAGGTTTTGAAGGCACCACGGTTTTGTATTACACAAACATTTCAGTCACTTTGACACCTGCATCCTAATGGTAGCAAATAAGCGCTCATCTTGAGTGCTTATTTTTTTATTGTCATACGAAAGTCAACTTGCAAAAAAAGAGCTCAACGAAAAAAAACTTTCATTTGCAAAGAGAAAAAATAGATTTTTGGGAAGGTTTTTCAGTGCAAAAAGCGAATCAGACAGTGTATCAGCCCGGGCAACATAGAGATAGCTCGGATTTTCACACGTGATGGCGGTGGAGGAGGAAGATGATGGTAAGGCTGATGATCTTTGAACTTGTCGGTGGTTTGGGCATGTTTCTATTTGGGATGAATCTCATGGGAGACGGACTGCAGAAGGCAGCTGGCGACCGAATGAAACGCATTTTGGAATTTCTGACTGTGAACCCGTTGATGGGAATTTTCGCTGGAATGATTGTAACCATGCTCATCCAGAGCAGCAGTGCGACTACAGTCATCCTGGTTAGTTTTATCAATGCGGGATTGCTCACACTGCATCAGGCTATTGGTGTCATTATGGGGGCTGCCATCGGCACAACCATCACTGCTCAGATTATCGCCTTTAAACTGAATGACTATGCACTGCCGGCAATCGGAATTGGTATGGTACTTTATCTTTTTGCCAGGCGGCGTCAGCATCGCAACATTGGCCAAATCATTCTGGGATTTGGATTTTTATTTTTGGGTATGACATTCATGTCCGGCGGGATGAAACCCCTCCAGGATATGCCTGGGTTCACAGATATTATGACCCGGTTCTCCCATGTGCCTGTGCTCGGTGTTGCTGCAGGCGCCATCCTGACTGCGGTTGTCCAAAGCAGCAGTGCCACCATCGGTATTTTGCAGGCTTTGGGAACATACGGGCTGATCTCGCTGCAGTCTGCTCTGCCAATTCTTTTTGGCGACAACATCGGCACCACAGCTACTGCTTTGCTGGCAAGCATCGGAACAACGGTGGGTGCACGACGCGCGGCTATGTTTCATCTCATCTTTAAACTGATTGGGACAGTCCTTTTCCTGCCTGCCCTGCCTATTTTTATTGCAGTCGTTTCCAGAACATCCGGCGATATCGTTAGACAGATCGCGAACGCCCATACAATGTTTAACGTTGCTGCTACCATCATTCTCTTTCCACTCTCCGGACTGCTGGTTAAACTGGTTGAAAGACTGGTGCCCGGTGAGGAAATGGTTCCGCTGGACCGCGATTTGAAATATCTGAACGAGCGCCTGCAAAGCACACCCACCATTGCCATGACCCAAGTGATCAAAGAATTATCCCGCATGACTGGGATGTCCATTGATGCTCTGGATCTGGCCGTGGATGGCTTTTTGCGATCCGATGAACGACAATCGAAAATGGCGCTCCAGACAGAAGAAGTGATAAATGAAATTGAACAAGGTATTACAACTTACCTGGTGGGTTTGGCTCAGAAATCCTTGACAGAAGAGCAGTCCGAAGAGTTGACCGGCATGCTGGAGATGGCCAGCGATATTGAGCGAATCGGGGACTTAGCGGAGAACATTGCTGAGTTTGCGGAATACCGGATCGATAATGGGTTGCCTCTTTCGGAGACTGCCGTTGAAGAGTTAACACAAATGTATGGTTTGGTACGGGAAAATATTATGCGGTGCCGGGAAGCGATGGAGACTGAAAATGAAGAGCTTGCCAGAGAGGCGCTGGAAGTAGAGCAGCAGATTAATCAGATGGAAAGAGAACTGCGGCGCAACCATATGAACCGTCTAAACATGGGGCTCTGCAATCCGGCTTCAGGGGTTATGTTCCTGGATGTGATCAGTAATCTGGAGCGAATCGGGGATCATGTTGCCCATATGGCCAATATTGTTGTGGGTGAAGGATATTAGAAAATTTAATCCAAGTTTCAGGAGGTGAAACAGATGGCTATTGCCCAGGTGAGCATTACGCCTTTGGGAACCGCGACACCCAGTGTCAGCGAGTATGTAGCCAATTGTCATAAGGTATTGACAGATTTTCCGGAAATACGCTGGCAGTTGACTCCCATGGCAACGATTCTGGAAGGGGATCTGGATCAGATTCTGGCGGCCGTTCGAAAAATGCATGAAGTGCCATTCGCGGAAGGAGCGCTGCGTGTCTCCACCCACATTAAAATCGATGATCGTCGAGACAAAGAACACACCATGGATCGGAAAATGAACGCCGTATTGAGTAAATTGGAAAAGAAGTAGAAAGATAACAGCTGCCGACGGCAGCTGTTTTATATTTTCCATGCTGATAATGCGCATCTTACGGATTGATAGCAAATGTGCTTTCTTTAATCCGGGATAAATCAAAGAAAAACTCCTCCGGATAGCTGATGAAAGGCATATGACCGGCATTGTTGTATAGAAAGAACTCTTTAGCGGGTGCGGGCAGGTCGTCCACGAAATCCCGCGTCAGGGGTGCGGGAGTATTAAAGTCATTGGCTCCTGTAAAAAAATATGTAGGGATTGCCAAGCTATGAACATGCGAGGACATCGACCAGCTTTCTGTTTCAGACCACATGGGGCCGCTGCCTCGATTGGCACCGTCCAGCCAACGGGGGAAATCACTCAGGCGATATATGCCAGAGCCCAGAGCAATCCAAGCAAGCTTTGCCATGGATGCGTCCATATTCATCCCATAGCGATCCAGCCAACCGGCGAATTCAACATAGTCGGCATGGTTGGTATAGGGGGGTTTTTCGAGTCGAGCCAGCTCAGCCAAATCATTTCTGGAACCAGCAGATTCCATGCGTCTGACTAGCTCAAGATAGGCAATCTGCTGCGCTACGTGACTGTCAACAACCTGGGAAACGCCAATATAGGCGTAATAGCGATTCGGAGCTTCCGCTGCAGCCAGCATTCCGATTAGAGATCCCCAGGAATGACCCAAAAGAAATATCTTCTCTTTGGCAAAGCGATTGCGCAGGTAGTCTGTCATTTCAAGCACATCCTGGACATATTGCTCTACGGCCATGGTGTCTTCAGCAAAATCAGCCGGATTTGACTTGCCAGCACCCCGCTGGTCCCAGTGGACAACAATGAATTCATCTTCCAGATTATGATTATAATAGCGGGAAATCGGCATTTGCGCTGCACCGGGACCGCCATGCAGCCAGAGGAGGACCGGCAGATCTTCATCTGCACCCATCGCCATAAACCACTGTTCCAGTCCGCCGATGGTCGTATGATCCAAGATTTGTACTGCGCGTCGAGGATATGAATGAGTGAGGCCGCTTGAGAATATGGCAACCAAGATAACGATTGGGAGGAGTAACCAAACTAGTTTTTTCAAAGTGAGCCTCCTCAATGCAGAGATTATGAAGCATATACCCCGTTTTCTCCCATTTATTGTAGCATGGAAGATCACTGGGCAGCAAGGGTCGGGTCTGGCCGATCGATACTTCTGCACTCGGAAAGCAAATGGAACCGTGGTCGAAGGCATTTGCAAATTTTTGTTGGTGCATGATAAAATTTGGAAGGGATTCATGCCAGATATACAGAAACGGAATATGGTTTTGATTTGCATAGTTATGGCAAACAAGATGGACTAACTTTATTTCTCCTGGTAGATCTGTATCATTTCGTATCAAACACTGCAGAAATCGCTCTGAGGAGGGACAGATTTGAACAAACGGAACCATTCAGTTCAGTTGGAGAAGAATATTGCACCTACAGCCTTGCTGATCGGCGGTGCCATTGTATGCAGTTTGAATTTTGTTGGCCTGATCAATGGCTACTGGCTTTTTGAACCGACTCGAAATCCATATATACTTTATCCTGTGGGCCTAGGACCGTTAGCAATCTGGTTGTCCCTGCTAGAGAAGATGCAGTCGAAAATGCGCTATACGAAATTCTTTTTCAATTGGATGGATGGAAAACTTAGCGGCGTCCACCGATACGATGGCGGTCTGGGAGAGGAAAACAGTTTTCTCCAAAAAACCTCCGAAGTGTTAACAGTCGATGGGTTTGAGTATGTTGGTGACATCGAAAATCCTTTTCATTTATGGATGGATGTCTACCAACGCCGAAAGAAAAAAGCCAAGGAAACAGTGCTTTTGGTGAAAGCAGATATTTTTACTATGGATCAGCTTTTAGAACACAGATATCTGATGGCGTCATTCATGGAAAATCATTCTGAGGAAAAGGATTTTTCATGGCGTAAGGAAATCACAACTCTGGTCTGTGTAAAAGAGATGTCGGCTCCTCTTCAGATATTGCTGGGAGCCACAGCGATCTATCCTGCCACAGGAGTATACCCTCCCCGTCCGAACCAGGCCTTGGGATCCCAGGTAATTGCCTATGTGACTGGAGAACAGAGGGTTTATACGAACCCGCAAAAATTGGACATTTTTTTAAAACGACTGTCTCCTGCTCTAAAGTCTTTTATGCATAAAGAGGGCAATGTCCCGGGGGAGATAGTGTGGGAGCAGTACAAGTGGCACGATGTACTGCATCTTAATTGGCGGACGGGAAGATTGGCCGGTCCATATTGTTATGATTCTAAAGGAAATAATGAGTCAGAATGGGTTAAAGATTTTTCTGAGACACTTTGCACGCAAGGATATCAGTATGCCGGCGAGATAAATAACCACTTAGGAGCCTACATGGATGTATATATCCAGCAGCATGACAGAGACATGGAGACAGTACTAGTCATTGAGGCTGAGGGATTCACAATGGAGATGCTGCATGAGCACAGGTATGTATTTCGAGAGTTCATGAAAAAATATCTCAGGGTGGATGATTACCAATGGTACAAGGGACTAAGGATTGTGATCGGGGTTGAAAAGATGTCACCATCGCTGCAAGCTTTGCTCCTTGCTTTGCCTCTACCGCCATTTAAGGATGCTGCATATGTATGTGCATATGTTAATCAGGAGAAAAAACTCTATACCTTAGGCACATTGCAGGCGGACAGCTTTCAGGAAGAGAACATTGAATGGTGTCAAAAATTCTTCCCGGATATTTTGCAGCAGGAGCCCCGAAGAGTCTGGCAGGATCTTGAATGGAATAGCATTGAAGACTTGCCCTACGGTGAAAAGGAAATGATCGTGCTGGTGCATAAAGCGTTGAATGTCTGGAAAGAATGAGGAAAATGAAATATCGGAGCTTTTATCCACAACTTGAAAACATGCGAAGCACCAAAAGAGTTCAATCAATTAATTGAATTAATTGCATGGCCGATGGGAGGAATCATTTTGGTCGGACGCAAGAACACGGTGCGGATTGAGAAAAATATCTTGCCACGAATCTATATCTATGGTGGGCTCGCTCTGTTATTTTTGTATTTTAGAAACATCAACAATTTTGTATTCTGGAATCGTGGCGGGTATCCTATCACGCTTGGCATCTTGTATGTGGGAGGTTTATTGTGGTCTTCAGGGATTCAGCGCATGAAAAAAAAGATGGCCTATACGGATTCCTTTTTTCGCTGGTCCGAAGCTGACTTAAGCGGTGCCCATCGCTACACAGGAGAGTTAGACAACGGACCTGATTTAATCGAAACTTTTGTTCAGACGATAACAGAAGATGGGTTTGCATTTGCTGGCGAAATCGAAAACCCGTGTAATGCAGTGATGGAAGTTTTTACGAGGAGAGTTGGGGCGAAAGAACAATCGGTCTTCATCATCGAAACGCAGAAACTTACAATGGACCTTCTTCTCGAACACAGATACCTCTATGCGTCTTTCATGGAAAAAAATCTGGGAATGAGCCTGTCTCGATGGAGCGATGAAATTGCAACCGTGATGTTTGTCAGGGAGATGTCTGCTCCGCTGCAGCTGCTGTTAAGTGCAAAAAGCATCGTAACCCCTGATAGGGGAAACCAGCCTTATCGGTTAAAACAGCCTTATCAGGCAGAAGGAGCGCAAGTAGTCGCTTTTGTAGAAGAAGAAAAGAGTCTATATTCAATGGCCTACAAGCCGGACCTGTTTCTGGAAAAGACATCCTTACGTTTTAAAAGCCATCTCATTGATGTCGGTTACCAAAATGCCGAGCATGTATGGAAAGGGATGGACTGGACTGAAATCCTGCATCTGAAATGGCGGGAGTGGCTGCTGCACGGGGCACAGCGGATAGAATCGGTTCATGGGAGCACGAAGGATTTTTCGCTAGATATGATAGAACGATTATGCAAAGATGGCTATCAGCTGGCCGGGCAGTTTCCTGAGCGGCTGGGCGCATCAATGGATATGTATGTACAGGAACAAGAAAGCCACCATTCAATCGTCATCCTGATCGACACAGAGATCTTTACTCCGGACAACTTCCATGAGCATCGGTTTTATGTGCAGAAAATGGTTGACAGGCTCATCGATGATGAGGATGAAAAGAAGGAGAAAGCCATTCGGATCATCATCTGCGCAGATACCATGTCGCCAGCTTTGCAGATTCTCTTAAGCACTTATCATACCATACCCGAGATCAGATCTACCTACATATGTGCATATATCCAAGAGGAAAAACGGTTTTATACGATGCATCATGATCGAGACGTTTTCTTTGACAAACATGTACCTTGGCTAAAAAAATATGTACCGGAGTGGGAGTTCGGCAGGCCAGAAACTGTGTGGAACGGTTTGGAGTGGAATGAGATGGAAGGGTTGCCCTATGACCGCAAAGAAATGATTGTTCTGGTGCACAAAGCACTGAATATCTGGATCGATCCGGCACTGAGAGAAGAAATCACCAGGCAAGTTTAAGCAGTGTTGTGCAAGTTCTGCAGACACGGCCGGTATAAAAACGACCGATAGGGGCGTGACAATGTATCAATCTGTCCGCAACAATCCAATAGCTTGAGTTCGCCCATCATCAGAAGAGCAGATGTACAGAAAAGCCTGCCCATCTGCAAAAAGAATATACAGCGAGGGGGCCAATGGATGAGCAATATTCATGATGACCACGGCACAGAAGATCTCAACCTGCTCAGTCGGCGGATTACACTGGGCTTCTTTTTCTATCTTGTTGGAGTTATTTTCTTCGTCCTGGCCAACGAATTATGGTTGAGTGAGCCAATCGCAGATACCCTGACAGCCGTCATTGCATTGCTGACACTCCCAGTGGCGGCTGGCATCGTTTGGTTTATCCGGTTTAAGCAGACTCCTCAAAAGCAACAGGATGTGTCTGCCCATATAATCCAGCCTAAAAAGACTGGTAAGGATCCCAAAAATCGATTCAACCAGTTTGAATGGGGGCAAAAGCTTTTACAGGGAGCTCATCGCTACGATGCGGTGCATGATGATACTGCAGATTTTATCAATACTATGGCGGACAAACTGATTGCCGACGGCTACTATTTTGCTGGAACCATCGATAATCCGTTGCAGGCGATTATGGAAGTCTATGTCAGTGAGTCGAAGAAAGGGCAGGAATCGGTTTTCTTAATCGAAACGGATGAATTTACATTAGAACAACTGATGGAACACCGCTATTATTTCATTGATTTTCTTGAAGAACTTACCCAAAAAAAGGGACTCTTCTGGACGCAGGATATCTGTACTGTGATCTGTGCCAGGAAAATGTCAGCGTCTTTGAAGATCCTTTTGAGTTACAATCGGTTTGGTCTTATAGGGTGTGATTGCAAGACCTCCAAGCAAATGAAGTACTGGAGCGATGCTGAGCTGGCTCAATCGGCACAACATGGCAGGAACATAAAAGTGGTCGCATTTGTGGAGGGTGAGAAGAGGGTGTATACGGGCACGAATAATCAACCCGTATTTAATGATAAAATGACGCCATGGTTAAAGAAGTATATCTATGAACCGGGTTACATCGAACCTGAATATGTTTGGAAAGACATGGACTGGGCGGATCTGTTCTACCTGGATTGGCTTGATGGAGTAGTAGATGGGGCGTTGTGTTATGATACAGCCTTCTCAGACAGAAAAGAGTTTATCGAGCATTTCACCGCAGCGCTTGTAGCAGATGGGTACAAAACTGCAGGAGAAATCCCCAATGATCTGGGTCTGCAGATGGATGTTTTTGTCTTAGAACATGAAACAGACCACGAAGCGGTACTCGTCCTGGAAGCAGAAGCATTGACAATGGACATGCTCCATGATCACAGATATATGTACAGAGAATTCATCAAAGAGTATTTAGCAGACAGTGAAGCGCAAAGAGAAAAGGGTTTCCGTATCGCTGTCGCTGTGCATGAATTATCCGCTGGCTTGCAGGCACTCTTAATCCCTTGGCCAGTATTCCCATATGGGAATGCAGCATTTACCTGTGCATATGTAGGGAAGGAGCAGAAGCTTTATTCCATGAAAGCCTGGCAGGAAGATGGCTTTCACCAAATGAATGAAACCTGGCTGGAAAGCTTTTTGCCCGAGACGGGACAGCTCCAGCCCGAAACCGTTTGGAGCGATGTGGCATGGAGTGATATTGAAGGGTTACCCTATACAAAGAATGAAATCAATATGATGATTCGCAGGGCACTGAATGTCGTTCGCGACCCAGAAACGCTGGCAGAAGACATGCCGAAGCGAGGCACATTACGCTGGGGCCGTGTCAGGCTTTAGAATGTCCGTCTTGGAACTGTGCCTGTCAAGCAGAGAAAATCGGCTGTGAAAAACTCCAGAGAAGTTGTCATCTTTAGCATGATTTCAGCTGGCAATGTCGAAGTGAACAGGGAATAATGTGAGGATGGTGTTCCCAACAATGACCATGGATAAGGAAAATGCACATCAGAACTTAGAAATGCAAATGGCAAGCGGTTTTGTCCATTTGCATAACCACACCGAATTCAGTCTGCTGGATGGTGCCGCACGCCTGGATGAACTTTTGCGTGCAGCAAAAAAAATGGGCATGCCGGCCATCGCCATAACCGATCACGGGGTAATGTACGGGGTGCCTGAGTTTTATAAAAAAGCCAAAGAAGTGGGAATCAAACCGATTATCGGCTGTGAAGTGTATATGGCGCAGCGTACCCGGCATGACCGTACGGCTCAATTTGATAGTTCACCCTACCATCTGGTGCTACTCGCAGAAAATGAGCAGGGCTATAGAAATTTAATTAAATTGGTATCGACTGCCTTTATCGAAGGCTTTTATTATCGACCCCGAGTGGATTGGGAGCTGTTGGAAAAGCACCATGAAGGGTTGATCGCCCTTAGTGCATGCCTGGCAGGGGAGATTCCCCAGGCCATACTCGCCCAGGATCCGGCTGGAGCGCGGGAAACAGCCAAACGATTTCAGGATGTCTTTGGCGCAAACAATTTCTTTCTGGAACTCCAAGATCATAATCTACCGGAGCAAAAGACAGTGAACCGTGAACTGATGCGCATGGGGCGTGAATTGGGGATTCCGCTGGTTGCTACCAATGATCTGCACTACACCCGTAAAGCCGATGCCAGAACCCATGACATCCTATTGTGCATCCAGACTGGGAAAACGGTCAATGAAACAGGCCGGATGCGCTTTGCTACAGAAGAATTTTACTTAAAAAGTCGGGATGAAATGGCTGCGCTGTTTCCAGAATGTCCAGAAGCGCTTGCCAATACACTGGATATTGCCCAGCGGTGCAATCTGGAATTGGGTAATGATGCCATGCATCTGCCCCATTATGCGCTTCCAGAGGGCTATACAGCGGATGATTACCTGCGCAAATTGTGCATTGAGCGCCTGGAATGGCGGTATCCTCAGCCTACCCAGGAAGTATTGGATCGCCTGGAAAGAGAACTGAGCGTAATAATTTCTATGGGGTACGCCAGTTATTTTCTGATTGTCTGGGATTTTATTCGTTTTGCGCGAGATCGGGGCATACCGGTAGGGCCGGGCCGGGGATCAGCCGCCGGCAGCATTGTTGCATACCTACTGGAGATCACCGATTTGGATCCGCTGCGTTACGGGTTGTTGTTTGAGCGTTTTCTAAATCCTGAGCGTATTTCCATGCCGGATATTGACGTTGATTTTTGCTTTGAACGACGGGATGAAGTTATCCAATATGTGGTAGAGCATTACGGCGCTGACAAAGTGGCTCAGATTATAACTTTCGGAACCATGGCGGCCCGGGCTGCCATTAAAGACGTGGGCCGGGCATTGAATATGCCCTACTCTGAGGTGGATCGGATTGCCAAGCTTGTGCCAGAAGTATTAAAGATGACGATTCAAAAGGCGCTGGACACTAGTCCGGATCTTCGAGAATTATACGAGACCAGTGCGGATGCCAGGTTGTTGATCGACACTGCGATGGCACTGGAGGGCATGCCCCGTCATGCATCAGTGCATGCTGCCGGTGTAGTAATCTCCAAAGAACCATTAACCGAGTATGTTCCTTTGCAGAAAACCAATGATGACAGCATTGTTACTCAGTTTCACATGGAGCTTCTTGAGGACTTCGGACTGCTAAAAATGGATTTCCTTGGATTACGTACCCTAACAGTCATTGCGGATACTCTCAAAGAAATCCGTAAATCCGGCGGTCCTGATCTTGATCTGCGCAACATGACATTCGATGATGAAAAGACCTATCAAATGCTTTCTGAGGGGGACGCCATCGGGATTTTTCAGCTGGAAAGCAGCGGGATGCGAGATCTGATCCGCCGCCTTAAGCCCACTTGTTTTGAAGATATAATCGATTTACTGGCACTTTATCGTCCCGGTCCTTTGGGTAGCGGGATGGTGGAGGACTATATCCAACGCAAACACGGTCACAAAAAGATCAGTTATACCCATCCGCTGCTGGAAGACATTTTGAAAGAGACTCATGGAATCATCGTTTACCAGGAGCAGGTGATGAAAATTGTCAGTGTCATTGCCGGATTCACACTCAGTCAGGCAGATCTTTTGCGTCGTGCTATTGGCAAGAAAAAAGTGGATGTTTTGGCTGCGCAAAAGGAAGCATTTTGCATTGGTGCAGAAAGCAATGGTGTTTCCTATGAAATTGCCGAAGAACTTTTTAACCTGATTATGCAGTTCGCCGATTATGGTTTCAATAAATCTCATTCAGCTGCGTATGCGGTAGTTTCCTATCAGACCGCATTCTTGAAAGCAAACTATCCTTTGGCGTTCATGGCAGCGTTGCTGACCAGCTGCATGGGGAACACAGATAAAATTGCACGGTATATTGAAGAGGCACGGCGTATGAATTTGGAGATCCTCCCGCCTGATGTTAACGAAAGCCTGGTAAATTTCACAGTTGCTGGCAAAAAAATCCGATTCGGTCTGGCGGCGGTGAAGAATGTGGGCCGTTCAGCCATTGAGTCCATTATCGATGCCCGGGAAACCCAGGGAGCATTTGCATCCCTGAGGGATTTCTGTGAAAAGGTGGATCTGCGGGCAGTGAACAAACGGGTTCTGGAGAGCTTGGTAAAATGCGGAGCGTTTGATTCAACAGGTCGACACCGTTCTCAGCTCCTGGCCGTCCTGGACAAAACTTTAGAAGAGGTTCAGCAGGCTGTAAAGGGCAGGGAGTCTGGTCAGGTGTCGTTCTTTGACCTGGTGGATGAGCCGGAACAGTTTGTACAGATACAGGATGTTCTTCCTGAAATCGAAGAGTTCCCGGACCACATTTTGCTCAACATGGAAAAAGAGATGCTGGGTCTTTACATCAGCGGCCATCCTCTGAATCACTTCCGTCATGAACAGCGGGCCATTGCACGCCACAGCACAGCAGAGCTCGGGGAGCATAAAGATGGCGAGACGGTCAAAGTTTGTGGCCTGGTAACAGTGACGAAACAGATTACGACAAAGAATGGCGATCCGATGGTGTTCTTTACGCTGGAAGACTTCGAAGGCAGCGTTGAAGTGATTGTATTTCCTAAGACTTACATGAAATGCGGTAAATTTGTCCAGGCAGACCGGATAGTGATTGTCAGCGGTCGACTTAACTTAAACGATGATACAGTAAAAATCATCTGTGAAGAACTCTGCCCATTATCGCCTCGGAAGGTAAACATCCGCATCGATCAGGAACAAAAAGGTGGTCTGGTGCTTCAACACCTCAAACGGATCCTGATGGCTCACAAAGGTCATGTTCCAGTTTATCTCTATTACATGCCAGAACGTAAAGTCGTGCTTACCGATCAGTCTTTTTGGGTAGAAGAAAGCAGGGACCTGATTGAAGAAGTAGAGGCTTTATTGGGCGAGAATTGCGTAAAAGTGCAAGATTCGCTGGAAGTATCCGCCACTTAGAACATTAATTTAATCTTAACAGTGAATTCATGTTGTCGGGGTATAATGAAAGCAAGACTTGTGGTAACAAGTCAAGAAGGTAACGAGAGAAAGTTTCAAAAAAGAAT
>CAZDAI010000038.1:0-12337 GCA_964503545.1 uncultured Candidatus Sumerlaeota bacterium
CGATTACGGTGATTTAAAAGACTGTGCCTGCGATCCGCTGATTCTGGCAGAACGACTTAAGACCCAGGATCTGCCGGACGAAGTCCGTGCCGATCTGGAATCAGGTGAATGGATGTTCGGCCGGGGGGCATTTGACATGAAAAGCGGTCTGGCAGCTCAGATGGCTGTAATGGCTGATCTGGGTCAGCGTCTGGATGAATTTTCCGGAAATCTGGTTTTTCTCGCTGTTCCTGATGAGGAAAACAATTCAGCGGGAATGCTGGCGGCTGTTCATGAACTCAATGATTTGGCCGTTGCCGAAGGGCTGGAGTACCTTGCTGCGATCGATTCCGATTATACCGCACCCCGCTACCCGGGAGATGAGAATAACTATGTCTATGTGGGTACGGTTGGCAAACTCTTGCCTTCTTTCCTGGTGGTTGGAAAAGAAACCCATGTGGGACAGTCATTTGAAGGTGTGGATCCCAACCAGTTGGCCTCGGAGCTGACCCGCAGCATTAACATGAGCATGGATTTGTGTGACGGTGCCGAAGGGGAGTACCCCAGTCCGCCGGTCACATTACGCCAAAAGGATACCAAAGAGCAGTACTCAGTGCAAACAGCTGGAACGGTGGAACTGTTCTTTAATTACCATACCCATCGCAGCACGCCGGATCTGGTGTTGGAGAAGCTCCTGGACAAAGCTAGGACGGCTTTTGATAAAGTAATCGATCGCCTCAACCGGGAATACAAAGCCTTCTGCAGCGCCAACAATATTCCTCATCATAAGCTTCCCTGGCAGACCAAGGTGGTAACTGTATCGGAACTGCATCAGGATCTTGCCGAGCGGCTGGGAGCCGATTACGAGGTTCATATGGAAGCCTTTCGCAAGCTGCTGTTGGAGGATACTCGCCTGGATGGCCGGGATTACGGCATGAAAGTTGTACGGGAGATGATCCGGCTGCGGCCCTCGAAAGATCCGGTAATTATTGTTTTCTATCTGCCCCCTTACTACCCCCACATTTATGTGGAGGGTGAGGAAGAGCGGGAAAAACACCTGCTGTGGTCTTTGACCCAGGCGATAACCGAAGTGGAAAGTGAAACCGGTATTACATTGATCCCCAAAAAATTCTATCCCTATATTTCTGATCTCAGCTATTTTTCCACCGCCAGCGATCCGGAAGCGATCCGGGCTTTGACAGAGAACATGCCCGGCTGGGGTGAAAAATATGAACTGCCTCTGGAGGCCATTGGTCGGCTCAATTTACCGGTTGTTAATATCGGGCCGATGGGTAAAGACGCCCATAAATACACAGAACGGCTGCAGAAGGACTATTCCTTCCGCCTGGTCCCGCTGCTTTTGGAAAAGACTCTCGCCCATCTGCTGGGTGAATAAAGCGGAGGAGTTGTGACTGTATGAATATCGTGCTTGTTCTGGCTGCCGCCTATTTGCTGGGTTCCATTCCATTTGGTTTCATTATCGGTCGTTTGCGGGGCATTGACATCACAAAGACCGGCAGCGGCAACATTGGTGCCACCAATGCATTTCGCATTCTGGGGCCGGGTGCTGGTGCGGCGGTTCTGGTGCTCGACGCAGCCAAAGCGGCTTTGGCTACTTACATCGGACGCCATGTGGGCGGCACAGAAGTCATGACTTTGCTTGCTGCAGCAACGGCAGTGCTGGGCCACAGTTTTTCACCTTTTATGAACTTCAAAGGGGGGCGGGGGGTCGCCTGTGCGGCTGGCATTCTCTTGTACCTGATGCCGGTGGTCATGGTGACACTGCTGGTGATTTGGATCATTATCATCGCTGTTACCCGTTATGTGTCCTTGGCTTCCATTGTTATCGCTGCCCTATTGCCGATACTGATCTGGTGGAATGGTCGCTCACCTTTGTATATTCTCTTCGGTATTTTAATGGCCGTCTTTGTCATCTACAAACATCGGCCCAACATTGAAAGACTATTAGCCGGTACCGAGCACCGGTTTGGTGAACCAAGACCCTGAGGCGGCTCAGGGTCTTTTCCTGAAAGGAGCAGATTCGATGAAATTTGATGCAGATGTGATTGTCGTCGGCGGTGGGGCCTCCGGTTTGCTAGCTGCGGGTACAGCCGGGAAAAGCGGCGCACGGGTGATTGTTCTTGAGAAAAATTCCCAGTGCGGCGAAAAAATTCTGGTGACCGGCAAGGGTCGCTGCAATGTGACCAATGATTGCGATATGAATGAGTTTCAACAGAATATGCCTGGCAATGGCCGCTTTCTGTTCAGCGCTTTTTCCCGTTTTGACAGTCGTGCTGTTCAAGATTTTTTCCAAAACCGGGGGGTGCCGCTGAAAACAGAGCGAGGTCGCCGGGTGTTTCCGGTAAGTGATCGGGCCGAGGATGTTCGAGGGGCACTGGTACGTTTTGCCCGGGAGATGGGGGTTCATCTGCAACAGAATGCCCGGGTCATAAACATTGCCAGGGACCAGGAAAACGGCTGGATCGTGACTGCAGATACGGGTCTATGGCGGGCAAAGGCGGTAGTTGTTGCCACCGGCGGGGCATCCTATCCCACCACGGGCTCCAGTGGAGACGGCTACCTCTTTGCCAGTCAGCTGGGGCATAAAATAGTTCAGCCCCTGCCGTCACTGGTTCCATTGGAAACGGACGAATCTTGGGTGGAAGAACTCCAGGGTCTGACACTGAAGAACGCTGGCATTGCGGTGTATGCAAAAGATGGGCGTCTGTTAGGTAACGATTTTGGTGAACTGCTGTTTACTCATTTTGGCATCTCTGGCCTTACCGTATTGTCTTTGAGCCGAGCGGTGGTCAAAGCCCTGGCAGCTGGCCAGGGGCCTGTTACAGTGAAGATTAATCTGAAGCCTGCTTTGACGGAGGAAGAGCTGGATGCTCGACTGCAACGAGAATTTATCGCGCAAAACAGGCGGCAGTTTAAAAATGCCTGGAAGAACCTTTTACCCAGGCTGCTGATTCCAGTGGTGGTTACTTTGTCCGGACTGGATCCGGAGCTTTCTGTCCATCAGATTAGCCGAGAGGAGCGCCTCCAGCTTGTCCATTTACTCCAATCCCTGCCGGTCACTGTCCGGCGTTATCGCCCTCTGGCAGAAGCGGTGGTGACCATGGGGGGCGTGGATGTCAGGGAGGTTCAGCCCAAGACTTTTGCTTCCAGGCTGCATCCCGGCTTGTATTTTTGCGGTGAGGTGCTGGATGTGGACGGGTACACTGGCGGGTACAATCTCCAGACAGCTTTCTGTACCGGTGCTGCGGCCGGTGAAGCAGCGGCACGCTATGCCTGCGGTTGCCAAACGCAAGGGGATGGCATATAATAGATTCGTAATGAAAACGGTGCAGCAGGAGGGATTCCGATGGTGCAGGTACGTGGTGTGCGTGGTGCAATCACAGTGGGAGACAATACCCGGGATGCCATACTTGCCGGCAGCCGCCGGCTCCTTGAGGCTCTCGTGGAAGTCAATGGCATCAGATCAGAAGAGATAGGGAGCATCCTTTTTTCTTTAACAGCTGATTTGTATGCAGCGCATCCGGCTGCGGCTGCCCGGGAACTGGGTTGGATGATGGTGCCTTTGTTTTGTTGCATGGAGGTTCCGGTTCCTGATAGTTTGCCTCGCTGTATCCGGGTGTTGATTCACTGGAACACAGAGAAGGATCAGGATGAAATTGAGCACGTTTACCTGGAAGATGCGGTACGGCTGCGACCGGATCTGGTGCGGGGGGATGACTTGTGATTGTGGTAACCATTCCCGGTGTCAGCGAGCAGCGCATTCGGGCGATGCTCAACGACCTGTCCCCAGGCAGCGATTATTCACTGTTGACTGATGACAGCGGTCGAACCATTATTTCAATCTCCCGACCCTTTAGCGATGAAGCAGTATTGGCCCTGGAAGCCTATCCTTGGGTGGAGAAGGTACTGGCAACAGAAGTACCATTCCATCGAGTTGCCAGAGTCGGTGAACAGGGGGATTCTGTCGTTGGCGTGGGCCGTATATTCATTGGCGGTGGACCCCTGGCAGTAATTGCTGGTCCTTGTGCTGTGGAAAGCTACGATCAGTTGCTGGAAGCAGCCAGACAGGTCAAAGAAGCCGGAGCCGTCATTTTGCGCGGCGGCGCCTTTAAACCGCGTACCTCCCCCTATGCCTTTCAGGGATTGGCCGAAGCGGGCCTGGAAATGTTGCAGGCTGTGGGACAGACCTTGAAGATGCCGGTTGTTTCTGAAATCATGGACCCGCGGGATGTGGCTGATGCTGCAGAGCGTCTGGATCTGATTCAGATCGGAGCCCGGAGCATGAGCAACACCCCTCTTCTCAAAGAAGTGGGGCGACAGTCCAAACCGGTTCTCCTAAAGCGAGGACCCATGGCTACTTATGAAGAATGGCTCCAGGCAGCAGAATACATCGCAGCAGCCGGCAATGAAAAGATTATTCTTTGCGAACGGGGAATTCGCACCTTTGAATCCTATACACGCAACACTCTGGATTTGGCAGCTGTACCGGCTGTCAAGCACATGAGTCATTTACCGATTGTCGTCGATCCTAGTCACGGTACCGGCAGATGGCGGCTCGTGGCGCCAATGGCCCTGGCCGCTGCCGCAGCGGGTGCGGACGGGTTGATGGTGGAAGTGCATCCTCGGCCTGAAACAGCCCTCTCCGACGGACGCCAGTCCCTCCAACCGGATCGCTTCCGTGCTGTCATGGACGACTTGGCACGCTTATTACCCGCCCTAGGGCGGACATTGATACAGGCAGGTGAGATGGATTGAAAGATCGGACTGTGATTGCAGTGGATGGCCCGGCGGGAGCTGGTAAAAGCACGGTATCCCGGGCGCTGGCCCGGCGGTTGGAATATGTATACATTGATACTGGTGCGATGTATCGGGCAATAACACTGCTGGCTATTCGCCAAAATGTTGACCCGGGAGATGAAGTACGGCTGGAAGAACTGGCCCAGGCTGCAGAAATTGTGTTTCGCTTTGACGAAAATTACACGGATGAACCCAATCGTATTTTTCTCAACGGTGAAGATGTCAGCGAGGCCATCCGCTCCCCGGAAGTAAGCGGGCTGGTTTCACCGGTATCGGCTGTTGCCGGTGTCAGAAGAATCCTTACCCAGCGGCAGCGGGAACTGGCTCATGCCGGCCAGGTCGTGATGGATGGCCGGGATATCGGCACCACCGTGCTCCCCCAGGCTGGTCTCAAGATCTTTCTGACAGCATCCCTGGCAGAGAGGGCCCGCCGCCGGTACACGGAAATGCAAAATAAAGGATACAGTGCGGATTATGAAGCCGTAAAGAAGAATCTTGCCGAGCGGGATGCCTTTGACAGCGGGCGGAAAACTTCCCCGTTGGCCCAGGCGGATGATGCCATTTTAGTCGACACCACCGCCATGACCATTGCTGAAGTGGTCGACACCCTGATCCGACTCCATGGAGGTGGCTGAGCCTTTGCTGTACTATGTGATTCGTAGTCTTTTCTTTATTATTTACAAAGTATTTTTCCGCCTGCGCATTGAGTGGATTGGCCGGGTTCCGGAAACCGGGCCGGGTATCATAATATCCAATCATGCCAGCACCTGGGATCCACCACTGGCGGCTTGTTCTACATCCCGGCCTGTGTCTTACATGGCCAAAGCGGAACTTTTTACCATGCCGGTATTGAGTTATGTACTGCCCCGCATTCGTGTTTTTCCCGTTCGGCGGGGCGTGGCGGATCGGCAAGCGATTCGTACAGCCCTGGAAATCCTTTATCGGGGTGATCTGTTGGGTCTGTTCCCGGAGGGGACCCGCAGCAAAGATGGAGTGATGACAGGCGCAGAACCAGGAGCAGCCATGTTTGCTTTGCGTAGTCAGGCTCCGGTGATTCCCGTTGCTTTAATTAATACGCATAAGATGTTGAAAAAAGGCAGTTATCTGCCACAGATCACAGTCCGTGTCGGTGAGCCCGTGGATCTTTCTCCGTGGTATGGGCAAAAAGCTACGGGGCCGGTGCTGGAGCAGGTGGGTGCAAAAATGATGCAGGCCTTGGCTGAACTGCTCCCCGAGGAGCAGAAGCCGCAAAAGACTGTAGTGAAACAGGAAGGTGATGCGGATGGAAGTCATTCTGGCTAAAAGTGCTGGTTTCTGTTTCGGAGTGAAACGGGCTCTGACTTTAGCCGAAGAGGCAGTGCAGCACTGTTCCGGAAAGCCCATCACTACATTGGGACCGCTGGTGCACAATCCCGCAGTGATTGAACACCTGAGAGATCAAGGGATAGTCCAGGCGGACGCAGTTTCCCAAGTGCCGGGCGGCTGTCTGATCATCCGGGCGCACGGTGTGCGCCCTGAAGTTCTGGCTGAAGCCAAAGACAAAGGACTGGCGATTACCGATGCAACCTGTCCTTTTGTTCGGCAGGCTCAGTTTCAAGCCAGAAAACTGCATCAGGATGGATACCAGGTAATTATCATCGGGGAGAGCAATCATGCAGAAGTGGAGGGCATCCGTGGCTGGGCTGGCGGCGATGCTCTGGTTCTTGAAAAAGAGGAAGATGCTGCAGTCTTGGCGTATATGGATAAAGCAGGAGTGGTAGTACAAACTACTCAGGAAAAAGCGACAGTAGCTGCCATCGTGGATATTCTAAAAAGAAAAGTGCAGGATCTGAGGGTTTATAACTCCATCTGCACTGCAACCCAGGAGCGACAGGAAGAAGTAGCTCATTTGGCAGCTGTAGTGGATGTCATGCTGGTCGTTGGGGGTAAAAACAGTGCCAATACCGGGCGTTTGGCAGCCATCAGCCGCAACGAGGGGGCGCGAACCTATCATATCGAGTCTGCAGAAGACCTGAATGCTGAGTGGTTTAAGGGTACAGATCGTGTCGGCGTGACGGGCGGCGCATCAACGCCGCAATGGATTATGGAGGGGGTAATGGACAAAATGGATGAACTGAAGAAGGAACTGGAACAGGAAGCAAAGCCGGAGGCAGAGGAAGTATCGGAACCGGAAATTTGCAGGGAAGAGGTCGTAGTAGGAGACGCAGAACCTGTCGCAGCGGAAGAGCTCGCAACAGATGAAACCGGAGCAGCGGATGATGCGGACATGGAAGATGTGGAAAAAGCCTATGAAGAATCATTTGTCACCCTGCAAGAGGGCCAGATTGTCAAAGGTACTGTCGTTCAGGTCGGCCAGAATGAAGCGCTGGTGGATGTGGGCGGCTATAAGTCCGAAGGGGTCATCCCGCTGCAGGAGCTGGTTAATATATGGATGAATTCGCCGGACGAAGTGATTAAAAAAGGCGATGAAATTGAAGTGTATGTTGTCAGCGTGGAAGATCAGGATGGCAAGCTGATTCTGTCCAAAAACCGGGCAGATGAAGAAAAGGCCATGGAATCGATTCGGGCAGCGTATGATGCGGGTGAATTGATTCCCGGCATTGTAAAAGATGTAGTAAAAGGCGGACTGATTGCTGACATCGGGATGCAGGCCTTTATTCCAGCATCCCAGGCTGCGGATCGGTATGTGGAAGACCTGCGCAGTCTGGTAGGCGAAGAAATGAAATTCAAAATCATTGAATTGGATCCACGCAAACGACGGGTAGTCCTTTCTCGCAGAAAAGCCATCGAAGAAGAAGCAGCCCAGAAGCAAAAAGACACACTGGAAAACTTAGAAGAAGGTCAGGTTCTGGCGGGCGTGGTTCGACGGCTCACTGATTTTGGCGCCTTTGTTGACATTGGCGGCATCGACGGACTGCTGCATATTTCCGAAATGTCCTGGGGACGAATCCGCCATCCGTCTGAAGCGGTTGCCATCGGTGACAACATTGAAGTCAAGGTGTTGGGAGTCAATCGGGAGAACAATCGAATTTCTCTCGGCTTAAAACAAGTGCTGCCCAATCCTTGGGAAGTGGCAGCCGAAAAATATCCGGTGGGTTCGATCATCAACGGGAAAGTGGTGCGTTTTACCCGTTTTGGTGCCTTTATTGAGATTGAACCAGGGATTGACGGACTGCTGCACATCTCCCAGATTTCAAGCAAGCGTGTTGCCAAACCAGAAGATGCTTTGGAGCTGGGGCAGATGGTAGAAGTGAAAGTAATTTCTCAGAATCCGGCAGAACAGAAAGTCGGTTTAAGCATGATTGAAGTGGAGCAGGATCGTGCGAAAGAGGAGTATCTGGCATTTATCGCTGCCCAGGAAAAGGAACAGTCAGAGGGCGGCACCATCGGTGATCGTTTGGCCCCAGAGGATAAGCCGGCAGATGAAAGCCCAGAAGAAGAGGAAGCATAAGAAGAGGTAGTATAAGAAAACCAGGGTCCGGTATGCCGGACCCTATTTTATTTTTTCTCCTTCACTGAAAAATCAAAAGTCACTTTGTTGTCTTGCAGGATCAGGCTGGCACTGAACGATTTTCCGGTTTTTGCGCGGAACCCTTTTAACGGGCCGACCCGACTGCCGCTCAGCAGACGGCGAGCCTGGGTGATGGAAATGGTTTTGCCGGCAATTCTTTTCCAGATCACCAGAGGACAGCCACTGCAGCTGTAGGATTTACGGTTCTCCAACACGGCGGCTCCGCAGGCAGGACAAGTGCCGATGGTCTGCAAGGTGGGCGTTTGGGGAGAAACAATCATGGCACGTGCGTCTTGGACGAGGCTTTCTGTAAAGGTCCGAATGGCTGCCATGAATGCTTTCTTCGTGTCTTCACCCCGTTCAATTTGGCGCAGCCGGAACTCCCATTCACCGGTCAACTCCGGTGATGTCAGCTGCCGGGACGGCAACATCTGGATTAACTGCATGCCTTTTTCTGTTGGATGGAGCAAACGCTTCTGTAATACAATGTAGCCGGCTGATTTTAATTTTTCAATGATTTGGGGTCGGGAGGCTACCGTGCCAATCCCTTTGTCTTTCATAACCTCTTTCAGGGCTTCTTCGGACAGTTCTTTGCCCGCTGTTTCCATCGCACCTAGGAGCGAACCTTCTGTAAAGCGTGGTGGTGGCTTGGTCTGCCCCTTGCGCAAACTGACCTTGACCGCCCGGGCCGCTGCACCCTGCTGCAGGGCTGGCAGCGCTGGGGTGGGCGAAGCGTCGTCATCATTGTCAGTTTCTTTTGTATAGAGACTGCGCCAACCCGGTGCCAGCATGGTTTTGCCTTTTGTGACAAAACGCTCTGCGGCAATTTCTGTCTCCACGAGCATTTCCAAATAGCGGGCCGGATGACAGAAGGCTCCTAGATAACGCAGTACAATCAGACGATAGATGCGCATTTCATCATCCGTTAGCCGGGCTTTGGCTGGATATGTGGTGGGAATGATGGCATGGTGATCGGAAACTTTGTTGTCATCGGTGACTCGCTGCCCGTAGTTTGCCCGGGGTACCGGTACCAGATCAAGAAGACTGGCAAAAGGTCCCTTGCTCAAGGCATTGAAAATGGCGCCGCTTTGGGCGAAAACCTGCTGATTGAGGTGATGGCTGTCTGTCCGGGGATAGGTAATCAGCTTGCGCTGTTCATAGAGACTTTGGGCAACCTGCAAGGTTTTTTGAGCTGTGAAGCCAAAACGCCGGTTTGCGTCCTTTTGCAGATCCGTCAGGTTATAAAGAAGGGGAGGCAGTTCCCGTGTTTCTTTACTGGTAACCCGGGTAATGGTGCCCGTCTGGCCACGGGTTTTGCGCACGATGGCCTGGGCTTTGTCACGGTCGAAGAGACGCGTGCCGTCAGGGCCAGTCCAAAGGGCAGGATAAGGCAGATCTTCACTAATCAGTTCGGCGGGAATTTCCCAAAAATCCTGGGGTAAAAATTCCAAGATCTCTTTTTCCCGCATGACTAGCAAAGCTAGGGTAGGGGTCTGCACCCGACCCAGTTGGAGCAAAGTATTGCATCGTACCGTGTAGGCACGGGTGGCATTGATTCCCACCAGCCAGTCGCTTTCGGACCGGGCACTGGCAGCTGCAGCCAATCGGTCATAATCGGCTTCTGGGCGAAGCTTTGCCAAGGCATCACGAATATCATCCGGTACCACCGAGGAGAGCCACAGGCGCTCTACTGGCTGATTGGCTTCCATATGATGGTAGAGATAACGAAAGATCAGTTCTCCCTCCCGGCCGGCATCGCATGCATTGATTATCTTTGTCACATCCGGCCGCTGCACCAGAGCCCGGATGGCATCATACTGCCGCCGGGCTCCGCTCTCTGCCCGCACTTTTAGACGAAAACGTTCCGGAATAATGGGCAGTGTGTCCATGGACCATTTTTTATAGCGACGGTTGTAATCTTCTGCATCGTAGAGTTCCATCAGATGGCCCAGTGCCCAAGTGACCAGATAGTTCCCGACCTGCAGGTAACTATCCTTTTTCACTGGCGAACCGAGGCAGGCGGCGATGGCCCGGGCAACACTGGGCTTTTCACTGATGATCAAGGTATATGCTGGCAAAAAATATCACTCCTGACGCCGGGCTGCCCGGCCCTCTGGCCGGATGATTGACGTACCCGGGAATATGATGGATAATAAGGGAAGTAAAATGAAGTGCGGAGGAAGCTACATGACGGATACCCCCTGCCGGATTCTAATTCAAGATGTGGAACCGGAAAGCATTGCTTATGAGTTAGGCATTTTACCCGGGGATTTTCTTTTGGCTATCAATGGCCGCTGTCCACGGGATATTATCGATTTTCGCTACCTGGAAGCTGATGAGGAGCTGATTCTCCTCATTGACAGCCGAGGTGAGCTGATCGAGATGGAAATCGAAAAGGATGTCAATGAAGACTTGGGTATCATCTTCGACCTGTCTGCATTTTCTCCTATCCGACAATGCGAAAATCACTGCATTTTCTGCTTTGTTGATCAGCTGCCGGCAGGAATGCGCTCTACACTTTACATCAAAGACGATGATTATCGCTACTCAGTGGTGGCGGGTAACTTTATTACCCTCACCAACCTGACTGACGAAGATCGGGAGCGGATCATTGCCCAGCGGCTCAGCCCGCTCCATGTTTCTGTCCATGCTCTGGATCCGGGAGTTCGAACAGCCATGATGCAAAATGCTCAAGCGGGAGATGCCTTAAGGGATCTTCAGGCTTTTGCCCAAGCGCAGTTGACTATCCATGCACAGATTGTCGTGTGTCCTGATTGGAACGATGGGAAAGTGCTGGATGATACATTAGAGAAACTGGGGGATTTGTATCCAGGGGTGGCTTCGGTGGGGGTCGTACCGGTGGGGTTGACAGGTCATCGTGATGGCTTGACTGACTTGGCCCCCTTTGACAGGGAGCAGGCAGTGAAGGTGCTGAACCAGATCGACACCTGGCGACAACGATTTTGCGAGCGCCTGGATTATCCCCTGGTGTTTGCTGCGGATGAATTTTACGCTTTGGCTAAGCGGGAGTTGCCGACCCGGCCATATTATGCCGAATTCCCGCAAACTGAAAATGGCATCGGACTGCTGCGGTTGCTACTAGATCGCTGGTCAGCTGAACGCCAGCATCTGCCCGACCGTTGTCGGACGCATAAATTGACCGTGGTCAGTGGTGTCAGCAGCGCTCCCTACATTCAGCCGATTATTATGAATCTTAACGACATCGAGGGGCTGGAAGTTCAATTGGCGGTTGTCCCGAATCGTTTTTTTGGCGGCCAGATAACAGTAACAGGGCTGATAACGGGGCAGGATCTGCTAGATGCCTTAACTGGCAAGCCCCTGGGGGATGCTGTACTGATTCCGGACAGCATGCTGCAAGATGAAAAGGACCGCTTTCTCGACGATATGACACTGGCGATGGTGGCTGATGCGCTGCATACTGCCATCATCCCTGTGGATTCCTTAGGGGATGGCCTGGTTCAGTTGGTTCGGGATCTTTGTCAAGACGGGAAGGATGAGTGAAACTGATGAAACCTGTAGTAGCAATTGTGGGACGCCCCAATGTGGGTAAATCAACCCTTTTTAACCGCATCATTCAAAAAAGACTGGCCATTGTCGAAAGTGAATCGGGGATTACCAGGGACAGACTGTATGCTGACAGTGAATGGCTGGGACACCCGTTTGTGATCATTGATACAGGGGGCATCGATTTGGATGAAACTGATGTAATGACGCCCCATATCCGCCGGCAGGCGGAAATGGCGGTCGCAGAGGCAACAGTGATCGTTTTTGTTGTGGACGGCCGCTCTGGGCTGACTTCGGCTGATGAGGATGTTGCCGCTATTTTGCGTCGTTCGGAAAAACCAGTAATACTCGCTGTCAATAAGATTGAAAACCAAAGCCAAGAGTCTGATGCTTACGATTTCTTCCGCCTGGGGTTTCAGGACACCGTAACAGTTTCTGCAGTCCATGGCCTGGGTGTGGGCGAGCTCCTGGATATGATCGTGGAGCGTTTCCCCCCCGACGAAG
>CAZDAI010000038.1:12347-16349 GCA_964503545.1 uncultured Candidatus Sumerlaeota bacterium
GGGCGGAGATGGATGAGGATACCATGCGGGTGGCTGTGATCGGTCGTCCCAATGTGGGAAAATCTTCTCTGGTCAATGCGTTCTTAGGAGAAGAGCGGATGATTGTCAGTGATGTGCCCGGTACCACTCGGGACGCTATTGATATACTCATTCAAAGGGATGATCGGAAGCTGATCTTTGTGGATACTGCCGGTATGCGCCGGCGTAGTCGGGTGGACAAACCGGTGGAATACTACAGCGTAATTCGGGCGTTAAAAGCGGTGGATCAGGCCGATGTGGTTTTGCTGGTTTTGGATGCGACTCAGTCCATTGCTGAACAGGACCAGCGGATCGCCGGGTATGCCGATGAAGCAGGAAAAGCTATGATCATCGTGGTGAACAAGTGGGATCTGGTGGAAAAGGACGGAAAGACCATGGATGCTTATTCACGACGGATCCGTCAGGAGCTCTCCTTTATCGACTATGCACCCATCATTTTCATCTCCGCCAAAACCGGCCAGCGCGTCGGGCGCATTTTCGATCTGATCGAAAAAGTTACCCACCAGTACTATCTGCGCCTGTCTACAGCGCTGATCAATGAGGTTGTGCGGGAGGCGGTCAGCATCAATCCGCCGCCGGGGGATAAGGGCAGACGTCTGAAGGTTTTCTACGCTACCCAGACTGGTGTTCGACCGCCGACTTTTGTTTTCTTTGTCAATGATCCGACACTGATGCACTTTTCATACAAGCGTTTTTTGGAGAACAAACTACGGGAAGCTTTCGGATTTGAAGGCACCCCGGTACGAATTTTCACACGCAAAAGAGAATCCCAATTTTAGGAGGTGGTGGGCTTGGCCCGCATTGCAGTAATTGGCGCCGGTGGCTGGGGAACCGCCATGGCCATTCTATTGACTCATTCCCCTCACACGGTCACATTATATGCCCGGCGTCCTGAATTTGTGGCAGAACTTATAGAATATCGGGAAAATCGCGCATACCTGCCGGGTACGCACTTACCGGATGCTTTGGGAGTTACAGGTAATTTGCAGGAGGCCGTATCCCAGGCCGATGTGGTTGTAGTCGCTGTCCCTTCCCATGGAGTGGCTGAGATCGGGCGGCGTCTTTCGACCGTCCTGACCGGACGGGAAATTGTCGTTAGCCTGGCAAAGGGATTGGAAAAGGATACATTTTTGCGGATGTCCCAGGTTCTTGACCGGGAAATTCCCCAGATTCCAAATCATCGCATCTGTGCACTCTCAGGACCCAATCTTGCTGAAGAGGTGAGTCGGGGCATACCCACAGCGACCGTGATTGCATCCATGGGTAAATCGGTGGCTGTTCAGCTGCAGGAGATTTTTATGGCACCTGCACTGCGGGTGTATACTCACCATGATATGGTGGGAGTGGAAATGGGTGGTGCGCTGAAGAATATTATCGCCATTGCTGTCGGTATATCTGACGGATTGGGTTTTGGCGACAATACACGGGCGACACTGATTACCCGAGGCCTGGCGGAAATGGCGCGTCTGGGCTATGCCATGGGTGCAGAACTGCTAACCTTTGCAGGACTTTCCGGACTGGGTGATTTGGTCTGTACCTGTACCAGTCCTCACAGCCGCAACCATTCTGTTGGGATCCGCATTGGACAAGGAGAGAAACTCCGGGATATCCTGGCGGGAACCGATATGGTCATTGAAGGAGTCAAAGCCGCCCAGGTCGGACAAGCCTTATCTGCCCATTATGGGGTAGCGCTGCCCATCACCCAGGAAACCTATCGGGTTCTCTATGAGGATAAATCGCCTAAGGATGCGGTGCGCTCGCTGATGGGAAGGGAAGGCAAATACGAAATAGAGGAATCCCGGACTGAACGCAAAGCAATATGGGAGAGTCTTTAGCACGAATTCGACACCTTGCAGCACTGTTTCGACAGTCGTAGCAGGGTGTTTTTACCAATTTAGCAGTAAAGAAGTGGTAAAACGGTGTAAACCTATGAAAAATAAGGACTTTTTTTTGTTTTTTATCCCAGAGAAGAAGGAATACAGTGCAGGTCGTTGAATGTAAGAATTGTCGTAATCCTGCAAGTATTGTCAGGGAGACCTCTTTTTACAGGTAAAAACAAGAAGGGGAGGTGAAAGTATGACAAAAATGGAACTCATTGAAAAGGTTAGTGAAATGGCCGGATTCAGCAAGAAAGATGCCGGTAAGGCAGTAAAAGCAGTTTTTGATTCAATGGGCGATGCTTTGGCCAAAGGGGAAAAAGTCCAGATGGTGGGCTTTGGCAGCTTTGAGGTGAAAGCGCGTCCGCAGCGTGTGGGCCGTAACCCCCGGACCGGTGAAGAAATCGCCGTAAAAGCCCGGAAGGTCCCCGTTTTCAAAGCTGGTAAGAACCTGAAGGAAATGGTAAACAAGTAGAAGAATCCTTTGCAGGACGAAAGCTTCTCTGCCCGACACAGAGAAGCTTTCTTTTTAAAAATCTAGCAAGAGAGAGATAGACAGACCAGCAGTTACTTAATTGCGTATAAAAGCCGTAAAATAGCCAAGGAGATCAAGATTCATTTTTGAGCTGAAATGATGTCCATGATATAATGTCTCTCGTACGTAGAAACATGTCTTTCAAAGATAGACATAGGGGGGCGACACAGTGACTGAAGAAAAGAATGCTTTTTTTGTGATCAAATGGGAATTCCTCCCCGATGTGTTTAAGAAAACACTAATGGTTAAGGAACTGCTAAGCAAGGGGATGGCCAAGACTGTGAACGAAGCTGTGCAAGAGATCGGAATCAGCCGCAGCGCTTATTACAAATACAAAGATGGGGTCTTTCCTTATTATCAGATGAGTGAAGGGCGTATCATCACCTTATCATTTTATCTGGAACACCGCCCCGGAATTCTGGCAAAAGTACTCAACACCATCGCACAAGCCGGCGGGAACATCATCATGATCAATCAGGGAATCCCTCTACAGGGGATGGCCTATGTGTCCATATCCATTGAGACACTGAACTTGGAGTATTCGGCAGAAGAACTGATCAACCGGATTAAACAGCTCGACGGCACTAAGAAGGTGGAACTGCTGGCGCAAAACTAGACAATGCTGCAGAGAGGATGAAACCATGTGGGGGGCAAAGAAACAGGGATCGGATTGTTGGGTTTTGGTACAGTCGGAACCGGAACCTGGCAGATTCTAAAAGAGCGGGAGGCAGCAATCGAGGCTGCCTGTGGCACACGATTAAAGGTAAAGCGTATCCTGGTTAGGGACAGACACAAAGACCGGGGGATTCCGGATGCGGTTCCTATGCTGACGGATCAGTTCGAGGATCTTCTGGATGATGAGAGCATCGAGATCGTTGTGGATGCAATGGGCGGGGAAGAGCCCGCCCTTTCCTATATCCTGGCGGCGCTGAGCAAGGGCCGGCATCTGGTAACAGCCAACAAGGAAGTGATGGCCAAACATGGCCGGCAGATTTATGCAGCCGCAGCCGCCCATGGCTGCCGCATCTATACAGAAGCCTGTGTGGCCGGCGGCATTCCGCTCCTGCATCCTCTCCATGAGTGTTTCGCCGGGAACACAATAACCGGTGTGGCCGGCATCATCAATGGGACCACCAACTACATCCTTTCAGGCATGGCAGAAGCTGGCCAGGATTACGGGCAAGCCCTCCAGGAGGCGCAAAAACTGGGGTATGCTGAGGCCGATCCGGCGGGAGATGTGGAAGGTCTGGATGCTCTTTACAAGACGGTGATTCTGGTTCGAGAAGCACTCGGTGCAGAAATTCCCTGGCAGAAGGTATCTTGCAGCGGTATTACGGCCATACGAGCACTGGATATGGCTGATGCAAAAAGTATGGGCTGCCGTATCAAGCTGATTGGCTCAGTGCAGCAGCGTGCCACTGGCATTTGTGCCTTTGTGGAACCCATGCTGATTCCAGAAGATCACCTTCTGGCTTCAGTACACGGAGTAAAAAATGGTGTCCTGGTGCGGGGCAGTGCGGTAGGAGAAGTCTTTTTTGCCGGCCCTGGGGC
>CAZDAI010000039.1:0-16291 GCA_964503545.1 uncultured Candidatus Sumerlaeota bacterium
ATTGACGCGGATATCATCCCTTTGAACGGGGCGGTGGAACTGGCACCGGCGGTGGGTTTGGCCGATGCCATTGTGGATATTGTCTCCACAGGCCGCACGCTGAATGAAAACAAGCTGATCGTATTGGATGAAATTATGATATCCACGGCCCGACTGATTGCCAACCGGGCCAGTTACCAGATGAAAGGAGCAGCGGTGCGCTGCCTGACAAATCGTTTGGCCGGACCGCAGAAGGAGGTGGTCGAGTATGATTGTTCAGCGGGTCAGTGAGTTTATTGCTGCCACACCGCCCGTTCGCACGGATCAGGATCCACAGATCGAGGCGCAAGTTAGCACCATGGTGGATCATGTTCGTCGGGATGGGGATGCCGCTGTTCACCGCTATACCCTCCAGTATGACAGGGTAGCGGTGGAATCTCTGGCCGTACCCCTTGAGCGCTGCCGGCAAGCCTGGGATAACCTGCCGATTGGGGAGCAGACCATTTTAGAAGCAGCCGCCAGTCGGATCCGGGCTTTCCATGAAAAGCAGCGCCCACGTGGCTGGACAGAATTTCACCCGGACGGGTCCTTACTGGGCCAGATCCATCGCCCGCTGGATCGGGTGGGTGTCTATGTACCCGGGGGAGCAGCTCCCTATCCATCGTCTGTGCTGATGAATGTTTTACCGGCTGTGATCGCCGGCGTTCCGGAGATTGTGCTGGTCACGCCGCCACGGGAAAACGGGGAATGTGATGAACGGGTACTGGCGGCGGCTGCCCTGGCCGGTGTGCATCAGGTTTTTCGCATCGGTGGTGTCCAGGCAATTGCAGCTTTGGCCTACGGGACAGAAAGTGTGCCCCGGGTGGATAAGATAACCGGGCCGGGGAATCGCTATGTAACCATGGCAAAAAAACGGGTCTATGGTCAGGTGGACATCGATATGCTGGCCGGACCCAGTGAAATCATGATTCTGGCTGATGACACCGCCCGAGCGGACTGGGTGGCAGCCGATCTGCTCTCACAGGCTGAGCATGACCCGCTGTCCTGGGCGGTGCTGGTTGCTACGGATGCGGTCTTGCTCGAGCAGGTGCAGATTGAACTGAAACGACAATTGGCCGATTTGCCCCGGGCAGGAACGGCACATCAGGCCCTGGGAGCCCAGGGTAGGATGGTCCTGGCTGAAAATCTGATGGAAGGCTTGGCAGCGGTCAATCACTTTGCCCCGGAACATCTGGAGATTCTGACCCGGGATCCCTTAACGGTGGCCGCTCAAGTCCGACATGCCGGCGCTATCTTTGCCGGGCCTTGGTCTCCGGAGGCTGCCGGCGACTACACCGCCGGACCCAACCATGTGTTGCCAACCGGCGGTACGGCGCGTTTTTACTCTGCTCTGGGGGTGGAAGCCTTTATGAAGACTACCAATTTGATTTCGCTCAGCGAAGCGGGGCTGCGCGATATCGCAGATATGACTTCCCGGTTTGCCCTGTGGGAAGGGTTTGATGCTCACGCACGGGCGGTTACGATACGGAGGGAAAAAGCATGAATCTTACCGACTTGAACAACACCCTCGGCAATGCTGCCACTGGGGACGTCCGTCCGGAGGAGACTTTTCAAGGCATCCGGCTGGATGCCAATGAACGGGGCTGGGATATGCCGGCAGATATTAAAAAGATCATGATGCAAGAACTACTGCGGACGCCTTTTCAGTCTTATCCCGACGATGGAAAATTGCGCAAAGACCTGGGGCGGTGGTGGAGTCTTGACCCGCAGCAGATTGTCATCGGCAATGGATCAGATGAGCTGATTCAGCTGATCTGCCTGGCTTTCGCTCGGGATCAGTCGCTCATCTATCCTGTCCCCACATTCTCCATGTACGAGAAATGTGCCGAGATCTCTGGAGTCCGGCCAGTCCCGGTGCCTCTATTGGCCGACTTTTCCCTGGATGGACGGGGAATCCTGGCAGCAGCCCGCCGTGATCCCGGGCCCATTGTCATTTGCCAGCCCAACAATCCCACCGGTCAACGATTTGACGACCGGATGATCCGTCTGATCCTGGACAATGCACCGGGGGTGGTCATTTTGGATGAAGCCTACGGTGAGTTTACTGGTCAGAACTATCGTCTCTGGCTGGATGAATATCCCCATTTGCTCTTGTTGCGCACTTTCTCCAAGGCCATGGGCCTGGCCGGGCTGCGGGTGGGGTACAGTCTGTCCGGTCGGGAACTGGCGAACAAACTGAATCAGGTACGACCGCCTTTTAATGTAAGCAGTCCATCCCTCCTGGCCGCCCAACTGGCCTTGCGCTACCCCGAATACTGGCAGAAAACGTTGCCGGCAATGATTCGGGAACGGGAACGCATGGTGGCTTTTCTGGAGCGAAAACTGCACTGTCGGGTCTATCCTTCCGAAACCAACTTTTTGCTCTTTGCGCCGCCGCTGCCGGCCGCTTCTCTGTGGGAAGCCTGCCGGCAAAGGGGTGTGCTGCTTAGGGATCTCAGTACTGTGCCCGGACTGGAAAACCACTTGCGCGTCTCCATTGGCAGTCGGGCGGAAAACGAACTCTGTATGGAAGTGCTGGAGGGAATTATGACAGGGAAGAATCTGTACGGGAGGTGCAGCTTATGAGAAACGCATCACTGGAGCGCAGTACAAAAGAAACCCATGTGAAAATCAGTTTGAATCTGGACGGCACCGGCAAAGCCGAAATCGCCAGCACCTGTGGCTTTTTGGATCATATGCTGACTTTGACTGCGTTGCATGGCGGGCTGGATCTGAGTGTCCATTGCACAGGCGACCGGCAGGTGGATGACCACCATTTGGTGGAGGATACGGGCCTGATGCTGGGCCGCTGCATTAACGAAGCGCTCGGCAGTCGTGCAGGCATCCACCGTTACGGGGATGCGTTGATTCCCATGGATGAAAGTTTAGCCCGGGCGGTCGTGGATGTAAGTGGCCGGGGCCAGCTGGTCAGCCGCATGGCATTTGCTGCAGCCAAAGTAGGGGATTTTGACACAGAGCTGGTGGAAGAGTTCTTTCTGGCTCTGGCCCGGGAAGCGGGTCTGACGGTCCACCTGGAAGTATTGTATGGGCGAAACACCCATCATCAGATCGAAGCGGTCTTCAAAGCTTTTGCCCGGGCTTTGCGGGTGGCCTGCAAACGAACCGGCGATTACCCAGAAGTGCCTTCCAGCAAAGGAGTGATAGGATGATCACCATAGTGGATTACGGAATGGGCAATCTATACAGTGTGGCCAATGCGTTGCAGTACCTGCAGCAGGAGTGGAAAATCAGCGCCGATCCTGAGCAGATCGCCCTGTCTGAGCGGCTTATTCTGCCGGGAGTAGGGTCGTTTCAAGCAGCAGCCCAGCGCCTGCAGAAAACAGGTTTGAAAGACGCACTGCGGACTTATGCACAAAAGGGACGGCCGCTGCTTGGCATCTGCCTGGGTATGCAACTGCTGGCAGAGCAGGGTGAGGAAGGGGGAGTCAGTATCGGCCTGGGATTGATTCCGGGTAGGACAGCACGGCTGGAGACACCAGAAAAACTTCCCCATATGGGCTGGAATAGCCTGCGTATGGTGCAAAAGGATCCCCTGCTGACCAATCTGCCCCATAATCCCTACTTCTATTTTGTCCACTCCTATGTCTTTACCCCCCACGATCCGCAAGATGGCGTGGGTTATACCGCACATGGACCAGAATTTTGCGCCATGGTCCGCAGGGAAAACCTGGTAGGTATGCAGTTTCATCCAGAAAAAAGCAGTACAGCCGGGCTGCAGCTGTTGAAAAACTTTGCCGAAGGGAGAGGAGATCGATGATGATTTATCCAGCCGTGGATATTCGTTTGGGACGCTGCGTGCGTCTGGAACAAGGTGATTTTAACCGCTCGGTCCAAGTGGCAGAAAGTCCACTGAGTGCCGCTCGGACGTGGGAGAAAAAGGGGGCGCAGTGGCTGCATGTAGTTGATCTGGACGGAGCTCAGTCCGGCTATCCCTGCAATCTGTCCCGGATAGCAGAAATGGCGGGGGGGATAAAAATTCCGTTGCAGTTAGGTGGCGGAATCCGAACAGAACAGCACATTGAGGAAGCGTTGTCAGCTGGGGTTTCGAGAATTATTCTGGGTACCCGTGCTGTGCAAGACCCGGTTTGGGTCGCCCGCATGGTCCAGCTATATCCGGGAAAGATTCGCGTAGGGGTAGATGCCCGGAACGGCAAAGTAGCTGTACGGGGCTGGCATGAAGATACCGAAGAAGATGCATTGACACTGGCCCTGCGCATGCAGGATGCAGGAGTGGAAGAAATCATTTACACGGATATTAGTCGGGATGGCATGCTCAACGGTCCTGATCTTGGGGGTCTGACCGCCTTATTGTCTGCGGGTCTGACGGTCATTGCTTCCGGCGGTGTTTCCACCCGGGAGGATCTGTATCGCCTTCGGGAGCTGCAGGCGCGTGGCCTCAGTGGTGTGATCATCGGCAAAGCGCTCTACAGCGGCCATCTGACCTTGCCGGAAGCGCACGATATTCTCATGCCGAAAGCAGGTGAGAAAGCATGTTGAGCAAACGGATCATTCCCTGTCTGGATGTTAAAGATGGGCGTGTTGTAAAAGGGGTGCGCTTTGTAGATCTTCAGGATGCCGGGGATCCGGCGGCACTGGCCGCGCTCTATGATCAGGAAGGAGCGGATGAATTGGTGTTTTTGGATATTTCCGCATCGGTGGAGGGGCGAAAGACCATGATCGAGACGGTCCGCCAGGTGGCCGCACAGGTGTTCATTCCTTTTACGGTGGGAGGTGGAATCTCGACCGTGGACGACATGACCCGCCTGCTGCGGGCCGGTGCGGACAAAATATCCCTGAATACGGCGGCCGTGGAAAATCCGCGGCTCATTGATGACGGGGCGCGGCGTTTCGGCAGTCAGTGTGTGGTGGTAGCCGTGGATGCAGTGCGTACGGCAGATGGTGGCTGGCAGGTGGTGACCCATGGCGGCCGCCGACTGACTTCCCGGGATGTGTTGTCCTGGGTGGGGGAAGTGGTAGATCGGGGGGCAGGGGAGATCTTGCTGACCTGTCTAGATCGAGACGGGACACGGGATGGCTACGATACAGAGATTACCGCTCAGGTTGCAGAGCGTGTATCCGTACCGGTCATTGCCTCTGGCGGCGCCGGTACCCTGGCACATTTTCGGGATGTGCTGACGGTGGGAAAAGCGGATGCAGCCTTAGCCGCTTCGGTGTTCCACTACGGCACATTCAGAATTCGTGCTGTCAAGGAATATTTACGGCAGGAAGGAGTGGCTGTGCGCTTATGACAAGCTGGATGGATATCATCGATTTTGATCAGCAAGGACTGGTTCCGGCAGTGGTGCAGGATGCATGTACCGCTGAAGTATTGATGCTGGCTTATATGAATAAAGCGTCTTTGCAGAAGACACTGGAATCTGGTGAAGCCTGGTTTTTCAGCCGTTCCCGGCGCTCCCTCTGGCACAAGGGTGAAACATCCGGTCATGTCCTGAAGGTTCAGGAGATTTTCTATGACTGCGATGGGGATACTCTGCTTCTTAAGGTAGACCCTACCGGCCCCGCATGCCACACTGGAGAAATCAGCTGTTTCTATCGGAGCGGCTGGCAAGCCGAGCAGCAGAAGTCAGCGCTGAAAAAACCATTCATCGTTAACCTGGATCAGATTATTGCTCAACGGAAAAAGGTTGGTGCGGATGATTCTTACACAGCTCGATTGCTGGCCGCCGGCAGGGACAGGATTCTTCGGAAAGTGGGCGAAGAAAGCGGTGAGGTGATTATAGCTGCCAAGAATGATGACCTTGGAGAATTGACGGCGGAGATGGCCGATTTGTGGTATCACTGTCTGGTCCTGCTGCACAGTGTTGGACTGAATCTGGCGGCAGTGGATCTGGAGTTGGCCCGGCGTCATGGAAAGGAGGGAGCCTGATGAAGGTGGATTACCATGTCCATGCCCTGGGGCACCTGGAGTTTGCTCATACAGCCGGCCATCTTGAGCGGGTGCTGCTGGCAGCGCAACAGGCAGGGGTGCAAGAGATCGGTTTAGCTGACCATGATGAATACAGCGAACATTTTCGCCTGTCTGCCGTGCAGGAAGCAGCAGCTCTTTTCCCAGATCTGCAGGTGCGGCAGGGTGTGGAGGTGGATTACCGGCCCGGACGAGAGGAAGAAATTCGCAATCTCATTGTCCAGTACGACTGGGACTATGTGATGGGCTCAGTGCACACGGTGAACGGCTGGCCTTTTGATCATCCGGATTTTCAGGACGGGTACGACCGCTGGGATGCGGATGACCTTTATCAGGCATACTACGATACTGTAGCGCAGGCCGCAGATTCCGGTCTTTTTGATCTGATCGGTCACTTGGATCTGATTAAAGTGTTTGGCTGTCGGCCCCGGGGCAACCGACTCGCACTGGCAATGCCGGCCCTCACGGCGATCCGGGATAACGGGCTTTGTGTGGAAGTCAATACCAACGGCTGGTACAAACCGGTGCAGGAAGTCTATCCGGAATTGTCGTTGCTTCAGACGTGTCAACAGCTGGGGATTCCGGTCACCACCGGCTCCGATGCCCATACCCCAGAACAAGTGGGGCGGGATCTGGACCGGGCAAGGTCTTTGCTGGTTCGGGCAGGCTATGCTCAGGTGACCGTCTTTGAAAAAAGAAGATCACGCCAAGTATCCCTGAATGATTAGAGATGATTGTTGAATAGATTAAACCATAGGTTGCGGCCTTCATTGGCAATGAATCGTGATGATAGGACCACCGACCATAATCGTGGGCTGGCAGGCGCTGAATCGAGTATGCTATCATCGCCAATTCTTGGGAAAGCACAAGAAAATTTGCTTTTCCAAGGATCTCGATGCATACTGGAGGCAAGGTATATGAATACGGCCTATGAGTTCAAATCCATCTTAGAGCAGGATCCCTATTTTGAGCATGACCATGGAGGGAAGTACTGATGGCAAATGCAATCATTAAAGCGGTCCGGGAAGCGCTGATCTGCCATGCAGATGACAAGACAAAAGCAACCAGTCAGAATTTTTTTAAGGAAAAGATTCAGTATTACGGGGTGAAGGTCCCTACAGTGCACAAAATCAGCAAAGAGCATTTCAAGCAGATCGCAGACAGGTCAAAAGCGGAGATCTTTGAACTGTGCAAAGAGCTCTGGCAGTCCGGTTATCTGGAGGAGTCCTTTATTGCCTGCAACTGGTCGTATGCCATTCACAGGCAATATGAACCAGCGGATTTTGCCGTATTTGCCTGCTGGATCCGTTCCTTTGTGAACAATTGGGCATCCTGTGATACTTTCTGCAATCATACCCTAGGAACTTTTATGGAAATGCATCCCGCTTATGTGGCAAAGCTGAAAGGGTTTGCCGTGGATGAAAACAGATGGCTGCGCAGGGCAGCAGCCGTGACGCTGATTGTTCCGGCAAGAAAAGGGAAGTTTCTCGAAGAGATTCTCCAAATTGCCGATCTATTGCTGCAGGATCCGGATGATCTGGTGCAAAAGGGGTACGGATGGATGCTAAAAAGTGCCAGTGAAGCGCACAGGGAAGAGATCTTTGCCTATGTGCTGGCGAAGAAAGCAGTGATGCCGCGCACAGCTTTGCGCTATGCGCTTGAGAAGATGCCGAAAGAAATGAGAGCCGAAGCCATGAAAAAGTGATGGTATAAGATAAAGATGCAAATTTCGAAATAGGATAACTGCATTTTCCATTTGGATAAAGTGAGAACTGCGGTTTTTGGGAACCAGAATCTGCAGCATCGAATATTCCCCCTAGGCAAATACATGTTGTTCCGTTAGAATGATCCTATGGATGGGTTTGTAGAGCCTTTCCTTTTGTCCCATCCTGGGTAGCAAAGGGGGAAAACGCTCTGCTCCCCCCGTTTTTAATAAGGAGGCATCGATCATGCATTTGCACAAACAGCTTGTAAATATTGAAAATGCTGTCTTTGATACAAGAACCTATCTGGATGGTCACACCCTGCATATCTGCAAAGCGGAGTTGCAGGCGGTGGTTGGGGATTTTCGCTTTTCGAAGGTGGAGATCGAACTGGCTTTTCCCGGAGAGGACTGCCGGCTGATGAACGTCGGGGATATCGTACAGCCGGTTTATAAAAAGGGAGAAGGAGGAGTCACTTTCCCGGGCGTGGTAGACGACATCGGCACTGTGGGGCAAGGGTCGTCCGTAGCAGTGAAGGGACTGGCAGTCGTGGAAATTCTTGAAATGGATGTGCCCTTGGGAACCTTCATCGACATGAGCGGTCCGGCAGCACCCCATACTCCGTTTTCAAAAACCATCAATCTGACCATCAATGCGTATCCGGCAGAGGGAATATCCAAAAATGACTATTTTGCTGCGGTGAACACGGCATCAAAAAAAGCAGCCCGCTATATAGGAAAAGCAGCCAGTGAGATCCTGCCTCATGACGATCAGGTATTCACCTTGGAACGAGAAGGATTGGCAGGGTTGCCTGGCGTTGCCTATATTTTTCAGATTTTCTCTCATGCGCCCTATACAGATACCCGTTACTATGGGGATGATTGCACAAAAATGATGCCTCTGATCGTCCATCCCAATGAAATCCTGGATGGAGCTCTAACCAACCGCAATTACTTTCAGATGACCAATGCGGATCCGACGTATTCCTACCAGAATCAGCCACTGATTTTAGAGCTCTACCGGCGGCACGGCGTTGATATCAACTTTTTGGGGGTAATATTGCACAATACGCCCCATGAGTTGACAGATAAAAAAAGAAATGCTATGATGGCCGCTAATTTAGCCCACTATCACCTGCACGCTGACGCTGTGGTAATCACCAAAGAAGGCGGCGGGCACCCGCAGATTGACATGGGCATGACCTGCGATTTATGTGAGAACCTGGGTATGCCGTCGGCCATTCTGATTACAGAATTTTTGTCTCCTGACAATGCTGCCGATGAATCGGTCCTTTTTACAACAAAGAATGCAAATGCCATGGTCTCTTCCAGCTGTCTGGAGCGGATCGTCTGTCCGCCTGTGAAGCGGGTCATCGGCTCCACAGCAATTCCAAACCTGACCAATCTGGGCAAAGTGGACCCCTATGGTGGCTTTGAACTGAATAACCATAAGTCCCGGGGTGGAACAAGCCAGCTGGGCGGTACCATGTATACTTCCATGAAATATTAACTGAGGATGAACGGGGGGAGAATCATGACAATTAGAATCGTCCATTATATCAATCAGTTTTTTGGCCAGTACGGCGGTGAAAGTGCAGCGAGCATGGGGGTTCAGGTAAAAGAAGGCCCAATTGGGCCCGGGATTTACCTTCAGGAAGCGTTCGGTGAGGAAGGTGAGGTCGTGGCCACCGTGATCTGCGGGGATGACCATATTGCAGAAAATCTAGCGGAAGTCACCAAGGAAATCGTCGCGATCATGGCAGAGTTGAAGCCGGATCTTTGTGTGGCCGGACCGGCGTATCAGGCGGGTCGCTATGGGGTTGCCTGCGGTTCTGTCTGCAGTGCTGTGCAAAAAGAACTGGGAATTCCGGTGATTACCAGCATGCACGAGGAAAACCCGGGAGTCGAATTGTACAGAAAAGAACTTTTTATCCTAAAGAGCGGGAGCAATGCCCGGAGTATGAGGGAGGATATTGACAAGATGGTTGCCTTTGCCCGTAAACAAATCCAGGGTGAGGCGATCGGCAGCCCCGAGCAAGACGGCTATCACAGAAGAGGGCTGATCCGCAATGTCCCATCCGATAAACCCTCAACCCAGCGCCTGGTGGATATGCTTCTGGATAAAATCCATGGACGGCCCTATGAAACCGAAGTTGTCCTACCCGTTCATGATGATGTGCAGCGGACCCCCTTTGAAAAAGACCTGGCAAAGGCAACGATTGTTTTGATTACAGATGGCGGGTTGTACCCCGACGGCAATCCGGACCGGATGCCCTCGGCAAATCCCGATCGTTTTCATCCCTATTCTATCCAGGGATTGACAGATCTAGAGCAAGGGGACTGGACCATTTGCCATAATGGTTATGACTCTTCATTCATCTTAGAGGATCCTGATCGTCTGGTACCGGTGGATGCCATGCGCCAGCTGGAAAAAGAAGGGCTGATCGGCAAACTGCATGACTTTTACCTGGGGACCACCGGTTTGATCACGACGACGGAGAACAGCCGCAAAATAGGCAGGGCAATGGCTGAATACATTAAGAAGAACAACATCGATGCGGCTGTGCTCACCTCTACCTGAGGAACCAGTACTCGCTGCGGTGCAGTGATCACCAATGAGCTAGAAAAAGCCAATATCCCTACTGTGCAGATCTGTAACATGGTTCCTGTAGCCAACTCAGTAGGTGTTAAACGCATTTTTGCTTCCACAAGTGTAAAATATCCCTTGGGCGCTCCGAATTTGTCGCTGGCTGAAGAGATCGATGATCGGTTGAATAGGACACGTAAAGCGTTGGCCAGTCTATTGTAACTGTCTATACTACGACCTGAAACTCCATGTACGCTGATATGAGAATGAGAATATCAGTAGAAAAAGAATGGGTTATCCTAAAAGATTAATGGAACCGCATACATAACCTATCAGTTAGATGGGATTTACAACCAAGAAAAAGTACAGTATTTCCCAAAGGCGCGCCCATCTCGGAGCCTTTTATATTTTAAAAATAGAATGATTATCTTTACATTTGAAGCATAGCATGCTAAAATTAAAAAAGAAATGAATAGATATGGATTATAACAGTTAAAATATTTTAAGAATAGAATCTTATCCTTCAAATATGAAGAAAATCATGATAAAATTAAAAAGCGAGATGAAATAAGTGGATGTGTTAACTGAACTGGCAAAGTATCCGGTTTTTAAAATTGTTGATCTGTATAAGCTTGTAGGTAATAAGAAAACAGCGTATACTCAGCTAGGTCGTTTGATGAAGAGAGACCGGGTGAGGAAGGTCAGAAAGAATATCTATTCTGTTGTAAATCCAACAACAGGGCAGATTGTAGCAACTCGTTATCAAATCGCTTGTGCCATAACTGACACTGCTTATATCTCTCATCACAGTGCTTTTGATTATTATGGACTGGCAAATCAGGTTTCTTATGAGGTGTATGTTTCATCAAAAACAAAATTCAATCATTTTGAATATGATCATATAACTTATAAGTATGTTGCATCTAGGATGAGTGAGGGTGTTTTTGAAGCTAAGAACACCACCGGGGTTAGAGTAACTGATATGGAAAGGACAGTTATTGACAGTATAAGGGATTTCAATAAAATAGGTGGGTTTGAAGAATTATTGAATTGTATGGATGGAATCCAATACTTGGACGAAAAGAAACTGCAACGATACCTTGATATATACAATACTCAAGGCTTATATCAACGTGTAGGATATCTCCTTGATCATTATCGAAAAGAGATGCAATTATCAAAGGAGTTCATAGAATACTGCAAAGGTAAAATAGGAAAAAGCAGACGGTACCTTGTGAGTGAATTAAAGGACGTCAGCTTATATAACAGTGAATGGAAATTGATGGTACCAGAAGGGCTATTTAAAGTAGTGGATTAAGGAGGCTATATCCTTGTCTAATTACGACATTCTATATTTAGGGAAGAAGGCTCAAGAACTGGGGTTTGTGAGGGATACGTTAGAGAAGGTAACTAGGCTTGCAGATATTCTAGAGTATTTTAACACAAACCCAATTTTGAAAGATAGTCTCGCATTAAAAGGCGGGACAGCCATTAATTTAACAATTTTCAACTTACCACGTCTTTCTGTGGATATTGATATGGATTATCTGATTACTAACAGTAGAGAAGAAATGCTTGAAAGTAGGGAAATCATTAATTATGCAATTGATCGCTATATGGTATCCCAGGGCTATTTAAAACATCCCAAGACGAAGAATCATCATAGTTTGGACTCATGGGTCTATGACTACACAGGAGCCGGTGGCAATAAGGATCATCTCAAGGTTGAAGTTAATTACTTATTACGAGCCCACGTTCTTGAAGCGGAAGAAAGACTCATCATGACTGAACACTTATCCAGTGAATATAAAGTGAAGTCTCTAGCTCCAATTGAGATATATGGAAGTAAGGTGAATGCGCTGTTAAGCAGAGCTGCAGCTAGGGATTTATATGATGTAAGAAATATGATTCAATACGGTTTATTCAATGAATCGGAAGAGGAGATGCTTAAGAAGTGTGTTGTACTCTATGCAGCCATTTCAGGGAGAGATATAAACAATATAAATAAGAACTTTGATGCTAAGATGATTGATTCAATTACAAAGAGGAAGATCAAGACAGATCTCAACC
Organism: uncultured Candidatus Sumerlaeota bacterium; assembly: GCA_964503545.1. Lineage (GTDB taxonomy): Bacteria > Bacillota > SLNR01 > SLNR01 > SLNR01 > JAXGQE01. Next base: position 12,325 of record CAZDAI010000039.1, read on the forward strand.
CTGTCATTCGAATAAAAGATGATTTTGAGTTGGAGCCAGCAATGAAACTAGTTAAAGAATACATTTCTGATTTGATGGTTCTTACAAATGAAGAAAAGAAATTCTTGGATAGGTTTGAAAATGGAAAATACTATCCTGAGCTTATCTTTGAAGATGAGAAGATTCTAGAACGTATTAGAAACCACCCAATGGCATTATGGAAAACAAGGAAAGTAAAATAATGGTTATGATACATGCCGCTGTCCGAAATACACAGAAACACCTCTCGAGAGGTGTTTCTGAGCATCAAAAAGTCACTTGTGGCATAAATTCTGATCAATCAAAATGATCCAGATAAGCCAAGGTAATACTTTCGACAACTGCCTCATCTGGAATGGGATCAATGCTTTCAATCGGACCATTCGCATCGGCAAAGCGGAAAATCAGAAGACCTCCCTCTTCAACCTGGAACCAGCCATAAAGTGTGTCATCGGAGTGGAAGCTAATCAGTTCTTCATAGTACTCCCGGTAGACAGACAAAAATGTGTCGGCACTGTCGCCTACTTTTACCTCTAGATTTGTCTCGTAATCTGGAACTGTCACATAGACTCGTAAAACGGATTGACTGGTCTGGCCAATGGTGAAATAAATCCGGTCCTGATAATTCCAGTTGGCCACATCTTCTCCGTAGTAGGAGTCTTCAGCATCTAGGAAGTCTTCTTCGTAATCGGTGCCATATAAATCTGTTACTTTTGTGACCGGGTCCCCCAGTGCGATGCCAGCCAGTGTCGTCAGTTCCGGTGGATCAGGATCCGGATCTCCGCCGTTATTTTGCGTGCATGCCGTCAGAGAGACAAGCAACATCAGAACAAGCAGCAATACGAATTTTTTTCTTATGATCACAACATCTCTCTCCTTTCTTTGCTCCACAATTTTTCTGCCAGAGAGGTATTCCATCCTGCTTCCAGTATATACGATATTTTTTCAACTGCAACCAGCAAATATCCATCTGCTATCATGCTGACTGACTTGGATCACTCCAGAACCGCCCCTGGGCGGCTAATCAATGCCATATGCCCGAAAATTGCATAGGAGACGCTTCTCCCGAGAGCTTTGCACCATTCTTATAGGCAAATTCTCAAAGTAAAAGCATTACCACAACAAAAACGATCAGAGAAACCAGAAGGTGCAGGGAAACAAAATCCAGCACAAATTTCTTGTGATCGCATTCGCCGATAATGGATAGGGGAATAAAGAAGGGTGGGGGCAGAATAAATAAGGTAAAAACTGCTGCTGTGTAAATTTCGTCCAGGCCCAGCCAGCGGACAATTACATAGGCATTGATCAGATATGCAAAGGTCAGCATCATGCCCATGCGCAGGGCTATGGCGCCAATAACCAGTTTGAAATTACTGAAATCGAAGGGCAGCTCAAAACCGACGATGATCAGGATTAGAGGAATGGCAGCGCTGGCAGTTAGTGATACTGCTTCAAAAATGGCGTTGCCGAAAGGATTGGCAATCAGCCAGGCCCCCAGACCGGAGATGGAAAAGCCCAGGCCCAGAAAAATACTGACGGGTAAGGGAGATTGCACCAGTTTCTTTAACTGTTCGCTAAAGCTCTGTCTGACGATTGAACGCATATCGCAGCTTACTGAAGCTAAAAAGACCGTCAGCACAGTAAACAGAAAGACGGCATTGCCGATATCCAAAATGGCCAGGCGATAAAGGTTTTCCCGGCCATAATAGGCAATGAAGAGAGGAAAACCAATGGGCCCGGTTAAATAGGTGGTAAACAGCGAGGGATAGAAAGGATTGTCAGACTTCTGAATCTTCTTAAACCAAAAACCCAATCCGAACCCCATTGTACAGGCAGCGAAGATGACCAGCGATAAAAGCAGCACCTGGGGTCTTAAGTCGGTGGTGACAAAAATACTGAAAAGCAGCGCCGGTACAGTGATATTCATGGTAACTTTTTTCATGCCGCCTACTGCACCAGCTCCTACAAAACGGGTGATTCTCATCCACACTCCCAAAGCGAGCATCAGGATGATGGGCAATATTTTCAGCAAAACCATTGCTATTGCAGTCATGGGATATCATCTCCCCGCTAAGAACCTGTGCTGAATAGTGGATAACCCTCAAACTTCAGGGATCTTTCATTAAACGATTTAGGGCCTAAATGTCTTGCAGGTATGATCTGTAAAACGCCGCCATACAGGTGAATTCTTTGCGGTGGTCGTACTATCCTGCTGTTGGCAATTTAACGATCGTTGTTGTTCGAAAGAGCTCTTCTGCTCCGGAAGGGATCGTAGCGGTGCAGTAAATCAGATTACAGCAGGGATTTCCCATGGTACTTTCGAAGAATAACGCAGAAAACAGAAGATAACTGTTGCACTTTGGGTCTCTTACGTGTACGATATTTCGCATAAGGTTCTTTCATTTTTCTTCAGTAACCATCACGGAAGTTTCTAGCACCGTTTTAGTTTCATTAGGTAGGGAACTAGCAAACGGGAATATGTTCTGGAGGTGAATTATGAAAACACAATTGGAAGCAATCCGCGAAGAGTGCTTTTCTGAGATAAAGGCGGCGGAAAATGCGGATCAGCTGCAACAGATCCGTCAAAAATATCTTGGGAAGAAAAGCAAACTCACCAATGTTTTAAAGGGACTTGGCAAGCTCTCAGATGAAGAGCGCAAAATTGTTGGTCGGGTGGCCAATGAAATCAAGCAGGAAATTACGGAAGCATTTGATGACAAAGAGAAAGAACTCATCGAGGAAGCATCCGTGTTTACCACCGATCCGGATCTGACTCTACCCGGGCTGCCTGTAGCAGGTGGAGGACTCCATCCAATCACTCAAATGTGCTATGATCTCAACGATGCTTTCCGCTCCCTCAATTTTGAGGTGTTTATGGGGAATGAGATAACCAGCGAGAAATATGCCTTTGACAACTTAAACTTCTCTCCCGACCATCCGGCGCGTGAATCCATGGATACCTACTGGCTGGCTGGCTGCGAAGATGAAGCAGGAGCCAGACGCCTTTGCCTGCGCCCGCATCTGACTGGAGCCAGTGTGCGCTATTTGAAAAAGTATGGGGCTCCTGCCCGATTCGTCTATCCCGGTCGGGTCTATCGCAATGAGAGCACCGATGCTCGCCATGAACGGGCCTTTTTCCAGTATGAAGCGCTGATTGTGGATAAGAATTTTTCCTTTGCTTCGGGTAAGCTGCTTGTTAAAACCATTTTAGAAAAAGTCTTCGGACGGGCAGTGGATGTGCGAATGCGCGTGGGATTCTTCCCCTTCGTTGAGCCCGGTTTTGAGATTGATATGAAATGCCTAGTCTGCGGCGGAACTGGCTGCAAAGTCTGCAAACAGGTGGGCTGGATTGAAGTCATGCCGGGAGGAACTCCACACCCGAATGTTCTAATCGCAGCGGGTTTGGATCCGGCTGTCTGGTCGGGTTTCTACATTAACATTGGTCTGGATCGCCTGGTAATGATGCGCTATGGTGTAGACGATGTTCGTCTTTTCCACAGCGGAGACCTTCGCTTCTTAAGTCAGTTCAAATAAGGGGGGCAAAAACATGAAATTATCACTGAACTGGATCCGTGAATATGTGGACCTTCCCGCTGATCTGACCATGGAACAGCTTTCCTATGATCTGACAATGCGGACCGTGGAGGTTGAAGGCGTTGAAAATCCAGCGGATTCATTAAAAGATGTTGTGATTGGGAAAATTATAGAAATAAATGCACATCCCAACGCCGACCAGCTGAGTGTCTGTCAGGTGGACATTGGCGCTGAAAAGCCCAGCACCATCGTCTGCGGTGGCTCCAATATCAAGGAAGGACAGCTGGTGGTGGTTGCTGTACCCGGTGCCTATGTCAAGTGGCACGGAATCGGTGATCCGGTAGAAATAAAAGCTGTTAAACTCAGGGGCGTGCAAAGCGAAGGGATGATTTGTGCGGCCAGTGAACTAGGTCTG
>CAZDAI010000040.1:0-16136 GCA_964503545.1 uncultured Candidatus Sumerlaeota bacterium
GCTCCCTGTATCCCAAGTGCCCAGTTACGGGATACATTTCACAGCCTTCACCCATGATATGGTGTTATTATCTTCCTTACCATCAAGGATAAAACCAATCTTCACTTGCGTCAACAAAATTTTACGATATTTTTCTATCTCTCTATTTTAAACAAATCGTTTAAAAAGAAACCCCGCGATCTTCTTAGTACTTCATTATAGCACCGCATGGGAATAAAATCCATACTTTTCTGTCAATTTAGTGTGCAAAATGCATTTTTCATGTATTTTTACCTTAAACTGCTCCTGTTAGAACAATCTGTAATCCAGAATGTCAAATGCTTCCCAGCAATCGACGGATTTCCTGCCCAACCTTATCCCTTTTATACTTGACCGCTTCCGGTGTGTCCCCGTGTACACCAAAATAGATTTTCATCTTTGGCTCCGTACCGGATGGCCTTACGCAGAACCAGGTTTGATCCTCTGCAACAATTTTTATGGAATTACTGCTTGGCAAACCAATTGGCTTTTCATGTCCAGTCACCAGATCATACTCGATTTGGAAATGATAGTCGAAATAGCGGACGGTGGGACTGCCACCAATACTTTCCGGACAGTTGTCCCGCAGATTTTGCATAACAGCATTTACTCTATCCGTCTGGCCAGGAGGCAGGCTAATATTGATCAGTTCTTCCAGAAAGTAACCATACTTTTTGTATAGATCATCAAGTGCGTCCAAAAGCGTTTTTCCCTGGTTTTTATAGTAGGCTGCCATTTCCGAAGCAATCAGAGCACCTTGAAGCCCATCCTTATCACGCACAAAATCACCAGCCAGATAGCCATAGCTTTCCTCGTAACCAAAAATAAATGTATTTAGCCCAGTATCCACTCGCTCTTTTATTACTTCTCCAATGTACTTAAATCCCGTCAACGTTTCCACTACTGCCACATGATAATGCCCAGCAATCACTTTTCCCAAATCTGAAGTCACGACTGTCTGCACCAGGAGGCCATTGGCAGGCAACTGTCCAGCTGCTTTTTTTTGGGTCAGAATGTATTCCAGCATCAGGCATCCTAACTGATTTCCCGTTAGAGGCACATATTGATCCTGATCGCCCCTTGCAGCTACTCCAAGCCGATCGGCATCCAGGTCTGTCGCCATCAATAGATCCGCTTGCTGTTCACGGCCCAGTTTCTCTGCGAACGCGAATACTTCCCAATCCTCCGGATTGGGGTATTTCACGGTCGGACATGCAGCATCCATCACCATCTGCTCAGGGACAGGAATTCCTTGCAGTCCCGGCCGATTCTCAAAGATGATCGGTAAATGCCGGGCACCGGTACCATGCAACGGGGTATACACCACCCGCAACACCTTATCTGCGTCATTCCCCCACGGTCCCAGAGTACTCAGACTGAGCACTTCTTCCAGATAGGTCTCCTCTGCAAGGGTTGGTACCCAGCGCAGTAAGCCGCGCGCTTCTGCTTCGGCCAAATCCATAACAGGCACTGCCAATTCATCCGGTACTTTTTCGATCTCTTTCATCACAGCATGGGCAAAAGCATCGGTAATCTGTCCTCCGTCTGCCCCGTATACCTTATAGCCATTGTCCGCTGGGGGGTTATGGCTGGCAGTAATCACGATTCCTGCCTTTGCCTTCAGATAGCGAACAGTGTATGATAAAAGCGGCGTTGGTACAGGATTGGGAAAAACCCATGCTTCAATGCCCTGTTGTGCAAGCACAGCTGCTGCTTCCCTGGCAAAACGAGCAGAATTCTTCCGTGTATCAAAAGCAATGGCTACGGCAATCCGATCTTCTTGCCAGGTCTTTTTGAGGTAGGCTGCCAATGCCGCCGTTGCCTTTCGAATCAAATAGATATTCATTCGCCCAGGGCCAGCCCCCATGGGGCCACGTATTCCTCCCGTACCAAAAGCCAGCACCCGCCCGAACTGTTCCTGAATTACTTCTTCTAGCCCTTCGAGATGATCCATTTCAGCCTTAAGTTCCGGGTCCATTCCCGGATACCGGCGCCATCGCTGGAATTCTTCGTAATAGTTCATGTTTGTCACTCCCCGGCATTACAGATATTCGTCTCTTTTTTCTTCCTTGAGCTGTTTGACCAATTCCTTTACATCCTGTGTGCGCTCTTTTGGACAAATCAGAATTACATTCTCATCCTCAACGATGATCAGATCTTGCAGGCCGATGGCGGCGACCAGCGTTCCGTCAGAGCGAATAAAACAGTTGTTGTTGTCATAACCGACAAATGGTCCGCGAACTGACATGCTGGCTGCGTCAGATTCTGCAATGCTAGCCAGAGCACCCCAACTACCCAGATCATCCCAGCCGAAATTTCCCTCTACCATAAAAATCCGCGGTGCTTTTTCCATAACCCCATAATCAATGGAGATGCTTGGCAGTCCGGGAAAAACTTCCGCTAGCACATCATTATGCTCATCGGTACCAATACAAGCACGGATGGTTTCCAAACCCTCATGGAGTTCCGGTAAATGTGTGCGGATCTGATCCAGAATCACCCCTGTATTCCAAATGAAAATTCCACTGTTCCAGTAATATTTCCCATCACGAACAAATTCTTTGGCTCTCTTCAAATCTGGTTTTTCCACAAACCGGTGTACCGGATAAATAGCAGGGGCCGAAGCCAAAGGCTCCCGATCTCGTTCAATATAGCCATAACCGGTTTCTGGCCGACTCGGCACAATGCCGATAGTTACCAGGCCATTGTCCGATGCTGCCCATTGGAAACCTCGATCAAGACACTGCATGAAAAGCTCTTCACCCTGAATCAAATGATCTGCTGGGCAGACCAGCATCCCAGCATCGGGATCCCGCCAATGGATATGAATTGCCGCAAGGCCAATGCAAGGAGCTGTGTTTCTGCCCTCTGGCTCGACAATAAAATTCTCAGGAGGCACTTCTGGCAGTTGTTCCCGGGCCAGATTTAGGTGATTGCTGCCCAGCACCACATATACATGATCCGGCGCAAACATCGGCCGCAATCGGTCCACCGTCTGCTGCAGTAAGGAACGATCCCCCGCCAGTGTCAGGAACTGCTTTGGACGTGCCTGCCGGCTTCTCGGCCAAAAACGTTCGCCGCGACCACCGGCCATAATCACCGCATAGCGTTTCATGATTGCACCTCCAGTTCAAGTGGTTGATGAAGAGCGGCCATAGCTGTCCTCCATCCGCACAATGTCATCTTCGCCTAGGTAGCTGCCCATTTGCACTTCAATAAAAATGAATGGCTCAGTTTTCTCGTTGATCGCCCGGTGCAGCATCTCCACTGGAATATCAATAGACTCCCCTGGTTTTAAAACGTGTTCTTTCCCCTCGAGGATAATGAGTCCTTCCCCTTTGACGCCCACCCAGTGCTCACGCCGTTTGGAATGCTTCTGATAACTGAGTTTATGACCAGGATTCACCGTGATCTGCTTGACTTTGTAACCCGGTCTTTCCAGGAGTACATCCCACCGTCCCCAAGGCGGTGTTGCTGATTCAATAAATTCTTTTTCTGAATGCATGATGTTCGCCTCCTTCAGATATACTGCTACACTTCCAGGTATACTGCTACACTTCGGAACACTCTCCCAGCCGGTCTTTGTAGTAATAGCGACTGATCAGTTCCCACCTGTAAAGGGATACCAGTGCCAGGGCAAAAGAAATTGTCGCTTCCGCTCCCCGGTTTCTGCTGGCTCCATCCGGAGCAAGGCCATCGGAACATGCACCGGTCAGGGGATTGTAGAGTGATTTACCTTGACGATTGCGACCCAGGTACCATTGAAAGGCCGCATACCCCATCTCCAGATATTTATCGCGTCCTGTCAGGGCCATCGCCAACATGCAGGTTTCTGTGAGCGCACCAGCATCGACGGGCTGCTGGCAGAAAAGTGCCCTTTCCTGGCCACGATAGTACCAACCTTCATTGCCGATCATATCAAAGAAACCGTCCTGGTACTGCTCCCGGATCAAGAAATCCAAGGTATCCAGACCAGCCTTTAAATAGCGGCTGTCCCGCAGATGCCTGTAACCAAGTAAAAGTGCCTGAGATAGACGGGCATTATCATACGTGAGAAAATCCTCAAACCAATACCAGTCGGAGCTTGCGTTTTCTTCGAGTTTTTGCAGCAAAGAATCGCAGATGTTTTTTAAACCTGTCTGGGCTGGATCATAATCTGAGTGCAGCACCAGATAAGATGCCAGACCACAGGCTGAATATGCTTTTGCCCGTGGGTAAGTGAGCTGGTCCAAAAGTGGAATACTCTCTTCCACTAAATTGCGTGCCAAAAGTCCCTGGGCACGATTCTGCACCAAGCGGGTAGCCGCTCCTAATCCCCACAAGCACCGGCCAAATGTGTCTTCACTGATTTCCTGCTCCGGAAACTCTTTGGTGTAGTTCATATAGTTGTAGAACCAGCCATCTTTTCTCCGGGCATGGAGCAGAAAGGCCAGATATTTATCCACCATGCGCAAAGCCGACTCATCCCGAAATAGGTTATAATACTGAGCAAAAGCCACAATCGCTCGCCCCGCATCGTCTGCTGAATAGTCGTGGGTATAGTCGGGAATCCCGTAGAAGGTATGCTGGATGATGCCGGTATCATCGGTTAATTCTTTCAGGTAATTCAAGTTGATATCCGGCAGTGTGAAGACCCGTCCTTGCTTGCGTTGACCGCTAGTAGCTTTTCCCACCACATCTTCAAAAACCCGAATATATTGATGGGACACAGTATCCCAGCCCATCTCCTGCCCGGCAATAAATGCCTGTCCCGCCATCGCCTGACGCTCTTCAGGATTATCAATAAGCTCATTGATTGCCTCACTCATACCATTTACATCCCGAAAGTTCACAAGCCGCCCACGCCCGTCAGCCAATGCTTCCCGGGCATGAAGATAAGGAGTCGAGATAATCGCTTTACCTTTTCCCAAAGAAAGACTGAGTACACCACTGGTTACCTGTGCTCCTGAGTGATAGGGGCAGATCACCAGATCCGATGCTCCGAGATAAAGATCCAATGTTTCATCATCTACAAACCGGTCTTCAAAGCGTACATTGGCTTCAAGTCCCTTCTCCTGCACCAAAGACTGCAAGTACTCCCGATATTCCTCCCCTTCCCGACGTTTCACAACCGGATGGGTAATTCCCAAGATAATATATAAAACATCCGGATGTTTCTTTACCACAGAGCTCAAGGCCTCGATCACCAGCTCGATGCCTTTGTTTCTGCTGAGAAATCCGAATGTCATAATCACGAAGCGATCAGTCAGTTTCAATTTGTGTTTGTAGAAGATCGGGTCAATATAAAACATATCCGCAACCCCGTGAGGGATGAGATGAATCTTAAACTCCGGGATATCATACACATCTGTCAGAATCTTAATTGCCAGACGATTCATCACGATCACAGCCTTGGAGAAGGCGGCAACTTCTACGAGGGTTTTATACTGTCCGGGCGATGGTTTCTCCAAGACAGTATGCAATGTTGTGACTACCGGTTTATTGAGCCGGCTCAAAAACTCAACAATATAATTTCCGTCAGGCCCACCATAGAGTCCGTATTCATGCTGCAGAGAAACCACATCAACGGATGATTCATTGATGGAGACAGCTGCAGCGCGATAATCTTCCAAATTCTCCTGCCCAATCTCAAAGGTAACCTTATTGGTGTATTCGTATTCCTGATCATCGTTGAGAGCAATGTAACTGGTGGCTTCTCTTCCAAGAATATGCCCTAATCCCCTGGTGATACTGTTAGAAAACGTTGCAATGCCGCACGGTCGAGGCAGTACACTGCTGACTACGGCTACCTGCAGTCGTTTCTTCACGCTCCTAGCACCACTTTGTGAAAGAACCATACATGTCCCCTCCTCGCAGTATATCCTCTTTTCTATATTATAGCACAGTCTAGGAGCCCCTTGCCAATTTGTTACAATGAGCACAGGAAAAAGGATTTTGGCAAGAAAAAAAGAAAACAGTCTTCATCAGTAATTGGAGGTGATCAAATTGACCGAACGGGAAACCAAATACCAGCAATCCATAAAAGAAACGCTGCAGAAAATCTCTCCGATCAGCCGAGTGGATCTGGTGGTAGGTATCCCTTACCTGACTGGAGACAGAGAGATCCAATCCATTTTATCCATCGCCGAAGCAGGATTGGATACTTTCTACCCTGACGTGCAGAGCATGATCATCTGCGTGATCGGCCCTGCCCAGTTGACGGAAAACAAAAGCGAGATTACTTCAACTCGTCAGGAGCGCGTCCTATTCATGGACCTGGACCCTGCGCTCTCAGGACGTGGCTGGGCAGTGCGTGGGCTCATGGATATTGCTCATAAAATGTCCGCTGATCTGCTGGTTCTGGAGCCGAACCTGCATGCCAGCGAAGAGCCGGAGACCTCTGAAGGACTCTCACCTGACTGGCTAAAACTGATGTATCAGCCAGTCCGTGATGAAGATGCCCTGTTTGTTCTGCCGCGATTTAAGATGTCCCATCTGGCGAACAGCATCGGCTCTCATTTTGTTTTTCCCCTGCTGGCTTCCCTGTTTACCACCGAGCTGCATGGCTGCCTGGATGCCGGCATGACCCTTTCCCGTCAGATACTCCCCGATCTTACCAGCGAACTCGCCCATAACGGTGAAGAGCTGTATGAATTTGGTCTCAATTACTGGCTGATTGCTCGCATCCTGCAGATGGAAATCCCCATGGCAGAAGTGTACCTGGGAATTAAGCCTCGCACATCATTGCCAGTAGGGGTCAACTACCTGTTCAGTCAGGCTGCCCATGTCCTTTTCAACTTTATTGAAAAGAGCCAGGAAACCTGGAAGGTAACACCCCAGGGAGTTCAATCACCACTTGCGATGGGTAATCGGGAAGATCTGTTTATCCGTGACCTTGTAGTGGATGTTCGCCCTCATATTGTCCAGTTCCGACGCGGCTATAACCGATATCATGACCCGATCTGGTCTCGTATTTATTCTGACGGGATTGTCACGCAGCTGGAACAGTTAATCCGTACAGCAGCTGGCGGTGACAGTGATTTCCATTTCCCGGCGAGTCTCTGGGCCCAGATTGTCTACGAGACAATCATTACCTATCACTTCATCCCCGAAGTAGAGAAAGAAGATCTGGTCAATGGTTTGGCCGCTCTTTTTGAGGGAAGACTGGCAGGTTACTTTCAGGAAATTTCCAATAACACCACCTGCCAACTCCAGCAGCCGGCAGTAGAATACAAAGCTTGTCCCCTCAATGCTCGGGCAAACCTGGAAGCCCAGGTTGATGACTTTATCAGCAGAAAAAATACATTCCGAGAGCAATGGCTGCATCATAAAGAAAAACTCCTGCCGTTCCTGCCGGAAATATCCTATTGGGAATACATTCCTGGGGTGCCGATCATTCTTCCCCATGTGGTCAAGTCTCCCTCAGGTCGTAGCGCTCATGTGTATGGCATTTACGAGAAGCTGCTCCAGGAGTATACTCTGGAGTTTAAAGATTTCATCAGCCGTAATCTTAATTTGGCTGCTGATGATGGGTCAGAGAAGATCAGCCATGGTATTCGCAGCATGATTGAGCAACTGGAAACCGACTTGGATGAGCTGCTTCTGCCTGGAAGTCTTCACTCCCAGGCCAGTGTACACCGCATTACAGAAAAGATCTTCAGACTTTATCCTCTCCCCCAGAGCATGTCACTGAAAGAAGAAGTTGCCGTAAAAATGCTACGGGACAACCCCCCGCGCAATCTTATTACCCAGTGGGGCTATCAGGACACAGACGAACTGCTGGAAAACCATAATGCTCTGGACATCCTTGCTTTGGCTCCCTGGTCAGAAGTGGATCAGTACAGCGATCTGAACACACGGTGGCTCAAAGCCAAACTGCAGCCGGACGATTTCGAAATGTCTCCCATTCTGCCCGTTGTGGTGGATTACACGGAGTTTCCTTCCCTGACCGGTATGCGTGAAGCCTCGACCCTGGATCATTTGACCAGCCGGGTTGTAATCAGCAACCTGAGGGAAGGCAGTGGCGGTAAGTTTCCAAAGATCCGCTTCCTGACCACCACCCTAAAACGCATTATTGAAGCGGAAGAATATGGCCGAATCTGGGAAAACTACATTCGTGAGTGTGGTGCTGACGATTTTGCCGAACGTGTTATCAATTCCATCGGGGGCCATTGGGGTGTGGGTATGTTTTCTGCCCACAGCATCTTTGAACACATTCAGCAGACGGTGGTGCGCGATAAGATTCTCGCTCTGGCAGAACAGGACTGGGAACTGTCAGGCCCACGGGTGGAAAAAGCTAAAGCCAATATGCTGGAATTAGCCAAAGCCTATCACCTAGGCTTAACCTTGCCGGATGGCTCTTTCATAACCTGCTGCATGTGGAGCTGGGCCAGTTACAGTTTCAAAGGAGGTAAAGGGATTCCAACACCTCTTTCCCTAATGGTGGAACGACGCTGGTTTAGCGGTGAACTCTTTATGAGACTCTATGAACATGTCCAAGGAGAACGCTGGGAAGTGATGCCAATCATCATTGAACTGATGGGCCAAAATCGGGAAAATGAAGACCTGGCTGTTCGCTACTTGGGTGGTACAACTATCGGCACCGAATTAATTGTAGATCAGAAAGTTGATCGGGACACCCCACCAGCCGGACGCTTGGCACGCTCCCAATATAATCCCATACTCGCTCCTCTGGCAGAACATGACTGGGAGAACAAGTATGTATTGAACTGCGGTGCGATCCGGGTCGGGGGAAAGGTCCATATCTTTTACAGAGCGGTTGGTGATGATGGAATTTCCCGCATCGGGTTAGCCCTCAGCGATAATGGCCTCCAGGTAACTGAAAGAATACCCGCGCCAGTCTTTGCACCAGCGAATGAACAGGAAAAACTCGGCTGCGAAGATCCGCGCCTGGTAGCCATTGAAGGTCGAATCTACATGCTGTATACTGCCTACGATGGTGTCGTTCCCCAAATTGCTCTGGCATCGATTGCCGAGGAAGATCTCCTGAATCGGCACTGGGAAAAGTGGCAGCGCCACGGGATGGTTTTCCCGGGATTCTCCAACAAAGATGCAGTACTCTTTCCGGAACGTTTCGGCGGGAAATTGGCCTTGTATCACCGGATTGCCCCCAGCATCTGGCTGGCAACATCGGAAACCTTTGACACACCATGGCCGCGGGAAGGACATAAAATTATTATGGGCACCCGCTCAGGCATGGTTTGGGATGCGGTAAAGATCGGCGCTGGTGCACAACCTCTGAAAACCCGTTATGGCTGGCTGCATATATATCATGGAGTCGATTATGCATTTCGCTATTCATTGGGGGTCTTTGTTACAGCTCTCCATGACCCTTCAAGACTGATTTATCGCTCCCCCAACCCCGTCCTGGAACCAGAAGCATCCTATGAGGTAGGGGTTTCCGGAAAAAGCTGGGTTCCCAATGTCGTCTTTACTTGCGGTGCTGTACCTGCTGAAGACAAAGATATCTTGGATGAAGACGATGAAATACTTGTCTATTACGGCGGTGCAGATACAGTAATTGGTGTAGCTACCGGTAAACTGAAAGACCTGATCCCCGAGCGATACCGGAAAATGCCATAGATATGCCCTGCATTAGCCTGAGCAGCGATCACTGCTCAGGCTTTTCCCATTTAGGGCTAAGATCAGTGCGCGGTTTACTGATTATTGCGACGATTTTCAGAGTAATTTGGGAGGATTAGCCTACTGAAAAACGAATAATGCCAATATGAAAGGGGAATTCTTCACCTTTGACTGGAATCTGACCGATTTTCGGAAAAACTGGACAAAGGGGGCGATTGTATGAGAGTGTTAATCTTGGGCGCTTCAGGAATGCAAGGACGTGCAGTGGCCTATGATCTTGTGCGCAATGATCGAATTGAGAGTGTAATTCTAGCCGGTATCGACCGCTACCCACTGGATAAAACCGCTCGCTGGCTAAACAGTGATAAAAGCCAGGTTGAAGTGGTGGATGCATCAACGAAATTTGACACCTTCAAGCTCATCGAGCGCGTCAGACCCAGTGTAGTTGTGTGTTCTGTGCCATGGAAGTACACTTTACCGCCACTGGATGCGGCCATTGAGGCGGGCGTTGATTTTGTTGATTTCGGTCTTTACCAGAATGTTGTGTTCGATAACCGTATCGACATGTACAACCACCGGGCCAAAGAGGCAAAAGTAACCATTGTCCCCAGCTGTGGGCTTGCACCGGGCATGACCAATATGCTGGCTGCCTATGGTATCAGTTACATGGACAACGCTGAACGTGTTGAAGTCTATGTAGGCGGAATCCCGGAAAAGCCGGAGCCACCCTTACAGTACAAAGCTGTCTGGAGCATCGAAGGAGTATGGACTCAATTTATGGAAGACTGTCGTGTCATCCAGGGGGGAAAACCCGCCAAGGTTGAAGCCACAACAGGAAAAGTTGAGTTGCATTTTGCTGGCTTAGGGGATTTTGAAGCAGCCTACACCGATGGTCTGGGCACCATGCTCCATGCCTACAAAGAAACTGAAATGAAAGGTGTAAAAGAAGTCTTTGAAAAAACCATTCGATGGCCCGGTCATTATGACAAGATTCGTACATTCAAAGAATGCGGACTCCTTGATACCGTCCCCATCGAAGTAGAAGGCTGCACCATATCACCCAGGGCCTTTCTCACAAAGCTGTTAGAACCTCTATTGAAAATGGGCGATAAAGAAAGAGATATGTCGTTGCTGCGTGTTAAAACCTTCGGGAAAAAAGATGGTCAGGATATACAGAAGTCCTATGAAATGGTGGATTATCGGGATAATAAAACTGGGATTCTAAGTATGGCCCGTACAACAGGCTTTACAGGGGCAATCATTGTGGACATGATTGCTTCAGGGAAAATTACTGATAAAGGAGTGGTCATGCCAGAGAAACTCGGTGCCAATCAGGCTGTCTTCCAGGAAATGATTGCTGAATACAAAAAGCGGAATATTCTCATTCGAGAACTTGATTGATCCGCCCCTAAATTACTGAAAGGAGGATATTATGAAGAAATTACATTTTCTTTGTATCCTGATTCTCATTGCAATGCTTGCCCTCGCGGGCTGCGGTGGTAGCGAGCCACCCCCCGAAGAAGACCCAGAAGAGGATGTAGCCTCCCTCTTCCAAAAAGGTCGAGAAGTTGAAGATCTCTATTACGAGCTCTACATCGAAGGCCCCGGCATGGAGTCGGAAGGAAAAATCTGGCTGTCTAAAAACAAGATGAAGATGGAAATGACCGTAGCTGATCAAACCAGCATCAATATCGTTGATGGAGATGAAAAGGTAATATTCCTGTATATGCCGGCTGAGAATACTGCCATCCGGATGCCTCTCTCAGAAGGGGAAGAGGATATTGCAGAAAGCCCTGGAGATTTTCTTGAATATGACGAGTCCCTCGTAACACTCGGTGATACAGTAATTCTCAATGGCGTTGAGTGCCAGAAGGTTACAGTCCAGGACGAAAGTATGATCACCATGTGGATTCACAAAGAATACGGCCTCCCCGTTCGCGTTGAAGTTGGCACAGGGGAAGACATGATGGTATGGGAATTTCGCAATATATCAACAGATCCTATCCCTGCTGATACTTTCAATCTCCCAGAGGGCGTAAACATTATCAATACCTAGGATTAAGAAAAGGCCTCTGCGTGACTAGATTGCAGAGGCCTTCCTATTTCTCTAAAGTACTGTCCTTAACCGAAAAGACCGGCTAGTGCTTTGGCAATATTCAAAAAGAAAACTTTCACAACTTTGCCAAACCCCACTCCCTGCAATCGAATTCCCTTGAGGGCGTCGAGGGCGCGACTGACTGAAAAATCGCTTTTCAGATCATCGATTACAGCCCCATCAATGTAGGCGCGGATCGTGGGATCATCAATTTCTCCTTCCACGAATTCATCAACACGGCACTCTGCATCCGTAGCTACACCAATAATCTCTTCTTCATCACCGATTTTAATGTGAAAATTCACTCGCTCATTGGCAAACATCCGTTTTGCCAGACTGGGAACCTTGTCCAGATTCTCATTGTAGTCAGAAACATAGCCTTCCAGACTTGCAAAGTATTCTCCTGCTGCCCACACGGGAACCTGTATCAGCCCAATCAGTAGCAAAACAACCAATAGTACGCTGAGCAGTTTCTTTTGCATGCCGATGCCCCCTCAAATGCAGATATCACTCTTGGCGGTGCATATTCTCCAGTCACCTGCAGGATTCCTCTTTCGGTTCGGCTGCACCGTTACATCATTTCATCTTGTGTTCCGCTGACAAAAAGCAAGGCCGTCAGACCGATCAGCAGGGCCAAACCATAGCTCCCCTGCAATGTTGCCACAATCAGAATCATAATTGTGAAGAGATAGAAAAACGTGGCCACAACCATTTTCCAAGGTGTGCGTGTGCGAAATCCGGGGATGTTGCGCACAACTGATTTTTGAATCGCATCCAATGCTTTACGGTTGGCGCGCGCCAGATTCTCTTTGCGGCGGTCAACAAATTCCTGCAGCCGTTCTGCCTTTTCCTCTAATCCTTGCCTTTCATCTTCTGTCTTCACTGAGACATATACCAGCAGAAGATACAAGGCAAATAGAACAAGCCCGAGCAAAAGCCCCACAATCCCATAATAGAGATAAAACAGCATGGGAAGCAGTAGTCCCCAGGCAATAAACCAAATCCACTCAACTGGCCCGGCTTTCGGTTCCTGTTTTTCATTGCTTTCTTGCTGTTCTTCTTTCTTTTCCGGCTCATCGGCAGTGGGGCGATTGATCGGCAATAAATCGCGCGCATTGAAAGGATTCATTCTCTGCAGTTTCATCCATTTTCACCTCCCAATGGCAGGCTGCGATCCTAGGTCCATTGGTTCAATTGCCAAGCTCCTTTTATTGTATACCGAGCCTACCAGATGCCACACTCTCATTTTACCACAATATCATCGGCTCTGCTCTCATGCAGTGCAGTGAAAAAGGTCCGGTAAATTCCGGACCTGGCAATTTATTCGCTTTTCTGTTCAGGACAGCACCCTTTGTCACAACTGCCGCGACTGTAGCAGGAAGCACATTTACCTTCTGTAGCTTCCTGGTGGATGCTTCTTGCCAGAAAGTAGATCCCTGGAATGATCACCACCGCGGCTATAACAATCGTAGCAAAATTGTTCATGGAAGCACCACCTTAGACAAAAATTCTTGAACCAACCTGAAACACGATCACAGCGGCAGTCCAGGCAACAGCAAACTGATACAATACTGAGAAAATCGTCCAACGCCAGGAATTTGTTTCCCGACGAATGACTCCGATAACCCCTACGCAGGGAGTATAAAGCAGCACGAACACCAGGAAGGCATAGGCCCCCACTCTTGAAAATTCACGGATCAGTACAGGCGCAAACTCACTTAAGGTTGCCGCCTCAGACAGGCCATAGAGGATCCCTGTATTGGCTACTACAATCTCTTTTGCTACCAAGCCGGATAGCAAGGAAAGAGCATTTTGCCAGGTACCAAACCCGAGGGGGGCAAAAATCGGCGCAAGGCCGCGGCCGATGGTCGCACCGAAACTATCCGATATCTCTGCCATACCAGCCCCATTGAAGTTCAAGACAAACCAGAGGATAACACTGGCTCCGAAGATGACCGTACCGGCCTTTACCAGATAGCCACGTACTTTCTCCCAGACATGAATGCCAAGATCCACAGGCAATGGGAAACGGTAGGGTGGCAACTCCATGATCAGCGGACTCAGCTGACCGGGCACAATGGTTTTACGAAATACAAAAGCAAAAATGAAAGCCATGACAATGCCAAGAGAATATAGAGAAAAGGTGACCAGAGTTTCTCTGCCTGGGAAAAATACCGAAGCAAAAAGAACATAAATCGGAAAACGAGCAGCACACGACATGAAAGGATTGATTAGGATTGTGATCAGACGATCCTTTTCATTTTCAATGGTTCGCGTACTCATGATGCCAGGCACATTGCAGCCGAAACCAAGTACCATTGGGATAAAGCTCTTGCCATTGAGACCGACTTTTGACATCCAGTGGTCCATAAGGTACGCTGCCCGTGCCATATAACCCACGTCCTCCAGAAATGATATGAGGATAAAGACAATGGCAATATTAGGAACGAATGTTAGGACTCCACCGACGCCGCCTATGACACCGTCAACTATCAGAGAAACAAGCCAATCGGATACTTGCAGCGACTCTAAAAATGCCACTGCCCAAGATGTAAGAGGTCCACCAAAGAATGCTTCTACCCATTCAGCCAATACGCCACCCACAGTGAAAGTAAGGTAGAACATAGTCCACATAATCGCACCGAACACCGGTATCCCCAAATACGGGTGAATCGCCAGACGGTCAATGCGATCCGTCAGAAAATATCCATCACGAACCGCATTCACAGCGATCGCTCGCCTGACAATCTCACCGGTAAGCCGATACCGTTCATCTGCCAGAAGGTCCTGATGAACTTCACCGGCCATTGTCCGCATTTCTGCCGGGATTAGTGCAACAATTTCGGGATCCCCCTCAAGCGTCTTCAGGGCCAGCCAGCGCAAGTTAGTAGCATATTGCCCTTGCAGCATGAGTTTCTGTTCAACTTCGGATACTTTATCTTCGATCGCAGTACTGTAAGCAAACTGTCGGGGCCGATAAATATCTTTGTTATGGTGAGTCTCCACCACCATATCCATCAATTGGGCGATCCCTTTTTTTCGCAATGCAATAATAGGCACAACCGGCACACCCAGTTCGGCTGACAGCACATCCACATCAATTTTCATCCCCCGCTGTTCTGCTTCATCCATCATATTCAGGGCAACCACAACCGGTCGGCCCAGCTCGATTAGCTGCAAAGTCAAGTACAGACTTCGCTCCAAAGTAGTTGCATCCACAATATTTAAGACTACATCTGGTTGCTGTTCCAAAATGAATGTCCGGGCGATTTTCTCCTCTAATGTATAGGGTGACAGGCTGTAAATACCAGGCAAATCCACCACATCTATAATATGCTCCTTGTGAGGAACCCTGCCTTCCATCTTCTCAACTGTAACTCCCGGCCAGTTACCGACATAGTGATTGCTGCCGGTGAGTTTATTAAATAGCGTCGTCTTACCACTATTGGGGTTGCCAGTCAAAGCAATTTTGAAAATATCCATTTAAATCACCCCGGTAGCCACTATGATTTTAGATAAGATTCCTCTCCCCAGAGCAAGTCGTGTGCCTCGTACCTGCACAATCATCGGTCCAAAAGCAGGAGCGGCCAGCACAGTCATGGGCACACCGGGTGTAAGTCCCATATCCCGCAGCTTTTTCTTTACTGTATATCCACCATCAATGCTTTCAAGAATAACCTGTTCACCTTTTCTTGTTTCATTCAATGACATAATGTCGCCTCCCCCCGTTTTATTGAGAATAATTATCATTAAGCACATTATAGACTAATCGATAGCCATTGTCAAATAATATTAATTATCAATATTTGTTATAAAAAAAGAACCACGATACCGTGTGGTTCACGATCATAAAGAAATTTGTTTGGCGGGAGCGTGTAGGAATCGAACCCACCCAAGACAGGGTCACTGCCTCGCACTGGATTTGAAGTCCAGATGAACCACCAGGCCCAATCCGCCCCCGCATATATCCGCACTTATTATATCATACTCAAGGATTTTCGCAACAGACTATTTCCCAAGCACTCGCTGATCCCCAAGTCTGCGGGTGATTCGTTTTTCATCCATTAATTCTAAGAGCCCCAGGGCATACTTGCGGCTGGTCTGCAGGCCATCTCTGAATTCTGCCAGGGTCAGACTGGAATGGTTTCTAAAATGATCACGCACAAACTGTACGGCATTTTCCCATGCATTTGCGGCAAAGATCAGGTCTCCTTGCAGGGTACGCACCGCTTCCCCCGTTTCTAGCAGGACCTCTGCAATTTTTTCTGCATCTGTGGCAGTGGCCTTGATCGTTTGCGCCACTTCCTGCACCGTAGGCGGCGAGAATGGATTCTCGGTCCATGCAGCAAGTAAAGCCTGGCGAATCCTTGTCTGCTCTGAATTGAGCTGGACAGAAAATTCGGGCAGACTCAGTCTTTGCTCTTTGAAATTAAGTATCCCT
>CAZDAI010000041.1:0-15955 GCA_964503545.1 uncultured Candidatus Sumerlaeota bacterium
TCCGCCCAAGGAAATGGTATCCAAACCCAGCCTGTTTGCCATGTGATTCATGCGCAGGATCGCTGGGAGATGAAAATTGCCACAGCGCGGCCCCAAAGCAGCAATTGTTTCAAATTCAGGTCCTTCCCCTTGATTCGCTCTCCCATCTGCTTGCTCCGCTACCTTTGTATAACGGCTGCAGTGAATCGGACAGGCAAAACAGCTGCGAAGCCCTTGCGTGAAAGATTGGATTTTACCAGCTGAAATTTCTTCTGTTCTAGGATCCCAGGCAAACTGGCTGTTATGGATCGGCAATGTGCCGGCCCGATGATACACATCGGTAATGACGGTTGTACCAAAGCGGGACCGTAGTGGATAGCCGGATGATTTATATATCGTATTTATCAGATCCCGCATCACAAGCATGTGACCCTTTGGGTCTGCCAACATGACCCCACCAGTACCACGAACAGCAAGGGCCTTGACATTCTTGCCCCCCATGACCGCTCCCATACCAGAACGGCCAACGGCTCGCTTTGAATTGTTCATAATCGTTGCAAAGGGAATGCCGTTCTCCCCAGCTGGACCGATACAGGCAATTTCAGCCTGCGGATGAGTATCCTTGCGCAGCAGTTCAACGGTATCCCACGTATCCATACCCCAGACCGATGCTGCCGGACGGATGGCAATGTGCTCATTTTCGATCCAAATATAGACCGGTTTAGGTGAGCGTCCCATTAGTATCAACGCATCAAATCCGGCATATTTCAGTTCCGGTGCAAAAAACCCTGCCGCATTCCCATCTCCTAGAATTCCCGTCAGAGGAGAGATTGCTGACACACTGTACCTGCCGCATGTGGGAGTCAGGGTTCCAGTCAGCGGTCCTGTGGTTACAATCAACGGATTATCCGCACTGTCTGGATCTGTATCAGCCTGTGTCATTTTATACAAGAGGTATGTACCGAGACCGCGACCGCCCAAATAGTGGTTCCGCCACTCCTCAGCAGTGCTCTCAATCCAAGATTTACCCGCCGTCAAATCAACGAAAATGACTTTCCCTTTCCACCCGTGCACTCATATCACCTCCAGGGCATTAACCGGACATGCTGCGATGCAGACTGGTTGACCCTTGCAGAGATCGCATTTTACCATGCCTTCACTTCCAGGCGCCGCCCAGATTCCATTGAATGGGCAAACTGCCTGGCAGGCACGGCAATTCAGACAGAGATCAGGGTGATATTCAACCAACCCATCCCTGCCTCTTATCAATGCATCCCCAGGGCATACCTGAATGCAAGGGGCAGCATCACACTGACGGCATATCCTGAATAACTGATCACCCGTTCTTTCGTTTCTTTCGATCTGTATCCGACTACATGCCGGCCGAACGAAGCCGCATTTGTTTACGCTGCATACCAGCATGCAGTAACGGCAACCGACGCACCGGTCCAGATGAATATGAATCCGCCCCATTTGATATCCTCCCTGCAAATTAGGATACAATCAGTTTCTCCCTTTATCTCAGCCTTCCTCCCCCTGAGAATAATTACCTCTTTCGATGAGCAGGAGCAGGATTCCCTTCCTGTCTTGCAGAACATTCATGCTGTGTTTATAAGGAGGCGATATTTTGATTGAGATTATCCAGAGAATAGTCACCAGTATCAGTAATTTTTTCTGGGGGCCACCCCTTTTTATCGCTGTCTTGGGTACCGGTCTATATTACACACTGGCATTTCGTTTCATAACTTTCACCCGCATGGGACACCATCTGCGCAATACTTACGGGGTCATGTTTGCCCGGGTGAGCAAAGGTGAAGGCACATTTCGCAGCTTTGCCGCCGCATGCCTAGCCTCCACCATGGGTGTAGGCAGCATCGCTGGTGTCGCTACGGCTCTGACCATGGGAGGGCCGGGTGCAATCTTCTGGATGTGGATGACCGCTCTTGTGGGTGCTTCAACAAAAATGGCAGAGATAATTCTCGGCCAACGCTATCGTGTAAAATTCGAATCCCTGAATGAATACCTTTGCGGTCGTAATTATGTTCTAAAGAACGGACTAGGCTGGCACACTTTGGCAAAAGTTCTGGCGTGGACATTCATTACAGCTCCATGGAGTCTGCTCGTCCAAACCAATGCCCTGGTTACAACGATCAATCAGGTTTTTAATATTAGTATTTTTACTGGCTTAACAGTCGTATTTTTGTCTCTGGTCGTCGTATTTATCGGTGGGGTACGCCGGATTGCTTCTGTAGCGGAAAAACTTGTCCCCGCAATTGCATTCTTTTACATTCTTACCGGTTCTGTTTTTCTGCTCCTGAATCTTTCCAAAGTTTTACCTGCTTTGCTGATGATCTTCCGTTACGCATTCACGCCCGCAGCGGGTGTGGGGGGCTTTGCTGGCATTACTGTAGCCAATGCGATGCGCTTCGGAGTGGCAAGGGGTGTCTATTCCAGTGAAGCAGGAATGGGTTCCGGGATGGGTGCTCATGCTGGAGCAATTGTAGATCATCCAGTACGCCAGGCCTCCTGGGGTGTTGTTGAAAGCTTGGTTAACACTGTAATTATCTGCTCCATCACGGCCCTCGCTATTTTGATTAGCGGCGTGTACATATCAAATCCCGGCGTTACCGGCGCTGCTTTGGCTGCTCTGGCCTTTGAAAGCGGTTTCGGCCAGGCCGGGGGTTGGCTGGTCGCTGTAGCCATCTCGCTATTTGCCTGGCTTACCATGCTTGCTGCATATTATGGCGGGCAAAAATCAGTTAATTTCCTCTTCGGTGACACAAAAGCCAATCGGTTGGCCATGAACTTCTGGCTGGCCTACTACTTGGGCCCCATTTTTCTGGCTGGAGCTGATACGGGTCTTCTCTGGATTGTAACAGATACCATGATGATTATCGGAGTTTGTGCTGGAATTTCGGCCTTGGTTGCTCTGCGCCACGTCGTGGTGGATCTTCATCGTGATTACTGGTTCCGCTACCTCCCTGAGCTGGAAATGGGGCGCAACCCACCAGCGGTTTACTTCGTGAACAAACCATAATGAACAGCCTGCTGATCCAGCAGGCTGTTTTTACACTCCTATATTTCCAGGATATTCAGATCACCAATAGTTCTTTCGTAAATTTGGAGAATGCTTCGCCGCCATGGTCGGTCACCAGGACAACATCTTCGACACGCACACCGACCTCATCTGGAATGACAATGCTCGGTTCGACAGTAAAGCACATACCTCCCTTTAAAATCGTTTGATCGAGCTCATACAGAAACGGGGCTTCGTGAACATCGATGCCGATTCCGTGCCCCAAACGATGGGTAAAATATTGTCCTAAACCTGCATCCTCAATAACCCAGCGACCAATTCTGTTTAATTCAGCAGCCGTGATCTGGCCGGACACCATGGCAGCCATGGCTTGCCCTTGAGCTTCCATGATGAGATCATGGTAACGAACCCAATCTGCATGCGGTTCCCCACAGAAAACCGTCCGGCCAAAATCTGACACATAGCCCTCGTGGACCAGTCCAAAATCAAATGACACGGCTGTTCCGGGCAGCAAGGGCGTATTTGGGATACTATTGCCATTGATGAATCGGCGCGGTTTACCTGAACCGCGAATCACTATTCCAGTATGAAAAGACAATCCTGAACCTCCATGGACAACGATCTGATGGGCAATTTCCCGAATCAGATCATATTCTGTCATCCCGATTCGCATCTGTTTTAAAACAGAGCCGAATACTGCATCCGTCATATTCCCAGCTTCACGCATCAATGCAATTTCATCGGCATCCTTCACTGATCTCAGTTCAGCTATCGCTCCCGATGCATCTACGAGCTGGATCGATGGATCGGTCTTTTGCAAGCGGAAAATGGTTCTTGCCCAGGACCGTCCGGAAATCCCCACGACTCTCGGCTCACCCATCTTCGCCAGCAGTTCCCTTAACCGTAATCCTGGATCATCATAATCTTGAATGACCATCAGCCGGCCTGCCCAGGGGAGATGACGGATCTGTTCTTCAACATAGCGGCTGGCACCCATCCTCGGGACAAGAAAGAGCGGTTCTTGTTCCCTGGTTATCAGCACTCCGTAGATCTCATCTCCGTGTTTGTTATCATCGGTCGGATTGTGCAATGGTCTTCTGACACCGGTGAAATACTGCATGTCACTTGATTGAAGCATGAAGACTCCGTCCCATTCATTGGCAATCATTATATCCTGCAACCGCCGGATTCGTCCAGAATAATTCATCCCATCGCTCCCTTTCTCAATGAAATCAAACGATAAAAATATCTCCCGGGTTAAGTCTTCCTGCAGGATCAAACACCGCTTTCACAGATGCCATCATGGCCATTCCCTGTTCTCCATACATATCGAGCAGCATACGGGCCTTGAGTTTGCCGATCCCGTGTTCGGCCGACACAGTTCCCCCCGCATCAATGACAGCCCGCGCCCACTGCTGGTACAATTTCTTTCCTTGCTCGTATTCTTCTAGTGTATTCGGCAATATATTTACATGCACATGGTTATCTCCAATATGGCCAAACATTACCCACTCCAAACCTGATTCCGTCAGTGTCTGGTTATACATAGCAAGCACCTCCATAAGACGATCATCCGGGACCGCCATATCTGTTCCGAGCTTTGTCAAAGCTGGCTGGGATTTGCGGCGCTCATCAATACTTAGGTTAACGGCCTCCGGTGTAGCGTGTCGGAAAAAGTGCAACTTCTCCATTTCTCGGCTGTTTGTGGCAATCCAGGTCATCTCATCATCACCGCCTGCTTCAACAAGTATTTCACAGGCAATCATCATCGCTTCACTTACTGCATCTTCGTCAGTACCGTGAATTTCTGTGTAGATGGCGGTGTGGTACTCTCCGGGCATCTCCGCAATGGCGGCAAAAGCAGGTTCTTTTCTTTTTTCTCTGAGCAAGTCCAATGCGTGACGATTAAAATATTCCAATGCTGCAGTGTAGGCATTGTCAAAGGCAGTCTCTTTCATCTTTTGTACATAGTCGATGGCAGACCCTTCATCCGGGAAAAATGCAGTCATACTCCACATTGATTCCGGTTCCCGCACCAGTCGAATCCGTGCTTCACTCACGATACCCAAAGTGCCTTCACTGCCGATGAACAAATCGAGCAGGTCCATATTGTCGACCGCATAGTATCCAGATGCATTTTTCACCTGTGGCCATGAATATCCAGGAATGGTTCCAGAATAAACCTCGCCTGATTCAGCGGTGATTGAGAACGAGCGACCCATAGCTTTTTGCTGATTGCGGCTGAGATCGATCGTATCTCCTTGCGCTGTCACTACCCGCACGCCTTCAACATATCCCCGTATCGGTCCATAATGAAACGATCTCGCCCCAGAGGCATTGCAGGCAATCATTCCACCAATGCTGGCTGAAGTTTCTGTAGGATCCGGCGGAAAGAACCAGGCCGTGTCTCCCAGGAAATCTTCATGTGCTTTTTTAGCATCTTCAGGCCATTCACTGGCAGAAAAATTCTTCTTGGCGAGCATTTCGCGCAGTTCACTGAGAATCAGCCCCGGTTGGACACGTAAAATATATGCATCCGCCTGATCAGAAAATTCCATTCCCAATACATGATTCATGCGCGTCAGGTTAAGGATCAAACCTCCTTGGGGAACAGCACCGGCGGAGATTCCTGTTCTTGCACCTTGAACGGTAATCGGGATCTGCGCATCCCTGGCCTGAATCACAGACTGGATCAGGTCTTCTTCATTCTCAGGAAAGCTGATGTATTCCGCTTGCCCAACACTGCGGGACTCATCGCGCAGATAATCCTGGTATTCATCATTGACTTTATTCCATAGCTGTTTCATCCAGCACTCCCCCTGTTGACTGATATCATAATCCCTTTTCTGTCTTTCACATAAAAATCCTCCATGGCAAATTCGTTGGTAGAAGGATTCCTCGTTGATTATGCAGAAGCTCATCAAAAATATCATCGATGGAGGTCATTATAATGCAATTGCAGGAACGCACTGTTCGGGTTGCCTGTGTACAGGCTGCACCGATTCTCTTTGACAAAGACAAAACACTCGAAAAATCATTGAAACTGATTCATGAGTCAGCTGATCAGGGGGCGAAGATAATTGTTTTTCCTGAATCTTTCATTCCTGCCTATCCACGGGGCATGTCGTTTGGATTTGTCGTGGGGAGCAGAACGATGGAAGGTCGAAAAGATTGGCAACGCTACTACGATCAGTCCGTGGGCGTTCCCGGAAAAACAACTGATATACTAGGTAAAGCAGCAGCCGAAAGAAAGATCTTTCTGGTTATGGGTATCACTGAAAAGGATACCAACGCTGATTCATCCTTATACTGCACCACTTTGTATTTTGGCCCTGACGGCAGTCTGCTGGGCAAACACCGAAAGCTTAAACCAACTGGCTCTGAACGGCTGATCTGGGGTGAAGGTGATGGCAGCACGCTGACAGTAGTTGATACGCCCTATGGTAAATTGGGTGGTTTGATCTGTTGGGAAAATTATATGCCACTGGCTCGCCAGGCGATGTACACCAAGGGTGTCAAAATCTACGCGGCACCCACAGCTGATTCCCGTGAAGTATGGCAAAGCACCGTTCGCCATATCGCCTTGGAAGGGCGTTGTTATGTAATCTCCTGCAATCAGTTCGTTGAAAAAAACATGGTGCCGAAAGATCTTTTAGGTTATGATGATTTGCACAACCAGCCTGACATTATGTGCCCTGGCGGCAGCTGCATCATCGATCCCATGGGACAGTATGTGGCAGAGCCTGTTTTCAACCGGGAAGAGATCCTTTACGGAGACCTTGATATGGATTTTGTCACTCAGTCCCGTTTGGATTTCGATCCTGTGGGTCATTATTCCCGCCCGGATGTATTCCAATTTGCCATAAAATAGGGAAACCGACCAATGGCCGTGTTTTTTCGCTGAATAAGCGAAAATTTTCTCCTTTTTGGGAGGGTTACACTCAAAAAAAGAGAATGTATATCGCGCTGATATATAGAGAGATGAATCAGTGTTATGAGGTTTTATTTTTTTTATGAGAAAGGGGTCTTCTCTTGGACAACAAAAATGCGCGTCCTTTTTATGGAAACAAAATTCTCTTTTTCCTCCTGGTTATCTACGGCCTGCAGATGGGTTTTGCTTTGTACAGCCGTTCTGTCATCTATCCTTTTATGTTGGCAGAACTGGGTTGGACTCGGGGAGAGATCATGCTCGGCCATACTGCATCAGCCATGTTGTTTGGCCTGGCCTCCCCTGTGACAGCCTGGCTGATCAACCGAATCGGGGCGAAGAACACGTTTTCTGTTGGTGCAATCACGGTTGTTCTTACCAATACTCTGCTGGCGCTGGGAGGACATATCTATCCATTGTATCTGTTTTTAAGTTTTCTTAATGGCTTAGGGATGTGTCTTTCTTCGGTTTTGGCCACACAGACCATTGCCATTGCCTGGTTTCGTGTCCGCCGGGCGATGGCTCTGGGACTTGTTTTGGGTGGTGGATCCATCGGTGGGTTTTTCTTTCCCCAATTTGTTAACTGGATTATCATCAACTCCGGTGGGATCTGGCGTTACGGATGGATCACCGCTGCCATTGCTTCTGTAATCGCCCTAATTGTTAATAATATATTCATTCGCAATACCCCAGAGGAAATGGGCCAGCATCCAGATGGCCTGGATCCAGATCTTGAAATCCCCCAGACAAGCGGGATTAAAAGAAAACCCGTCTATCGGACCGTGGAAAATTGGACTTTGGGTGAAGCATTACGCTCAAAAACGTTCTGGCTGATTGTCATCGCCTCCTCTGGCAACATCTTTCTTTGGGAAATCATGCTCAGCCAGGGCCCATTTCATCTGCAAGACAGAGGCTTTGATCCCTCCTTTGCTGCCTTCTTTTACAGTTTGGCCATTGGTGCCAGCATTATTGGCCGCTTAGGTATGGCAGCCATCGGTGATCGCTATGAAACACGCCAGCTTTTTGCCTTGGGAATTGGCTCCATCCTCACAGGCGGTATCCTTTTCTGGTTTGCATCCCCAAATGCCATGTTTGTGACTTACCTTTATCCTATCCTAGCCGGGATTGGCTTCGGAACAGCATTTGTCTGTCGTTCCCTGTTTGTCAGCAATTATTTTGGTGCAGCATCCTTTGCCACTATCAGCGGTGTCATAGCACCAATGCAATCATTGATTACCGCAGCAGCACCTCCCTTTGGTGGCTTTATGTTCGACCTCCAGGGCAGCTATTTTATTCCCATGCTGGCCGCCTGGATTGGTGGAGGTATCGGTGTAGTAGCCTCGCTGATGAGCACCCCTCCCAAAAAACCGGAGAAGAAAATCATTGCCGAAAACTGATGAAATAGAAAACTGTCGCGGCAGGCAGTTAAAAACAAAGGAGGAATGAGAATGGCAGAAGAGAAATTCAATGGCGCAAACGGTACTTATGAGGAACAAAAAGCTGCCTATGATGCCAAAATCAGAGCGAATTACCCTGCCAACCGCACCATCGGCATTTTTCACGGCATCCTTCATTATATCGGGTTGGGGTTTTACTGGCCTAACACGGTCATACCAAAATTCATTTTCGATCTGACCGGGTCAAACTTTATGGTAGGACTCACAACATCACTGGGCATGTTTGCAAATCAGGCTGCCCAGCTGTTTGGCAGTGCCCTGGTTGAACATCTGGCTGAAAAGAAGCGACCGTTAATCTGGTATGGCCTACTCTCCCGTGCTCCCTGGCTCTTGATTGCTATCGCCATCATGGTTCTGTCACGAGAGATGACACTGCCCGTGGTACTGATTCTGTATGTTGTGGCATCTGCTTATATGGGTCTATATCTCCTCATTTGGACTGATCTGATGTCCAAGATCATCCCCATTGAGTTTCGTGGTTCATATTTTGGTGTACGTAACTTTGCCGCGTCGTCAGCAACTGCGCTGGCCGGCATTGTAGCTGGCCGAATTATTGAACAGTACCTCTACCCGGGTGGATATGCCATTTGTTTTTTCATCGCATTCTTGGTTATGACCGCGGACCTGTTTGTTTTGGTTAGAACCAAAGAAGTTCCTGCAGTCCGGGTAAATCCCCAGGTTACAGTGCTGCAAAAACTGCGCAGTATACCTACCTATTTTGCCCAGGACAAGAATTTTGCCCGGTACTGTTATATTCGCTCTTTCTCCAGCATCAGCCGTGCCGGATTTCCATTCTATATCCTTGCTGCGACAGCGCGTTTGGGTTTGACCCCGCAAGAATCAGCCGCCACTGTGGGCACTTTTACATTTGCCCTTCTGGTTATTCAGACCGTTGGCAACCTTTTTTGGGGCTTTTTCTCCCAAAAGCGTGGTTGGAAACTGCCTCTTTCTCTTTCCTGTCTTTTAGTTGGCGTCGTATCCTTTATCGTTCCCACTCTAAATAGTATGACCGGTTTTATTACCGTCGTAGCGATTTCGGGACTGTCAAATTCAGGATTCATGCTCCCATCCATGAATATTCTCATGGAATTCGGCAAACCAGAAAATCGTCCTACCTACATTGGCATTGCCAGCGGGATCAGTTCCATCGGAGCCTTTCTTGCACCCCTGCTGGCTGGCGCTGTGGCACAGCAATTCTCATATAATGCACTTTTCTATCTGATCGGCGTGTCATCTGTCATCAGTTTCGTACTTCTGCAGTTTTTCGTTGTGGATCCCCGCTTCATGAAGTATGATGAGATCCCCGATGTGGAAGTTGAAATTTAAGAGTATACAAAAACTACCCGTTTCGTTTTTGGAGCGGGTAGTTTTTTTATTGGCTTTGCCCTTCGGGATGTGCCTGCATTCTTCATCCTTACTTATTCTTCCAATGGTCCCGGGATAATAAAGTAGCAAATGATATATGCCAACAGGCCGCTGCCGTATGCGAGACTGAAGGCAACCCATAAAACACGCACAATGGTGGGATCAATATCAAAGTACTCTGCAATTCCACCGCAGACACCGCCCAGTTTCTTATTCTTGCTCGATAGCCGCAGTTCTTTCTTTTCCAACCCAATCACCTCACATTTCAGAAATTAAGAAGCTACGATTGACTCTGATCATCGTCGCCAAGATAGAATCGTTCAACTTCTTTGGCACCTGCCTCGATAAGCCTTTGCCGTATATCCTTATGCTGCATATCCTCCGCATTGGTCAGCGCCGTATTTCGATACACGTCCTGTAGGTTCGCATCGGCACCGCGGGATAAAAACAATTCAACCATGGGAAGGCTTCCCTGCCCGGCAGCAAACATTAGACCCGTCCGCCCATAATTGTCGATTTCATTGACATCTGCACCCTGATCCAACAGATACTCCGCAACAGCCACCCTTCCTTCACCAACAGCAAATTTCAGGGCAGATAATCCTTTGCGCTGTTCTTTGTAATGAATGTCGCCACCCCGTTCCACCAGCACCTGCACACACTCCAGATGACCACGACCGGCTGCCAGCATCATGGCGGTTACTCCTTCGCCATTGCGCATATTGGGATCGTAACCTTTCTCAAGAAGTGCTCGCAAATCGTCCGCAGCACCGGTTCGAGCCGCTCGAAATGCTTCCATCTGCATATTGCGAGAGGCGAAATACTGCTGGATCGTAGCAAACAGTGACAGAAACATGGCAATCTCCTCCTTAATTAGAGATGATTTTCTGTCAACCAGTCCGGAAGGGATGCTACAGAATAGATAACCGCATCTGCTTCCAGCGCAGATGCACCTACCGGCTCACCGGTATAAGCACCAGTCCGCACCAGAATTCCCCGACAGCCGATATCGCGTGCCCCTAGAATATCGATTTCAAGATCATCGCCTACCATAATGCATTCGTCCGACTCAACGCCGAATTTTTGTAAAGCGGCTTCCATATAGTCCACGGCAGGTTTTCCCATTATACGTGCCGTCTTACGGCTGGCAAATTCCAAAAGTGCCACAAATGGACCCGTATCCAAATGAGGGCCGTCCTTTTTTTCTATGGTGCGGCCCTTATTCATTGCTAATAGCTCAGCCCCGCCATGGAGAAGGCGAAAAGCTGTATTCAGCTCTTTGTATGTCACCTTCCCGCCCAGATCCCCCACCACAACGAGATCCGCAGCCTCAGAACTTTGAGGATAACCACTAAACATGGGCTTTAATGCATCCGATATCAGAAAATGGGCGATCATTCCCGGATGCTTATCAAGATATGAGCGCACAGCAACAGGTGGAGACATGAGTTCATGAATCTGGGCATCAACGCCCCGTCTGTTAAGCCGCTCGACAACAGCCTCAGGTGGCACAGAATCTGTGTTGGTCAAGAAAGCCAGCCGGTATCCCGATTCCCGCAACCTGCGGATAGCCTCGAGTACGCCGGGTATCATCTCCCCCCGGGTATAGAGTGTACCGTCTAAATCCAGCATCACCAAACGAGTCTGTTTGGACAAAATTGCGCCCTCCTATCTTCTAAATGAAGCGTACGGCTGTACCATAAGCCATAATTTCGGCCGCGCCGGCCATCACCGCACTGGAAGCGTAGCGAATGTTAATCACTGCATCGGCCTGCATCATTTCCGCATCTGCTATCATCCGCTTTGTCGCGATGGCTCTTGCTTCATTCATCATTTCTGTGTATGCGGTAAGCTCACCACCCACAAGGGTTTTTAATCCACTGAGAATATCTTTACCTACATGTTTGGACTGGATTGTACTCCCCTTCACAATGCCCAATGCCTGGATTTCCCGACCTGGCACATAATCAATGTTCAACATGATCATTTTTATCTGATCCCTCTTTCTTTTTTGATTTTAAATACATGGTAATCAGTGTAACTGTCATCAGGGAGATCACAGCAAATACTGCAGTCTGGAAAGCGGGTGACACAGCAGCACTGCCTTCTGGGGAAGAAAACAGCTCACCAACACCCCACAATACCAACACTGAAAACACTAAGAAAATAATTAAGAGTGGTCCCGTCATTTTCCTCACTTTGTACGCCCTCCCCCTGATGCTAAATCTGTTTTCTCCCATACTATGAAGGATTCCTGCATCCTACATAAAGAAATACCGGATAAAAAAGACCAAAAGGAGGAAAGCCATGATGACAGAAACCACACGGATGCCAGTATCGAGATTCCAACGATCAACATCCTCAAAAAATGTACGAGCAAGAAAATCAGCACCGCGTTTTGATGCATCATCATAAACTTGCTGGAGTCTCTCTTCCAGGGTGTAGCCACGCAGAACAAAGCGAGTTCCAAAACGAGCGAGACGATCATACAGCTGTTGCAGGTTCTCCTCCATGGTATAGCCTACAACCATGGCTACATACCAGCCGGCCGCCATGGCTGGTCGCATCCATGTGCGTCCATAGAGCCATGGAGGTACTGTTTTCTTCGCCAATGCCTCCCAAGCTACTGCTTTGAAAAGCAACCAGGCAACCAGTAAAATAATCCCGGCTGTCAATAGGTCCTCCAAAGCGTAGTATGAGCCAAATGTTGTATTCTTGAGTCCTGAAGGAATCAAAGACCCAGCAGCCGGAGCAACGAGGAACCGATTGACAAATTGCGGAAACCAACCCATTCCGATTACGATGAGCGCCCCGGCAAGAATGGGCCAATACGCGCTGAAGCCCAAATCAGTGCACCCATAAGTATAATCTGGTGTTTTGCTTACAATCCTGTAGAGCCGAACACAGTATACGACTGTTAAAGCTCCAATCAGTACAAAAAAGATCTCGCCAGGCCATCGCAACAACGGTCCCTGTCCTCTGAGGATATCTGTCCAGGCGTGATGAAGGAGTGTTTTACTGGCTCCGCCGGAGAAGAATGGTATGCCAATCATTCCCAGCATAAACACTGCTGCCGCTCTGCGCACCATCTCTCTGCCGCGCCGACAGGTAGCTTCCAGCAATACTCCCATCGTCAGAAATAGTCCTGATTTAAAAAGGCCATGATTGAATGCGTGAAAGACAGCTCCCTGGAAACCGTAGGATGATTCACCGCCAATCAGAATGCCACTGCCCAACCCCATCAGGATGAAGCCAATCTGACTCACGCTGGAAAAGGCGAGAATTTCCCGTGGCTTGCTTTGCCGTGCAGCTGCA
This sequence comes from uncultured Candidatus Sumerlaeota bacterium, assembly GCA_964503545.1. Lineage (GTDB taxonomy): Bacteria > Bacillota > SLNR01 > SLNR01 > SLNR01 > JAXGQE01. The sequence continues at coordinate 13,082 of CAZDAI010000041.1, forward strand.
TAACCACCCCATAACATTGCAGTAATACCCGCCACATTGAGAAATGTGCCGACAGCGGGTAATGGATTTCCCAACGCTATACGCAGAATTCCATAGATTCCGACTTTTGAGAGCACTCCGGAGAGGACTGCACTGCCGGATGCCGGTGCACTGCTGTATGTTTCCGGCATCCAGCCGTGCATCGGCAGGATGCCAGCTTTGATTCCGAAGCCGGCCAGGAGCATGAACGTTGCTGGCACGGCCAGTTGGCCTGTAGCGGGTATAATCAGCATGCTTCCACTCTGCTGCTGCATGAGGAGGATTCCTGTAAGCAGCAGCAGTCCAGATGCAATTCCATAAAGCAAATAGGTTCGACCTGCACCACGGGCCTGCTCAGTGCCATCAGCCACTACCATACCATATGATAGCACCGTCATCAGTTCAAAGAACAGGAAGAGGGTCAGGTAATCCCCGGCTAAAAACACACCCACTACAGCGCTTTGAGTTCCCATTAGTATGGAACGGTAGCGTAAGCTGTTCTCGTTGCCAGGCAGACAGGTGCAGCTGGTCCAGGCAGCAATCCACCAAACGATTCCAACCAGAAGAAGAAACAAATAGGAAAACCGATCGAGCTGCAGCGTCAGCGCTAATTCAATGCCCGGGATCCTCCAGTGCAATGCTAGTTCACCCGCCAGAACCTCCCAGTAAAGGTGAATGATCAACGCCAGTTCAGCCAGCACTACCCCCTGCACTGTCCGGATCTGACCCGCAGAGTTCTTCTTGAACAAACCCTGCATCAGAATAACTCCCAGCCAGGGAAGCAGCAATACAAGGATCAGCTTATGACTCACACCCATATCAGTACCCCCCCATCAGAGAGATACATACCAGTTTTGCCGCCTGAAAAAAAGCATTCAAAGGGTTCAATCCGAAGAGAAAACATGCCAGTGCCAGAATACCGACCACCCAGCTCGTAACAGCCATTCCTTCCCGCTGCACAGAAAACCCATCCAGCTTCTGCCAATACAGTCGCGTGATGATGGGAGAATAATAGAGGACATTGAGAAAGCTGCTAATCATCAGCACCAGCAAGGTCCAGCCCATCTGACCATGAAGAGCTCCCAGCCCTAAGAAGTATTTACTGACAAAACCGTTTAATGGCGGTATTCCGATCATGCTCAGCGCAGCGATGGAGAAAGCTGCAGAGGTAACAGGAAGGGGACTGCTGAGTCCATTAAGATCCCGAATGTCTTTCTTGCCACTTCTTTCGATGAATGTTCCCGCTGAAAGAAACAGACAGCTTTTCATCAAAGCGTGAGCGGACATATGAAAAATAGCTGCCGTAAGAGCAAGGGGATGCCGTAGTGCGATTCCCATTAGTATGTATCCCATCTGACCAATGCTGGAATATGCCAAAAGACGTTTTAACTCAAAACGCACCAGCGCTCCAAGTGAACCTACAAGGATACTGGCAATTGCCAGGATCAACAGCACTGTAACACCATCCCCCACAGCAGCAGGAGAAAAAACAGAGTATAGGATGCGGATTATTCCAATTGCCCCACATTTGAGCAATATGCCGGATAATATGGCACTGGCCGGAGCCGGTGCCGAAGCATGGGCATTGGGCAGCCAAATGTGCAAAGGGAACATTCCTGCTTTCAGACCAAACCCGCCTAGAAACAAGTAGAAAGCTATTATGGAGCTGCGTGAAGCTTCAATCAGCAGCGGCCCCTGGTCAAATGCCACCGTCCCGGCCAGCGAATGGACCAAAAGAGAAGCACCCAGCACCGAAAGGCCGGCCATTAAGCTCAAAACAAGATAGCGATACCCCGCCCGTAAGGCCGGTTTTGATCCATCCTGAATCACCAGTAAGTAAGATGAGACAGCTAAGATCTCAAAGAAGATGTAAAGGGTAAACAGATCACCCGCCAAGGCCACCCCGATGCAGGAGCCGATTGATGCCATCATAGCGACATAAAATGAGGCCGGAGAAATTCCTTTTGGCAATGCAGCAGCGGCATACAGCAGTGCCAGTGCACCAATACTCGATATGATGAGTGCAAAGTACGCGGCCAGAGGATCGGCCTGAACGAAAAAAGTGGCAACAGATTCCAGAACAAACCATGAAACTGTTGGAGTCAGACCATCCTGTACATTTTGAAAAAGATAGATACTTAAACCAAGAATTCCGCACATCAGAACAAACGGCAGCCAGCGCAGCCATGAGAAACGTCTGCTTCCAATCCCCATCAGGAGGGCAGTTGCAAAAGGTGCTATAAGAATAAAAGTCATTGCGTGAGTCAGTGTCATTCTGTTTCCTCCTGATAAATTAATCGTGTTACATAAGTGCCTTTACCCCCAACTCCAAGAGCCCTTTAAAAAGATCCGGGGCAATCCCTGCCGCGATACTGAGCACCAGGAGCAATCCAACTGCTGTATCCATAAGCAGACTGTTTTTACGCTTATCAGTAATGCGCCCATTTTTGCCGAACAGCAGCATAGCGATCAGCGGAAAGAAATAAAAGCCAGTTAAAACAGTACTGATCAGAATCACAGCTACTACTATGGGTTGCCCTGCAGACAGCGCCCCCACCGCCAGATATATTTTGCTGATAAACCCCCCGCTTGTTGGTAAACCAATCATCGTTATCCCGCCGACAATGAATCCGGCTGCCGCCAATGGATAATGCTGCCCAAGGCCAGCCAGATCACTGCGTTCACGCACGCCCCAATGGTAGTAGAAAGCTCCTGCTGTTAAAAACAATAATGCTTTTGCTGCAGCATGTGCCCCGATCTGATAGAGGGACCCCGCAATGCCATCTGCATTGTATATGCCAATACCTAAAAAGACCAGTCCAATCTGGGCTATGCTTGAATATGCGAGGATCCTTT
>CAZDAI010000042.1:0-15857 GCA_964503545.1 uncultured Candidatus Sumerlaeota bacterium
CTGCCGTGGTGAAAATTCGGCTTTCTGCAGCTGCCCGCATCTCCCCCACCGGCTGCTCCCGTGCAGCATCAATGCGGACGCCAGCGTGGACACAGACCGTGCACTGGGGATGGGTTTCCATATAGGTCACTTGTTTGTGCAGTTTTTGGGGATCGGTCCAATAATCATCTCCCTCGCAGGTAGCCAGATACTTTCCTCGTGCCATCTCCCGCAAGATGTTACCCACCTTAATTCCTTTGGAATGTTGGTTTTCTGTTTGCAGTACAGCTCGGATTCGCTGAGGATAACGCTCCAGATAGGAGCGGATCACAGCCGCCGTCTGGTCTGTGGAAGCATCATCATGGATCAGAATCTCCACGGGAAAGTCGGTCTCCTGCATGAGAAAACTATCGATAGCCTGGGCTATATAGGGTTCATGATTGTAGGCCGTGCAAATCACACTGACCAGTATCTCTTCTGTCATGGGCTTCCCTGCTTCCTTCATTCTGTCCTCTATTGTATCACATTTTTCTTTGGGTGGATTCTGGATCACGGCCCCGGGTTTTTAGCAGTTGCAGCACATAGGCAAAGCATTCCAAGCGCAACAAGGCAGCCAATCCGATGTATACGCCAGCGCCGACGAGAATCTGCACCACCAGCAGCGGTAAGGGGGCAAGCCCGGTCAAATGCACCGCCCAAACCGTCGCTGCCATGACCAGAGCCAATGCTAGCGACGGGAATATATCCCGTAGCTGATCTTCAAAGCGGTAGGAAAGCAGTCGGCGGTTGGGAAAGGCATTTAGCACAGATGCTACCAGCCCACTCGCCAATGTTCCCCAGGCAATGGCGTAGACACCGTAGGGTAGGCTGATCATTAAAATGGCAATACCCAATACCTTTTTAATCACTTCCAGTTTCAGAAATATTTCGCTGCGACCCAGGGCATTGATCGCCTGGAGATTGGCTGTATGGATGGGCTGCAGGGCAAACGATGCACAAAAGATCTGCAAAAATGGCACCGCCGGCAACCAGCGATCCGTAAGCAGAACCTGCACTAAGGGCCGGGCGGTAACCGCCAGACCGGCCATCAGAGGAAAGACCAAAAATGAGCTGGTAACAATCGCCCGCCGCATCAGGCTGCGCATCCGCTCCTGATCATGCTGGTAACTCGACAGCGCCGGAAACATGACTGCCTGGATGGAGCCGTCAATATTGCTCACAAGAAGTTGGGGGAACTGTCGGCCTCGATTGAAATAGCCCAGGGTTTCCGGAGTGTACATTTTTCCGATGACCAGTGTCCTAAGCTCCATATACAGTGTATTCAGCAATGATGAGGCCAGCAGCTTCCAGCCGAAGCCCAAAAGCACCCGGAGACGTTCCCAAGAGAAGACCAGCCGCGGGCGCCAGTCAATGAGAAACCAGAGAATTACGGAAAGCATTACCCCGGAGACCAGTTGCTGAATGACCAGTGCCCAAACACCCCAGCCAGCATAAGCTGCAGCAATGCCCGCACCGCCGGATACCAGCGTAGCCCCCACCGTCCCGTAGAAAAATTTCTTAAACTCCATCCGTCGGGCAATGATCGCCGACTGCACCGAGCGCAAGGCTCCTAGAAAAAGAGTCACGGTAATGACTCGTAAGACCGGCACCAGCAGCGGATCACCAAAGTATCGGCTGATCCAGGGGGCAGCAAAGAATATCCCTACATAGAGCAACGCTGCCACAGTCAAGCTGAAGATAAAAACCGATGAATAGTCCACATCATCGGTGTCCTGGCGCTGAATAATGGCTGAATGAAAGCCGCTCTGCACAAAAACATTGGCCACCAGCGTAAAGACAGTGACAATCGCCAACGTGCCGTAATCTTCGGGCAATAGCAACCGCGCCAGGATGATCTGCACCACAAACTGCACACCCTGGCTGCCGCCTCGCTCCATCATTTTCCAGAAAAGACCGGACAGAATAACTGCCCGGCTGGCGGATTCGCGCATCATACTGCTCCTTTGCTGGCGGTGATTGCTATACCAGCCATCCAGTCTCGAAAATGGTGTTGCCGGATATTACGCACCAAGATTCGCTTTCAAGGTTGCCAATTCCTCCAGGCTCTTGCGAATGTTCGTTGCAGCCTGGCTGTTCTGCTCAGCCATGACCTGGACAATCTTCCCGTGATTCCGATCAATCTGCTCCAGCTTTGCAGTAAATTCGACAGCGAGCTGCGCAAAATCTGCCTGTCGCACATCGAGAATGTATTCTCCCAATCCGTAGCGTTCGCCGATGATTCCCCAGTATTTCTGACTATAGGAAAACGCCAGGGCTGGTACCTGACACTGGATGGACGATATCACCGGATGCATCCGGGCTGAGACGGTCAGTCGCGACTGGCCGATCAACTGGCGCACCTGATACGGTAGTAAAATGTCATCCTGCTTTGCCACCCTGCCGGGGTAGCGCTCGGCTGCCCAGGTGAACAGTTCCCGCACCAGGGGCCGGTCATCCACTGCGGAAGGCTGCAGCACGTGAGCTAAAAATATCAGGGTCTGTTCCGGGTAACGCTCAAGCAAGATCGCCACGCACTGCTGATTCAAAGCCAACCACCCGGTGCGACTGCTCTCTTTGGCATAGCGGTAAATCAGTTCACTGGGACAATAGGTAATATATTTCTGACCATTATCCGTCTGCTCCTGCCGTGCCAGAGGCATAAGAGCCAGATCGTCGGTAAGGCGGAGATTGGAAAGCCCCATGCCGCTCAGATACCGATGGGTAATGGGATCCCGGGGCAGAATCCGATCCAGCCGCCCCAGCAAACGGGCCATCAGCGGCCTGCGCCAGGAACCATAAGGCCCCATGGTTTGGCCAAGGAGTACCACTTTGAGGCCGCTGCGCTGCAAAAGGACCAGTTTTACCGCCTGCATCAGGGGTCCTTTCCACCCATAGTCTTCGGTCAGGTCGTCTCCCCCTAAGACAACCACCATATCCAAAGCCGGTCGCCCTTCTTTCAAGACCGATTTGCGCCCAGCCAAAGCCAGCAGGTAATCCAGTTTGGAAATCCGGTCCGCAAACAGAGCGTTCAGAGGGGACATCACTACCTGAGTAGAACCGGTCGCCGCCTTAAGACGCGTTACATGCTCCAAAGCTCCCGTTTCAACATAGTACCGGTGGTCTTCACCCGACACCCGATCCAGCCAGGTGATAAAGTTCTCTGCCATCATCATGGATCCATAATTGTAGGTATTGGAACAGTTATATAAATAGAGATTCATAGGCTCCCCCTGCTCTCATTTTTCGTTTCGAACCTGCCTGCCCACCCGCTTCAGATACAGATGGGGTGCCAAGCGAAACAATCGGGCTTCCCAGCGCAGACGCCGCTCCAGACCCGGACAGTCAGCCAGAAGCGGTGCCAGCACAGCAGGCAATCCCGGATACTTTGCGTACAATGCTGCCAGCCAGGCACGAGGTTCCGGTGCTCCTGCCTGGCGGTAACTGGCTTTTAAATTAAGAAAAAAGTTACTCACTAGGCGCGGCCCGCCGATTTCTACCGCTACTTTTTGGGCCCAGGGTTCCGGCCGCTGGGCAAAATACCCGGCCAGCCGCTGAAGAGCGCTGATGACCTCAAAACGCCGCAAAGAATCTGAGCGCATTACCGATCCCTGCCGTTGGACAATGGTCGTGTACACTGTATCGGTTCGCTGCACCGTCTTAGCCAGCGACAATGCTTTGAGAGTAAACTCCTGGTCCTCGCCACACGCACAGCCCGGCTCATACAGCAGTCCATGATCTTCTAAAAACTCCCGGCGAAAAGCCACCGATCCTGTGGGATACCAGCCTTTGCCTTGAAGAATAATTTCCTGAATCAAGGCGGTACCGCTGATGGTAGTCCACTCTGAGTTACCCGGTTCAACGGTGAACCCTTCTGGTTCAACGCTTCTTACCTGGCAGCGCCAGGCCAAAGCATCCGCTGCCGATTCTGCTGCCTCTGTTTTGAAATCAGCCAAAAACTGCGGGTGCAGCCGATCATCTGCATCTAGAAACAAAATATATTTTCCCCGTGCTTCCTGGAGACCGTGATTGCGGGCAACACTCACACCTTGATTCTTTTGCGTAAGCACCCGGTATTTACAGCCGTTATGGGACAGCACAGCTTCTGCCTGGGCGCCACTCCCATCAGTGGAACCGTCATCCACGACAATGATTTCTGTCCGAGCATCGGCCGCTACGCAAAGGTTCTGCAGTCCTCGAGCCAGAAACGGTCGGGCATTGTAGGCGGGGATAATGATGCTAAGCAGCAACTTTACCTGGGGTTCTGCCATAGCTGATACTCCTTTCACTCGCAGAGTGCGAATTACCGACCCAGCAGCTTTTTTAAGCGGAACAAGGGATTTTTTCGCTCCTTATCAGTTAAAATGGCCTTGATAATCTGTTCTGCGGTTTGTTTGCCCACCAAAGAAAAGAAGGTCTCTCGCCCCGCCGGACACGCTACCGATGCTACGGCCAGAGGATTATCCGCCACTGCCTCTTGCAGTACCACTGGCAGAGTCTGAAGCTCTTCTTGGCATTTTAAGAATAAATCCTCACCGTGAGCGCTTTGGACCAGCACCAGGGAAATGCCCTGATCATCGTCCATTTCCGCAACCTGTCGTTCGGCTCCCCAAAAGTCTGCCAAGGTGAGATCACTGCAGCGGCGCACCCCTTTGAAATGACACTGGTAGCAAGAAGAACGTAAATTCATATTTTTCAGAAACAGCCACATATATGGATCCTTCCTGTGGGAGACTTCATAGATCTGGCCATTGGCAAACTCTGCCCGCAGAGTAGATTGACGCCAACCGGCCGTTTTTGCTCGAAACAATACCCGACGCAGCGGTGCCTGATACCGGGCGGCCAGTTCATGAGCATAGGCCGTCCAGGCGAGCGGTGACGGGACACCATGACATATGAGATCCACACAGAACAAACCTTGTGCATTCCCTAAAAAAGCGCGGACACCGGCTACCTGGCAAGGGGTGCCGCAAAACAGCACCGGTCGGCTCTGGGTCAGGATCTCTTTTATCTGCCGTAAAATACTGCCCGTGGTGCTTTGTACATATTTAGAACCCATCAGCGGTGCCAGATCTGCTTCCTTGTCAATCAGCACATGGTGTAGGGTAAAATCCCCAGCCCAAGCTGCCCCGGCCACCGTGCCCCCCTGGGCCAGTATTTGTCGGGCAAGCACGCCAAAAACGCCGCCGGAAGAACTATTCGCCCGCATACCATCATCCCGGGAGACGGCTGCCAATGCTCGCGGATCTGCACTCGCGGTTACCGGCGGCTGCAGCACAGGACACAGGGCCAGGCAGCGCCCACACCTGATACATCGACTATTCGCTACTTGGGGATAGAAAAACCCCTCCGGATCTGCTGATAAGACAATGGCATCCGTCGGGCAGACTGCTGCACAAGCAGAACAACCGGTACAAGAATCCGGAAAAACCGGAACAGCATTCATGAGCACCCCTCCCGGGTCACTTATCTCTCTGGCTTTCACTATCATAATGCAATATCATGGGAAATCAATTGAAAGAATTGCTAAATAGTATGAATATTTAGATTACTTGTTGCTTTCTTTGCCCGAAATTGTTACGATGGAATTGTCTCAAGGAGTTACCCGGCGGCGTCCATTATCTTCGCGAGAGGAGGTGAAAGAGATGCCGACCGTCAAAAAGAGTATCGATATCGCCGCTCCTGTTGCTAAGGTTTTCGAAGTTGCCGTTGATCCGACTCGCTGGGAACACTGGTATTCAGGCCTGAGCAGCCCGGATCAGATGACCGGGAATGGTGAACCGAACAGCGTGATCGATGCCCATTACGCTATGATCGGTATGCGGCTGCCTATTCAGATCAAAGTTTTAGATGTCGAGTCCTCACCAACACACAGTTTGTGGAAAGGGAGTTTCTCAGGGGGAATTTCTGGCACCCAGACATTTAAGTATACACCCCTTGAAACCGGCACCCATGTGGAAGTTGAGATTGATTACACTGTACCCGGAAGTATTTTAGGCAAGATCGCCAATACACTCTTCATTGAAAAACTCCAGGAAAATGCCACTGAGCAGACCTTAGCCAATTTGAAAGCACTGGTGGAGCATACATGATCATGGTCTCAGGCTTTTCAGTGTCTCCGCAAGCCGCCTGCAGTAACCTGCAGGCGTATTTATGTCAGCAATTGCAGAAAGAACATCGGCTTTTCTTAAGCTTCGGGAGGATAGGGCCACTGCCATAGCGGTTGCTGCTGGCTTAGAAATTCATCCTTTAGAATGCTGCAAATCCACAAATCCTCAGGCATTCCCTGGCGCCACAGGCCGCGACGCTGACACGCTTCTTCACTGAAGCCTACAGTTTTTAGCTGCATCCGGCCAATCTCATCATCAGCGCGCACCCTTGCCTCCACACGCTCCAGCCCCAGCACAATAAATGCATGACTCAACATCAGCAACAGTGCCTGGCACACCCATTCACCTGTCTGATCCGCGGCTTTTAGCACTTCAACACTGGCCTGGCGATTGTGGAGGTCCTTCTCATAGAGGACCACCAGGCCCAGGAGTTCACTCCTTTGCGCATTCTCTACGACTACCACTAGATCCCGCCCGGGACTGTATACCATCTTTTCCACCCAGCCCTGGCGGTCCGATTCGGTGGCCAAGGGCCTTAAATAGACCACATTCTCCCAGACAGATGGAATCTGATCCCAGGCTGTTAAAATTATACAATCTTCTGGCTCCAGCGCCCGCAGTCGCACATGAAAAGCTTTTTTCATACCAACTCACCTGCCTCATGGGGGAATTGATATATATTCAGCCAAGGCAAAAAATCTTCCTTCATGAGCCCGTATACCGTCATATCCTGATACTGACCGTCTTTATAGGCAACACGCCGCAAAATTCCCTCGCACTGAAAACCCATTTTTTCGGAAGACTTCCGCGCCCCCATATTCCAGACCATCTGCCGGGTTTCGATCCGTTCCAGTCCCATCTTCATGAACCCTTCATAGAGGGAAAGCAATGACCCTTCTGTTCCATAACCTTTGGACCAGGCTGCCTGAACACCGATCATTTTGCCAGAGCTGGCACAGCGGTTTTCCCGGTCAATGTGGGTCATATAAACAAATCCCAACAGTTCATCAGTTTCTTTAAGGCAGATAGCCCAAACTCGCTGATCTGGCGAGGATGAAATGATATTTTGTACCCAGTAGCGCTCATAGGCCCGGGAAACATAGTAGCGCGGACCAACCATGCTTTTCCAGATGTCATCATTTTGCCGCCAGTGATAGGAAACTTCTGCATCAGCCGGTTGCAGTTCCCGCAAGTATACCCGAAACTCTTTTTTCATCAGCAGATGACTCCTTCCCGAATCCAAGAATTTTCTCTGGCTCTATTCTACCACGTTTTCCACTACCGCCCGGGATTGTACCCCCCTGCCCCGGGTGCGGATCAGCTGCACAGCATAGGAGAAACATTCCAGGCGAAAGAGTGCCGCCATGCCAACATACAAGACACCGCCGGCAACCACCTGAAGAACCAAAAGCGGCAGAGTCCCAATGGGCAGCCGCCCGATTGTCCAGACCCCTCCACCCATAACCAGTGACAGCAGCAGTGAAGGCAGAATGTCCTTAAGCTGATCCAGATAGGCATAGTCCAAAAGGGTCCGATTGGGGAAGGCATTGATCACGGTAAAGAGCAATCCTCCGGCCAAACCGCCCAGGGCAATGCCATAGATCCCAAACCGCAGGGAGTAGACCAGAATACCCAGGCCGATTGATTTTTTAATGACTTCCAGTTTGAGAAAGATATCACTGCGCCCCATGGCGTTGATGGCCTGGAGATTGGCCGCATGGATAGGTTGCAGGGCATAAATGGCGCAGAAAATGCGTAAAAAAGGCACACTGGGCAGCCAGCGGTCGGTTATCAACAGTACCACCAATGGTTCGGCCACCACGGCCAGCCCCACCATAAGGGGGAAGATCAAAAATGAGCTGGTGACAATGGAGCGCCGCACCAGGCTGCGCATACGCAGCCGGTCATCCTGCAGGCGAGAGAGGGCCGGGAACATCACCGATTGGATGGTGTGATCAATATTCCCTGCCAAAAGCTGGGGAAACTGCTTACCCCGGTTATAAAAGCCCAATGTCGCCAGCGGATACATGCGGCCAATCACCAGGATCCGCAAATCAGCATATAGATTATTAATTAAGGATGATACCAGAAGCTTCCAGCTGTATGAGAGGATCCCAGCCAGCCGCTCCCGGGAAAAAATGCGCCGAGGGCGCCAGGGTTCCATGCGCCACAGCACCACGGTCATCACTACTCCGGAAACCAGCTGCTGCACAACCAGTGCCCAAACACCAAAGCCCAGGTACGCCACACTGACACCTGCCACACCCGATACCACCGTCGCACTGACCGTGCTGTAGAAGAGCTTCTTAAACTCCATGCGCCGGGTGATCCGGGCAGTATGCACAGCACGCAGGGCGCCCAAGAACAGAATCAACGAAAGCCCACGCAGCACAGGCTGAATCAGTGGATCCCGGTTGAAGACAGCGATCGCCGGGGCTGCCAGGTACAAGATCATATACAGGAGGCCTGCGACACCCAGGCTGAACCAGAAGACAGAAGAATAGTCCACATCTTCCACGTCCTGCCGTTGAATCAGGGCTGAGTGAAATCCACTCTGAACAAAAACCCCTGCCAAAACGGTAAAAACCGTGACAATCGCTAAGACGCCGTAGTCGGCAGGGAGCAGTAAGCGGGCTAGCGCAATCTGCACCAGAAACTGGGCGCCCTGACTACCGCCTCGCTCCATCATTTTCCAGAATAACCCGGACAAAATGCTCCGGCGCTGGGCTGGTGAAGTCAAATTCCTTCTCTCCCCTCACAAAATGGCCATGGCACACGCCACCCATTATTCCCTTTCTTTCTCATGACAGACCATGCGCATCGTGTGCTGATCCTTCTCAGCTGCTCACTCCATCGATTTAACGGCCCCGGCTTTGGAGATACCGATCCCTGATTTTTAATGGATAAGTGCCCCACCGGGTATCCAGCCCATGAGTGTAGCCATCAGCCACAGCCAGCCAGGTATTTGCTTCGGTCTGCAGAAAATCCACATGATGCATACGTTTCTCATTCCAACCCCACCCGCTGGGACCCAAAAAAGGCTGTGCGGGTAGCATTTCTTCCTGGTATTCTTCCTCTGTCAGCCGGTTAACGGCAAACGCCATAATGCTCGTACCGTAATCGGGTATTGGATTTTGGGCAAACCGATAGATCCGCTCCCCATAAGTCAGCATCTTCCCCGCCGGTCGCCCGTAAAGCCCTGTATATACTGGACTTTGAGGATGCTCCTGCCAGGGACCGCCCAGCAGATCGGGGCTGCTGAACAGCTGCAGCCGGGTATTGTCGGCCGTGGCAAAAAGCCACCAGCGCTTCTCGTAATAATGAAGCACGGCATCACTGTAGGGGGCACCTTCCAGTAATACAGCAACCGGCTCCCAATCAAAGGGAAATGCCTTAGCCCGGTATAGAATGATCTGTCCGGTCTGATGGCTCTCTGGTAGCATATAGATGGCCGCCTGATCTGCAAAGACCAGAGGAAATGAAAGGTGATGATCTTGGGCAAGGACAATCCCCAGCACCTCCCAGTGCACACCATCCCGGCTGACAGCCCCGGCAATTTCCCCTTTACGGCTACGCAGATTCAGCAGCTCAAAGAATAGGTAAATCTGATTATTCCAGGCAAACAGAAAAGGATCGGCAATAAACCGTGCTGGCGGGGTACCCGTCTGACGGGTTGTCAGGATGGGATTGCCGGGATATTCAGTCAAAGCAAAGGGTGACGGTCCGCTATAAAGTCCCAGGGACCACTCGGCACGGAAAACAGTTTTGCGCGCCAGTAAGCGCTGAATGACCACATTGATTGCCTCCCCTACTGCTGCATGTCATGATCGCCCAAAGCAAAGAGCCAGCGGGCCTCGGTCTGGCGATCCTGCTCCGCCAGATACTGTGATTTTACCATGGGTACCCGGATCCTAACTGGCTTTGCCCAGGCAATTTTCCTCAGGCACTCCAGATACGGCGGGTAAGACGATGCAATCCGCACTTCCTTGACCCCATGTTGAGAAAAATACGTCACGGCAAAATCCAATACTCTCACCATGCGCTCCTGGGGTTCTGGATCCAAAAGCATATCCACAATAAAGCCCCTGCTCTGTCCCAGACGCAGGACCAGATAACCTGCAAGGATGTCTTTCTGATAAATCAGGAAGATCTGGTAATTCACATGGGGCTGACCCGGGTATTTCCAGTTTAAATATGCTGCACTGCGCAGCACAGCGCCACCAAAAAGGCCGTGCAGATGTTGCCACAGGACATCGATGTCAGCAGGAAAAGACTGGACTGACACAAAGCGAAGGTCAGGATCTTTCACCAGGAGCCTGCGTCGCCGCCGGTGGTTCTGGCGATTCAGATACCAGGCGATGGGGTAGCCCAAACGCAAAATCCGGACCATCTGACCCAGCTTGCCTTGATGCTGCTGAGCCAAGCTTTCCGTTATGTTTTGGGGATCGGCTGCCAACAGGTACTCTTCCAGGGGCGGCAGAGCTAAAAAACCTTGGGTCTGGTAGATATGCCGGGTGGCAGGCGACATCATGATGCTCATAATCTGGCTCAGTTCGGCATTCATCAGCTCCCGCAGCCGCCGGCCGACGCCCTTGCTCCGGTATTCTTCCAGAACATATGAATCCACAGACCAGGCATTGAGAATCTCTTTTCCAGCCAGAAGCATGGGCTCGAACATGGCCATGGTCTGGCCAATCACATTTCCTGCCTTGTCCAAAGCAAGCCAAACAGGAGGCGGCCCCTCCGGACGGAATGGGTTGTGAGTAATCTGCCAGTCCCAGCGCTCCGGTATCCGCTGCTCCCAATCGCTGTATGCTTTTTTATAAAAACTAAAAATTTGTTCCCGGTCAGACCATTGCGCCCGCCGGACATCAATATCCATTGTCATGTCATTTTCCTTTCTTAGCACAGCCTTTACTGCTGAATATCGTGATCCCCCAGGGTAATCCACCAGGGGGTGGTGGTAATCCGCTCCACATTCAAATCCCGTGTTGTATAAAACAAGGGGGTCATAGTATGCACCGGCTTGGGATAGCCGACACTGCGCATACAGGCCGTCAAAGCAGGATGTGCGGCACCTGCCCGCACTTCAGCAATACCCAATTTTGCAAAATGAGCTACAGCAAAATCAAGGGCAGCCAGAATACCTTTGCGGTCTGCGGGTGAAAACAGCAGGTCCACTACCACGCCCCGTGACTTCTGATTGCGCAGGATTACATATCCTGTAGGGATGTCATCCCGATAGGCCATAAAACACTCATAGGTTATCCCGGGCTGGGCATTGTATTTCCAGTTCAGATAACGAGCTGTACGAATGGCCCCATTGGGAATTTCCCCTTCCAGAGAAGCCCAAAGTGCATCGGCATCGTCGCCCCATTCCTCAATGGGCGTAAACCGAACATCATTTCCCAGCCACTGCTGGCGCACCCGGGCGCTACGATTTAAACGAGCATTGAGGATATAACCATAGAGTTCAGCCAAGCGGCTTTTCGAAAGCAAAAATGCGAAAAATCCGCCACCGATCCGGCGCGCCAGTGCGTCCGATACGGCAATGGGATTGACCCGCAACAAGTAGATTTCCAAAGGTGCCAAGGGCTTGGAGCCTAGATTCTGCACAATGTGGCGCATGGTATCCACCATGCTGATACTCATTTCAATCAATTCTTTCTGTGCTTTTTGAACCTTTTTCAGTGCTTTCGCGACACCCTGCCCCCGGTATTCAGCCCGAACAAAGACATCCACCACCCAGCCCATCAGGTAGTTTTCACCTTCTACACGCACCGGCTCCATGATGGAGCAGGTCTGTCCGATGATCTGGTCATCATCATCCACAGCCAGTAAAATAGCGAGGTTTTCTGGGTCAGCAAAAGGATTAGTGACAAACTGCCAGAGCCAACGTTCAGGGATACGCTGCTCCCAATCCCCATACGCAGTTTTATACAGGGAAAAGATGGCTTCACGATCTTGCGGGCGCGCCCGGCGCACATCCATAGGAATCCCCCCTGTCAGCACTTTCTGCTATTGATTCTCCCTGATCCTGATTCTTCCTGCCGAACCTCTCTCTTGCCGTAGTGATCTGTGCAAATTCTTTACTTCCTGACAGGATTGCAGGCAGATCTTATTCGCCCTCTATTCATAAAAATAGTATGTTATCAGCGTAGCAATAGCGAATGCCCCATCGGACCAGCCGGATATCCACCATGGCCCTGGGGGGTCTGTCGGTAAGGAACGTTCGTTACTCGGGCAGGCTGTTCTTTTCTGATGGTTACAAAAAAACGCAGCCACCCGGGCAAGCCTCTATGTGCCATCGTGACAATCATTCCATCCGGCTGTTTCTGTTCTCCTTGGATCATTCTCATCCCTGCTTTCATGTGATGTAGGCAAAAAATTCCGGTTCACCTACTATGGTAATGAACCGGAAGTCATATGATAAGTGCCCATCGTCATATGAAAGTCATATCAGGGGAGACCAATTGCCCTGCCTGCTCCATTTACTGTACCGAATAAGACTCTGGGAGCCGCTATTCTCTCAGTCTGAAAAATCATAACAAGGAGCGGACACTTTGCGGAAAGTATACACCGGATCCTGATCATACACATACGCATCAGGTTTGAGGGGACTGGTACCGCTTACCCCCTGTTCTTGGGCGGCAATTTCAATATCCGGCACATTGTATGTGGCTGTGAGGATAAACTCACATTCGCCCGTCTTTCCCCAGTAGTAATCCTTCCAGACTGGCAGGTCTGTATGATCAGGCTTTAAGAACACCCGGATAAAGGTGTTGCCTTTGGGAGAAATGGCCGGAATCGGCACACTGACATATTGATACAATTTAAAATGGGGCTTGCCAATCGGATAATATGAAAGGGTCAGAGTGCCGGAGGGGCTCCACTGCTCATGGGGGTTGCGAAAATAGACATCCACCCAGGCTGGCCGATACATGGCTTCTGCAGCCGGTTTGAGAAAGTCCACTTTCAAAGGATTGACGTAATCCATTTTGCCGAGCTGCTGCAGCTGGGCTTGGGTTTCTTCGATGATTTCATTACGCACTTCATTGGGAATCTCGTCGGGAGGGATACCCAGGCCTGCCGCTGCTTCTTCCAAAGCAATCTGAACACAGTAGCGCATGCTGGAATCGGTCAGCTCCTGGAAATTAGGCAAGCTGGGCGGCAGCCCAACAGAAGCCAGCCCATAGTCAATGAGTCCGCGCACAGCTGTACGAATATAACTTTGGGCTGTGCTGCCCAGGAAAGAAAACTGGTCAGCAACGGTATTAGCCAGAGTAAGTTTTAAGCCATTGTAATTCTGCTGAATCCCTTCATAAACCTGCTTCAGCAGTGTGGTAAACTCAGCCCAAAGCGCTTCCCAGCCACTTTGGGTGATGGTCAGGCGAAACCAGGCCCCGGGCGGCAGCATCCGGTCAACAACTGCCTGATACTGGGCGGTGGTTGTACCGGGGAACAAGTTCATGTGGACCGGATAGGGATAGAGAAAATCCCCCGTTTCATGGTTTTTGATGTAAAAACTGATTTCTTCCGCCTTTATGGGTCGGGTTACCTCAAAGTATTCCTCAGCCTTGTTGAGGGGCCAGCGGGGCGGATAATATTGCCAGAAATCTGTTTCCGGGACATAGGATTTAACCACCACTTCTTCGGGCGGCAGATTCTCAAAATCATAGATGGTCTGGAGCAGAAAAAGGTTCTGGTCCCCGGTGTAGTGAATCATGGCGGTCTCGGTAACGACCGGCACCACGCTGGTGCTGCCTTCGGCCGGCACATAGCAGACCACTCTGAGATAATAGGTGATGGTTTTGCCAGCCAGCTCCGTCAACGGCGGTGCAAACTTTTGCATGGAAACCGGATACATCCGGGTTTCTGTTGTATAAGCGATGCCTTCTGCCCGTTCCCGATAGACCAGACCCGCCGGATTGTTGTAATCACTGCCAGTCTGGTACTTAAATGGCAGGGTAGCAATCTGAAAGTCGATTTCCACCGCCGCTGGGGGTGTTTTGGAGAGCTTAAAAAGCCAGTCCCGTTCCCCGCCGGCATAGACAAACATACCTTTCTCTGGAATGGCTTTGTATGCACCTGCGCCAAATCCAGGCGTGGTCTTGACTGCTAGTTCAGGGCGAGGCAGGTCCGGCAGAAGATTTACTGCACCAAAAGCAGCCTGATCCAAAATTGGCTGACCGTATACCACTTGAAATTGGGAGCGGGTGGCTCCGATGATGCTATCTTTTCCGTCCAACAGCAATACCCGTACATAGAGATCTCGTTGCTGTTGAGGCAGCAGCATCGTATTAGGGACAGTCTTGAATGTGACACCGTTGAAAACCAGTGAATCGCTGGCTCCTTTGCTGCTCAGGCGATTCATGATCGCATTGAAATCCACACTGAACTCATTAATGCTCTCAGTCAGTGTCCCCCAGGCCACCAACCCGGCTGGCTCCAGCCAGTTTTCCCCGGTGCCGCAGGGGAATGGTACCCGGGACAGCTGCCAGACTGCTTTTTTGGCCTCCGGCAAAGCATGATCCACATAAAACCAGCGGGTACCGTCCTCTGCCTGATTGATAAAGCTGGCATTATCCGCAACGAACGCCGCTTTCGGGTAATTTTTTTTCACTTCAGGCGGCGGGGGATCCTCCGGTACCGGAGGGTCCGGGGGCAGATCGGAAGGCGGCGGGGCAGGCGGTATCACAGAAAATACCGGGGAGCGGTTATAGCCTAGAAGAACCGTTCCCACCCAGGCATTGACCCGGAAAACGCATTGATCAGACGCTACATCAGGAATACTCAGCCGGTAGGATTCGGCATACGGTATTCCTTTGACAATATCCCGATAGGTACTGCCTCCGTCCGAACTGAAAAGAATATCAATGGTGGGCTCACGCCCAGAATCAATGGTCCAGCGCAGGGTAAACCGTGATTTCGCTTCCAGCTGGCTGCCCGCCTCCGGATTGAGCACTTGGATCAAGGATGATGGCGGGTCAATAATGATGGGATTGATGGGCTGGATTGGCTGAATGGGTTGAATCGGTTGGATCGGCTGAATGGGTTGAATGGGCATCGGTGCAGCCATGACAAACGCACTGTTTGCTCCAGCATCCCGGCTATCAAGTGCGCTGGAATCATTATCCCGTTCTAAAAAGGCCTGGAGTGTCTCCCGATCCGGATCTCCCGGCCCGTCTGAGATATACAGGGCAGCGTTCATGGCACACTCTAGTGACGGCAGATTCTCCTGGACCAGTTCACCCGGCTGTAGCGGATCAATGGCAAATATTTCAGCCACAACCTCCTGATCTTCAGGGATTCCAGCGCTGGCTGCCGGATTTCGCCCCCATTGGGACCAAATCAGGGCTAAAATCAGCACGGCGATCAACAACAGGGCAATCACCCCGGTTGACTTCTTGGAAAGACTTTTCCCCTGAGTCATCGTATCCACCTGCCTTTTTAAGATCTTAGTAGAAACAATGGGGCAGAAAAAGGCATTGGTCATTTTTATGATGGTCTGGCCGTATGCTGGTGCTCGGCAGACCGGCCGAAGTTCTTGCTGGATCGTTCATTGACGGTAATGTATTGCTGTGCATTTTCGCCAGCCCTTGTGATTTTCCTGCAAATGGCAATCCTTATCTGTCGATGCCAAATCACCGGCTAAGGTATTCCCGTTCCGGTTCAGTTATCAAAGGAGCCGGCGTACCCGCCGGCTCCTTCACCATCATCCTATTGATCGCC
>CAZDAI010000043.1:0-15698 GCA_964503545.1 uncultured Candidatus Sumerlaeota bacterium
CGGAGGCGGGGATTCCCGCGGTCACTTGCGGCCCCAGCCGAGCCGGTGCCCATGCGGTGGTGGAATACGCCGAATTGTCCCGTATTAACCGGACGGCAGAAATCATTGCCCGCTTTGCCATGGAATTCTGCGGCGTCCAGGAAGCCTGAGCGCTCCAGCAGGCACCGGATAAAAAAGAAAGCAAAAATGCCGCGGTTAAAAGGGTTGCCCGGCATTCATGGGGTACAGCCGCGGATGTGGCCTGGGCGGCTAGAAAACCCAAAGGCAGTCAATTGCATAATGGCACCATCTGCAGACCGGTCCGATCGGACCGGTTTGTTATTGACATTGTTTCATGAACCGTGTATTCTAATTGTAGAACAATATTATAGTACAATATGGGAGGCGATGACATGAAAGTGGCAATTCTGGGTGCTGGCGCGGGTGGGCAGGCAGCGGCTGCTGATTGGGCGTTGGCGGGACACACAGTTTCCATGTTCGACTTTCCAGCCTTTTCTGAACAGACCGACGGTATTCAAAAACAGGGGGGTGTGCAAGTCTCCGGTCAACTAGAAGGCTTTGCCCCAGTCGCCTATGCCGGACAGGATTTGGCGCGGGTGCTCCAGGGCGCTGATCTGGTGCTGCTGATCGGACCGGCTTACAGTACAGAACCCTTTGGTGCAGCGTGCAAGCCGTACCTGAGCAAAGAACAGACATATATAGTTTGTCCCAGCTCCTGTGGCGGCGGCATTTTATTCAAGCAGGCTGCCGGTCTGGATCTGTTGGATGATCAGATAGCGGTGGCTGAAACATCCACATTGCCCTATGCAGCTCGCCTGGATGCGCCGGGACAGGTTCATGTTTTCCTAAAACTAAAGGGCGGATTGTATCTGGCAGCATTGCCCGGAAGCCGTACGGCTGAAGTGTATGAGAAGTTCTCCCAGGTATACCCGGGATCAGAAGCAGTCAGCAGTGCCTGGATAACCATGCTGCAAAACAACAATCCCATTATTCACCCCGCGGTAACGATTCTGAATGCCGGTGCCATTGAACGAGCCAAAGGCGATTTGCTCTTCTACGAAGAGTGTGTCATGCCTTCTGTGGGAAGGTTGATTCAGGCTGTGGATGAGGAAAAGATCCAGGTCGGAAAAGAACTGGGGGTGCGTATCCTGCCGGATACGGATTTGGGTGTCATTCAAGGCTACATGACCGAAGCCTCCTATGAAGACGGCTATCGCTCTGCTCCCGGATTCAAGGGGATCAAAGCACAAAAGTCCCTGGATCACCGCTACCTTAACGAGGATGTCGGCTATGGCCTGATTTTTTACAGGGATTTGGCCCATCATCTGGGGATGAAGACGCCGGTGATGGATTCTATCATTGAAATTGCCTCAATAATTATGAAGCGAGATTATTTAAGCGAGCAGGCCCGCACATTGAAAACGTTGGGATTGGATCGTTATACAGCAACAGAACTTGCCGGGCTGTTCAACTGACAGACGCAGCGGAAGCGCTCTTTCAAAAAAGAAAGAGCGCTTTTTTTTTTCAAGGGGCAGGAGCTGCAGGACTGCCTGCCGAAAGAATGTATTCTGAAATGACGATGAAAAGTAGGTGCTTTCTTTCTATGAACCCATTGCGACAGGATACCCGTGAAAACCAGGTGTACCGAAAAGTAAAGGATGCCATTCTTCGCCGACGGCTGGCACCGGGCAGTCAGCTGGTGGAAAATGTGATCGCCAATACGCTGGACACCAGCCGGACACCGGTGCGCAGTGCTTTGCGCAGCTTGGCAGAAGAAGGGCTGGTCATGATGGTTCCCAATAAGGGCGCTTTTGTGGTGAACCCGAGTTTAAAGGAAATCCAGGACGCATTTTTCATGCGCGATCAGTTGGAATCACTGGCCTGGAAACAGGGAGGGCCAATCTGCAAAGAAGATGATATCAAGGATATGCGGCGCATGGTGGCTGAAGAGACCCGGGCAGTTATGCAACGGGATTTTGATCGGTACCTGGAAATAAACCGGGAATTTCATTTATTCCCTGCACGCAAGTGGGGGAATATCTATCTGATCAACTTTATGGAAAAACTGCTCACACAGATTGGTATCTACCTCACTCTGTATGATGCTTTCTTTGAACGAGCACCCCATGAAATCAAATCCCTGAAGGAACATGCCTGTATCATCGAACTTCTGGAAAGAGAGGATTGGGAAGAACTGCTCCAGGCGGTTGCTCATCACAATCAGGGCAGTCGGGATAATCTGCAGACCCAGCAGCAGGCCTTCTATTCACTGGAAGATGCTTTGGGTTTTGTCTGATCCTTCGGGTCAGATTTTATAAAGAACAGCAACGGCCGCCGCTGCGGCCGTCTTTTTAAAAGAGAGGAAGCGATAAGCAATGGACATCACCGTACGCAAAGCACGGCCAGAAGACCGTGCCCAGGCTGTGGAGGCAGAAGGACTTGCCACACCCAATCTGCACTATCTGGATAAGGTATACGATGAATGGCTGGCCGATGACGCCGGGGAACTGATGGTGGCTGAGCTAGAAGGCCAGATCGTAGCGGTGGGCAAGTTTTCTGTGGTCCCCGATGGCTCTGCCTGGCTGGAAGCACTGCGGGTCCGGCCGGATCGGCAGGGTTTGGGCATCGGGAAAGCTTTCTATCGGCGTTTTTTTGTTCTGGCAGAAGAAAAAGGCATTGATACCATGCGCATGTATACAGGGGTTACAAACCTGGTCAGCAAAGGTTTGGCGGAACATTTCGGATTCACACTCGCTGGCACTTTTCGCGGGCATGGGCTCACTGTTCCGCCACAGCAGCCTACCGGCTGGGATGATGGTTTTTCGCCTATTACAGAACCGGTGCTAGCCAGTGCACTCCTTAGTCCCCATGCCAGTGATTGGGAGCAGTTCAACATTATGAACCGGACTTTTTATAAAACGAGCGATGCTCTGTGGGCGGACTGGGCCCGGCGTGGCTGGGTTCACTTTCATCCGCGCAGCAATACCATCCTGATTGCCGGGAGCCGGTTTATTCCAGAGCAAGGTCTGCAAATGGCCATGTTTGGCGGTGATGCTGAACGGGCGATTCGCTTTGCCAGCGGCCATGCCCGGCAATTGGGCATAGACCGGCTGCAGTGCATGGTGCCCGCTGCATCGGCAGCGCTGCGAACAGCATTGGAAAGCAGGGGATTTACTCCGGAAAGTTCTGATTGCATCGTGATGGAATCCATTCCCCGCAATTAACCGGATATTTACCGGTAAGTCGCTGAGAGGGGCTGACCCGCTTGCGAAAAAAATTATCTCTGCTGCTGATTCTGTTGTTGTGCATAGGACTGCTCCCGGCAGCAACCATGGCTGAGACGCCAGAAATACCAACTGCCCAGGCAGTGATTCATCCGGACCTCCAGAATCTTTCTGATGAGGAGATTTGGGATGTGCTGATTTACATGGCAGAACAGACAGATACAGAAAAAATCGCCGCCGGAACCCACGCCCTGGCGGGCCCGCTGGTAGATAAATCTGTTCATCGGCAGCTGGTACGCAAACGGATCGTAACAGATCTGCAGGAGACGGCCCAGCGCAGCCAGGCTCGTTTGCAACGGTTGCTGGATGCAGCCCGACAAAAAGGTACGGTGCAGGCTGAAACCAGCTTTTTCGTGGTCAATGCCATGCATGTCAAGGCGCCTGGATCTGTCATCCGGGCGATGGCAGCCCTGCCGGAAGTGGCCAAGGTGGTTCCCAATGGACAGGTGACCCTCAGCCTGGCAGCAACAGACGAAGGAGAGGTCACACTCGCTGACAGCTTGCTTTGGAATCTAGAAAAAGTCGGTGCTGCTCTGGCCTGGGATCAGTGGAATACCCGGGGGGAAGGCATTGTTGTTGGCATTATTGATACCGGCGTAGACTGGCAGCATCCGGCCTTAAAGCAGGCCTGGCGCGGCTACAATCCTGCCCAGCCTACCCTGCCGGATCCAGTGGGCAATTGGTATGACGTGGTCGATCCCAGCAAAACGATGCCCCATGATCCTCAGGGACACGGGACCCATGTGACAGGAACGGTTCTAGGGTATGATCCGGCAGCCGATTATCATATCGGCGTAGCGCCGGCAGCTCGCTGGATTGCGGTAAATGCATTCGTGGGGGACACCGCATATGACAGCAATCTCATTGCGGCTGGTGAATACATGCTGGCGCCCAAGGATGCGAGCGGGACGCCACATCCGGAATGGGCCCCGGATATTATCAATAATTCATGGGGGACAAGTACATTCAGTTCTTTTTATCGGACCATGGTGCAAAACTGGCGCAATGCCGGTATTTTACCGGTCTTTGCAGCTGGGAATTCAGGGCCGGGGGAAAATTCAATCAATGTCCCCGGTGCTCACCCGGAAAGCCTGGCTGTCGGTAACCTAACCAATACGGACGGACTAAATTCAACATCATCCCGTGGCCCGGGCTATTACGCAGGAGTGAATAAACCTGATGGATCGGCACCGGGAACCGGGATCTGGTCGAGCAAACCGGGCAACAGTTATCAAGCAATGACCGGTACATCCATGGCAGCACCCCATGTCAGCGGGATAGCCGCCCTGGTCTGGGCAAAACATCCAGAGCTTACAGTAGATGAACTGGAATTCGTCTTGAAGGGAACCGCACTACCCCTGATGGGAAGCTACAGCACCATCCCTAATGCCGGATTCGGCCGCGGTCGCATCGGTGCTGACCGGGCATTGGCCGGGCTGGACAATGGCTACTGGACTGCCAATGTGGCCAACAGCAAAGCGTTGCTCACCGGTGGATTTAACCTGGGATCGCATGTTTCTGTTCCGGCAGCCTGGCACAGCTGGCCTGTTACACAAATTGCTGCCCGAGCTCTGCAGAATAAAGGGTTGGAGCAGTTACAGCTGCCAGCGAGCATCGTTAATATTGCCACAGAAGCCTTTGCCGAAAATCTGCTGACAGAACTGGTCCTGCCGGATAGCCTGACTGTGCTGGGGGATCGGGCACTCTACGGCAATCATCTCCAGGCAGTACATTTCCCCCCTGGCATTCAAAGCATCGGGGCGCTGGCTTTGGGGAATAATCAGCCCCATGCAGCAGATCTTGTCGTCTACGGTACACTGGGAACGGTTGCAGAAACCTACGCGCGACAGAATGGTCACACATTCATTGATCCACAGGCTGCCGTAATTGCCATCAGCACTGCACCCGACGGGTGGGGCAGCGTCACCGGCGCTGGCAGCTATGCAACGGGGGCCAGTGTTGTTCTCACAGCTCAGCCGAATAATGGCTACCGCTTCAAACATTGGCTGGAAGATACACTTGTCTACGGAGAAAATCCACTGACTTTTACGGCAGGGGGCAACCGCAGTCTGATCGCTGTCTTTCGGGAACAGATTGCTACCCAACGATTGTCTGGAACCAACCGCTACCTGACGGCAGTGGCCATCAGCCAGTCCGGCTGGCCAGGCGGTGCCGATACTGTGGTGCTAGCCCGGGGAGATCAATTTGCCGATGCCTTGGCCGGAACACCGTTGGCCTACCATTTGAATGCACCAATCCTGCTGACTGCCCCCAATGGGTTGAGCAGTGCTGTGCGCACCGAAATTCAGCGACTGGGTGCCCAGCAGGTATATATTCTGGGGGGAAGTGCTGCTATCGGAGAATCTGTGGCAGAAGAATTGCTGGGAATGGGACTCACCGTCATACGTTTGAGCGGTGGGAACCGCTATGAAACAGCAGCCACCATTGCCCGCGCGTTGCAGGGCGTGGGGCAGGAAACCGATACAGCGTTGTTGGCGGTGGGTACCCAATTCCCAGATGCATTAGCAGCCGCCGTTCACGCCGCAAGAAACGGGATGCCGATTTTACTGACCAGCAAAGACACACTATCAGGAGTGACCCAGGATGTTTTAATGGAGCTGGCCATCGCCAATGTGCTAGTGGTGGGCGGACCCGCTGCCATTGCACCAGAGGTCTATGATCAACTGCCCCAAGGGCCGCAAACAGGCCGTATTTACGGAAGCAACCGCTATGAAACCGCCGTAGCACTTGCGCAATATTTCCAACCGGATGCGCAGTTTGTCTGGTTGGCTACGGGTTTGGATTTTCCCGATGCCGTCGCGGGCGGTGTTCTGGCTGCCCGGCAGGGCGCGGGCCTGTTGCTGGTCGATGGCACACGAGCGCTGCCCCCTTATACAGTACGGGAGTATCTGCTGGAGCAGGGCACCGCGCAAGTCATTATGCTAGGTGGGACGGGGGCTATTTGTGAGGCGTTGGCAGCATGGTTTTGATGGGCTGATAACGGATCTAACCCGGTCAGGGGCGACCCCGATGCGGGTTCTTCTGTTTTGAAGGAAGGAATCTGCGTATCGAATGCGAATATATGGCGCAGGCAGGAACGCCGTCTACGGCTGAATATAGGGTCAGAAAGGTGCGATATCTGTGAATTTGTATGAGAAGCTGCGCAGGCAGGAAGAAAAAATCTCCGTCGTGGGCTTGGGGTATGTGGGCATGCCGTTGGCTGTGTCATTTGCCCGCCATGTCCCGGTGATCGGCTATGATTTGAACACGGAGAAGATCCGCCAGTATCAGGCAGGCTTGGATCCCACCCGGGAGGTGGGTGAGGAAGTACTGAAGACAACCACCATGGAATTTACCAGTAATCCGGAGCGGTTGCGGGAAGCACGTTTTCATATCGTGGCTGTACCAACACCCATCAATACCGACAAAACCCCGGATTTGTCCCCTGTGGAAAACGCCAGCCGGCTGGTGGGGCGCTACTTGCAGCCCGGATCGGTGGTGGTGTATGAATCAACCGTCTATCCCGGTGTCACAGAAGATATCTGCATCCCCATTCTGGAAGAAACATCAGGACTGGTCTGCGGTCAGGACTTCAAGGTGGGGTATTCGCCGGAGCGCATCAATCCCGGGGATAAGGTGCACCGTTTGGAGACGATCATTAAAGTAGTGGCTGGTATGGATGAGGAGGCTTTGGAAGACATTGCCCGTGTCTATGAGCTGATCATTGAGGCTGGTGTGCACCGGGTGAGTTCCATCCGCGTAGCCGAAGCGGCCAAGGTGGTGGAAAACAGCCAGCGGGATATTAATATTGCCTTTATGAATGAACTGGCCATGGTCTTTGACCGGATGGGTATTGATACCAAAGAAGTCATAGAAGCGATGAATACCAAATGGAATGCCCTGCGCTTTTATCCCGGACTGGTGGGCGGTCACTGCATTGGCGTGGACCCTTACTACTTTATCTATGAAGCGGCCAAACTGGGCTATCATAGCCAGATTATCCTCTCCGGTCGGAAGATCAATGACGGGATGGGGGAATTTGTTGCAGACGCCATCCTGAAGCAATTGATCCGGGCCGATAAAACCGTACGGCGCAGTCGTGTAGTGATCCTGGGTTTGACATTCAAAGAGAATTGCCCGGATATTCGCAACTCCCGGGTGGTGGATATTATTCGCCACTTGAAAGAATATGGCCTGGATCCCATTGTGGTGGATCCAGAGGTGGATCCCCAAGAAGCGCTGCACGAATTTGGTGTAACACTGATCCCCCTGGAGGATATACAGGCGGCGGATTGTCTTGTGTTCGCAGTGGCCCATGACTGTTTCCGCCAACTGGCCTGGGCAGAAATTGACCGGATGTTTGGGTCGGGACAAAAGTCCGAAAAGATTCTGGTGGATGTAAAAAGCATGTTTCCTCTGGGGGAACTGTCAGCCAGCGGTTATCGGTACTGGCGGCTTTAGGGGAGACAAAAGGAGTGCACCCATGAAGATTTTGTTGATCAGTCGCGGTTATCCCACCACCCAAGCCCCCATGAACGGAATTTTTGAGTGGGATCAGGCCAAGGCGCTGGCCGAGGCCGGCCATCGTGTGGTGGTGGGTGCTGTGGATCTGCGTTCGTTGCGACATCGGCGCCCTGTGGGAATAGAAAGTCTGGAAATCGACGGGATCCCCATTGAAGCTGTGCATGTACCCGTCGGACGGATTCCGTCCGGGTGGCTGCATACACTGAATACCCGAGCTGTGGCCGGTCTCTATCGCCGGGTGGCGCGTCGTTTTGGCATCCCGGATGTGGTGCACAGTCATTTTTTGCGCATGGGTGCGGCTACCGTTGCCGCTTTGCCACATGTTTCGGTGGTGCGAGTACACACAGAACATTACTCCGGACTGAATATGGACCCGCCGGGGGCGCGCATCCTCCAGATGGGGCAGAAAACATATCACTGTATGGACCAGGTAGTGACTGTGAGTACAGCCTTGGGGATGCAGCTTAGGAAATGGTTTGGCATAAATGCCAAAACCATACCCAATCCGGTGGATCTGGCCTTGTTTTATCCACCGGAGATTGCTCCAGAGAGGGATGTTTTTCATTTTGTAGCCACCGGTCATTTGTTGGCAAACAAACGCATGGATTTGCTGGTAGCAGGATTCCAAAAAGCTTTTGCCGGTGGAGACAAAGTGGACTTGACCATCTTTGGCGCCGGCCCTGAACATGATCAACTGCTGGCTCAGATCGAATCAGGTCCTGCCCGGGAGCGAATCCGCCTGGCCGGGCACCAACCGCGCAGTGTGGTGGCAGATACCCTGCGCCGGAGCCATGCCTTTGCTCTTTTATCGCAAAAAGAAACATTTGGTTTGGCGTATGTGGAAGCCCTGGCCACCGGCCTGCCGGTTCTAGCAGCAGACAGCGGTGGGCCCAGTGATTTTGTCCGACCTGAAACCGGCCGCATGGTGCCTGCTGACAGTACCCCTGCTGATGTGGCCGCCGCTTTACAGGCCATGGTGAAAGAATATGCAGATTACGATCAGGCTACGATTGCCCGTTATGCCCATGGCACATTTTCACCTCAAGCTGTAGCGGCACAATTGACCCACCTTTATGAAGAGACGCTGGCCTCTCGTCGGTCGAAAGGAGCACGGATATGAAAGCAGAGCAACACTGGGCAGCCGTACCGGAACGAGTACGCCGGCGCTGGTTTACTGCATTGGCGATGTGCATCGCGCTAACACCCAATATTTATATTGGCAGGCTGCCCGCTTTTCGCCTGGAGCAGATTGTCGTTGCCTTGGCTGCTTTGGCCGTATGCTGGGCCCGACTGGGTGGGGAGCGCATCCGGGTGCCCTGGTCCCTGTTTCCGAAACTGCTGACCGGCTTTGCAGCAATCATGCTGCTTTCGATTGCCAACGGCTACCGGGTCGGACTGCCGGTGATTGTCAATGATTTTTACGAAATTTTTAAAGTAGCAGTAGCGGTGGGCATTTTTCTGTTTACTGCCGGAACGATACGCAGTCGGGATGACAAGCAATGGGCACTGGGCTTGCTCCATGGCCTGATTGTCGTGTCCGCCCTTGTTTCTGTGGCTCAGTTTTTTGATTTGGGTGGGCTGAACGCCTATTATATCCCCTATATTGCGCCAACCCAGTACGAAGCCTTGATGCCCGGCTATACCTGGCCGCGGGTCATCGGACTGACGGGGAATCCCAACCGATACGCAGCGGTTGCAGCTCTGGGGGCCCTGCTGGGCGTGGTGCTGATGGTCCGCCGCCGGCAACCTCTTTACTTGCTTACCGGACTGCTTTGCCTGACGGCTATGTTTATGACCCGTTCCCGCACTGGATTCATCTATTTTGGAGTGATCCTGCTGGTTTGGATCATTGCTGAATATCGCCTGCGGGTGCGGGGCTGGCTGTATATTGCTCTTGCTGCGGCAGGTGTCGGCGGACTGCTCTATGGTTTGCTGTTTTTGTTTCCGGACCATTTAACCTGGCGGTTAAAGGAGTTGTTCAATCTGGCTGAAAGCCGCTCCTGGCAGATTCGCCTGCGGGTCTGGACAGAATACTTTTGGGCGTTTATGGACCACCCGCTGCTGGGCAGCGGTCCGGCCAAGGCGCGACCTATGCGCTTGCCAGCGGATAACGAATGGCTCTATCTCTTAAAGCGCTATGGTCTGGTGGGAACCGCTTATTTGACGGCAACATTTGTCTGGCCCGTCCAGCGCGCTCTGGCCCCCTTGCTGGCTGACCCGGCAGGAACAGTGTATCTGGCCGTTTTGGCAGGAACCGCGGTGTTTATGATTCCGGCTGGTGTGTTCCATTCCTATCCGGGTTTGGCTATGCTGGTCACCTGCGCGGGATTGGCTTTGAGCGGGATCGATCATTAAAAAGAGCGGATGCACCATCGTAGCAGGTGATGATTGACTTGACAGAAAAAAAGAGTAAAATAAGGACATGCATAGCGAGCAGGAGGCGAACCATGGTGTTGCAGTGGCTAAAAGGTGGCCCGAATGGGTCCTGGCATATACCGCGAATCATTGCGTTACTTCTTGTGGTGGGAATTCTCACTGCAACGGTGGGTGCCGGGGTAACCTGGGCACGAATCTATCAGGCAGAGCCGCCCTTGGCGGATTTTCCCCGGGGTGAGGCGGTGCCCGGAAAAACCCACATTCTGGTGGCGGGCATTGACAATTACAGGGCAATGACTGGACGCTCAGATACCATGATGGTGCTGAGTGTGGACCATAAAACTGGGCAGATGGTATTTCTGTCCATTCCCCGGGACAGCCGTTATGATATCCCCGGACATGGCATTGATAAGCTGAACCAGTCCATGCTGCTTGGTGGCATTCCATTGCTGCGGGCGTGCGTGGAAGAGTTGCTGGGCATTCGTGTTGACCACTACATCTTCACCAATCTGGCCGGTTTCGAGAAAATCGTGGATGCCGTGGGCGGGCTGACCATTGAAGTCACAACCCCCATGCGGATCCGCACCACCTGGCCGGCCGAATGGGTGGAGCTGGAACCGGGAACGCACCGGATGGATGGCTTGCTGGCCATGGCTTACCTGCGTTTTCGTACCAACCATGAAGGGGATTTTGGCCGCATGCGGCGCCAGCGGCAGTTTTTAGTTACTCTAACCAAAGAAGCCTTACGGATTAAAAATGTGTATCGCCTGCCGCTTCTGGCCCTTGCCATGGCCGAAGCAGTGCGTACCGACATCCCCCTGCACAAAGGACTTTCCCTGGCGCTGTCGTTTCGGCGTTTGGACATGGACGAACTGGAGACGGTGCATTTGCCTGGAACGCCGAAAATATTGGATGGCAAAGCTTTTGTTCTGTTGGATGATGCAGCCAAGGACCGGCTGGTGGACCAATACCTGTGGGGACGGCCGGCGATTGAAGGGCAATAGCGAAATATGCAGAATCCTGTCGTAGGAGCAGGAATCTGCTTTTCTGAGAGGGAAATTAAATAATTTGTTGCCCGTTTTCTATTTTGCAGGATGATGCATGATGAGCACAATATACATAGAGACCTTGACTAGGAGGCCCAGCCATGAAAATTTCATTTTCCCCGCCCGATATAACCCAGGCAGAAATTGATGCTGTGGTGGATGTCTTAAAATCCGGATGGATTACCACAGGAGCGCGCACCCGGGAATTCGAAGAAAGTCTGGCGACATTTTGTCAGACGGAACGGACTGTCTGCTTGAGTTCTGCAACGGTGGCTTTGGCGCAGACTCTACGTGTTCTGGGCATCGGTCCCGGAGATGAGGTAGTGACCACGGCCTATACCTATACAGCCACCGCCAGTGCCATTCATCACACCGGTGCCCGCATTGTCCTGGTGGATACGGCACCGGATGCCTACACCATGGACATGGAGAAACTGGCACAAGCTCTGACACCACGCACCAAAGCGATCATCGGGGTGGATCTGGCCGGCGTTATGTGCGATTATCCGGCCCTGATTGCGCTGGCAGAAAGCCGCCGAGCGGCATTCAGCCCTGCCAGCCCGCTCCAAGAAGCCCTGGGCCGCATAGCTGTGATCGCCGATGGTGCCCATTCCCTGGGTGCCGTGTATGATGGCGTGCCCAGCGGCCGGGCAGCAGATTTTACGGTGTTTTCATTTCATGCTGTGAAAAATCTAACGACGGCAGAGGGCGGGGCCATCACCTGGCGTCCGTTGCCGGGGGTTGTCACGGATGATTTATATAATGAGATTATGCTCCTGTCCCTGCACGGCCAGACCAAAGATGCATTGGCCAAAGCACAAAGTGGGAACTGGGAATACGATATCGTCAAACTGGGTTACAAGTGCAACATGACCGATATTCTGGCGGCTTTGGGATTGGCGCAAATGCACCGCTATCAGGAGATACTGGCGAGCCGGGAAGCGCTGATCCGCCGTTATGATCAGGCTTTTGCCGGCACCCGTGTTGCGGTCCTTCCCCATTATACCGAGCGCTACCGGTCGACCGGACATCTTTATCTGACCCGCACTGCTGGTATGGGTGAGGCCGAACGTAATGCCATAATCCAAAGGCTGGCTGATGCAGATGTGCCGGCCAATGTCCATTACAAGCCCCTGCCGCTGCTGACGGCCTATCGGGATCTGGGGTTTGATCCGGCTGATTTTCCCAATGCCTGTGCCCAGTATCGCAACGAAATCACATTGCCCCTGCACAGCCAAATGACCGTGGAGCAGGTGGATTATGTAGCAGACCGGCTGCTGTCCGGACTCAGTGACGGATGCGAGGAGTGAGCGGTTTGTACAGATATTTGTTCAAACCGTTGTTAGACTTTCTAGCGGCGTTGCTGTGCTTGCCAGTACTCGTGCTTTTAATTCTGGTTGTTGGCTGGTTGATTCGCCGGGAAGACGGTGGCCCGGTCTTTTACCTCTCCCAGCGTCTAGGACGGCAAGGACGGTTATTCCGCATGTACAAGTTTCGCACCATGCAGGTCAATGCACCGGATCTGCGCAATCCGGACGGGTCCACCTTTAGCGCCGAGGAGGATCCCCGGCTGACCCGGATCGGGCGCATTCTGCGCAAAACCAGTCTGGATGAACTGCCCCAGATACTGAACGTCCTAAAGGGCGAGATGAGCTTTATCGGTCCCCGGCCGGATTTGCCCGGGGCCTTGGACCGGTATACTGATATTGAACGAAAAAAGTTGGATGTGCGGCCTGGGATCAGCGGCTACAGCCAGGCGTATGCCCGCAATGCGGCTACCATGAAGGAGAAATTCGCGGCCGATGTTTTCTATGTGGATCATCTGTCTGGGCTGCTGGATCTGAAAATATTCCTAAAAACACTGGAGAGTGTCATTCGCCGCAAGAACATCTATTCTGCCTGAAGCGAAGGATGTGACATCAGCTGTGAGAAAATCCATTATGATTGTGGGGGCCGGACCATTGCAGGTGCCGGCCATTGTTCGAGCCAAGGAGCTGGGATATACGGTGATGGCAGTGGACCGGGACCCTAAGGCGCCGGGTTTTGCCATAGCGGATGTGCCGATTGCTGCCAGCACCAACGATATTCCAGCCGTAGTGGCGTGGGCGAAAAAGCTCAAGCCCCACGGGGTGATGACCTTGGCTACTGACCTGCCCGTGCGGACCTGTGCGGCCGTGGCACAAGCCCTGGGTTTGTGCGGACTGAGCGAAGCGACAGCCCGTGTGGTGACGGATAAAGGGGAAATGCGCCTGGCTTTGGCAGCCAGCGGCATTCCTATTCCCCGTTTTGCCATTTGCAGTTCAAAAGCAGAGTACATGGCAGCAGTGGAGCGTTTTCCTGACCGGTTCATTGTTAAGCCGGCAGATAATTCAGGGAGCCGCGGGGTGACGTTGGTCACAAACCCCGGTCAGGCACCGGCGGCATACGCATACAGTCAGGAGTTTTCCCGCAGCGGGCGGGTCCTGGTGGAAGAATACATGGTGGGCGATGAGGTCAGTGCTGAAACTTTTTCCGTGGACGGTCATGTGCATGTTATCGCGGTAACAGATAAAATCACCAGTCATGCCCCCTATTTTGTGGAGTTGGGGCATACCGTTCCCTCCAGCAAAGAGCCTGCTTCCGTCGCCCAGATTGAGGATCTGGCCCGGGCTGCCGTACAGGCTTTGGGTGTCTGCCAGGGACCGACCCACTGTGAAATCATGGTGACAGCGGATGGCCCGAAGATTGTGGAGATCGGGGCACGACTGGCCGGTGACAACATTGCGACCCACCTGGTCCCCCTGGCCACCGGGATCAGTTTGGTGGATTTAACCATTGAACAGGCTTTGGGGGAACCGTTGGTTATCCCCAAGCGGCAGGCGGCTGCTGCGGCCATTCGCTATCTGACACCAACACCAGGCCGGGTTGCGGGCATTTGCGGTGTTGATGAAGCCAAAGCACTGCCGGGTGTGGCAGCCGTGGCCCTGAACGTAGCCGTGGATGACTGGGTGGGGCCGGTGCGCAACAGCAATGATCGCAGTGGGTATGTCATCGCCCGGGCCGAAAATGCTGCTGCGGCAGGAGAAGTTTGTGTCAAAGCATGTCGAATGATTGAAATTACCACGGTGCCGGAACATTCGGCCGACCGGACACAGTAGAAGAGAAGGGACGATGGGCATGCATCTGTGGATTGTTTCCAACGGGGAACCGTTGCCGGTGGATGCAGGACCGCCGCGGCTGCGGCGGATGGGAATGCTGGCTCGCTACCTGCAAACACACCAATGGCAGGTGGACTGGTTCTCGTCCACCTTTCATCATTACCTGAAGGAGCAGCGGGCTGCCGAGGACCGGGAAGTGACTGTGGCTCCCGGCTATCGGATTCAGCTGATTCATACCCCCGGTTATCCTTCCGGGGTTTCTCTGGCACGTCTGCGTTATCAAAAGATCATGGCCGCCCGTTTTCTCGCCCGGGCTAAGAACCTGCCGGACCCGGATATTATTTTGGCTACATTGGCGCCTTTGCAGCTATCCCGGGCTGCGGTGGAATACGGCCGGGAACGCAATATTCCGGTGATTATTGACATTCGAGATCTATGGCCGGATATCTACCTGGAACGAATTCCGGAGCTGCTGCAGCCGGTGGGAAGACCCTATGTCCAGTCCATCCGCCGCGGTGTCGGGCGCACGCTGGCGCAAGCTACGGGGTTGTGGGGCGTCACCGATGCATTTTTGCAGTATGGCCTGGATCTGGCCGGGCGTCAGAAAAGGGATGAGGACCATGTCTTTCATACCAGCTATGTGCCATGGGAGCGCACCCAGGCACTGGCCGATTTTGCACGGTTCTGGTCCCCCCATGGACTAAAACAGGACGACTTTCTGGTGGTATTTCTGGGCAGTTTCAGCCGGCAGTTTATTTTGGGTCCGGTGTGGTCCGCTGCCAGGCAGCTTTCGGACCGGAAGGATATTCGCTTTGTCATGTGCGGGAACGGCCCCTTGCTTTCTGAGGCCCAGGGTGTAGCACGGGAAACAGGAAACATCATTTTACCGGGCTGGGTGGAGGAACCGGCCATCCAGAGTCTACTGGCCGCCGCCGGTGTGGGGCTGGCACCCTATGCCCACAGTGTCAACTTTACGTTGAATGCCCCGAACAAGTTCAGTGAATACCTCTCGGGGGACGTCCCCGTACTGGTGAATATTCCGGGCACCATGGCCGAGCTGCTGGCAGCATACGGCGGGGGATCCCAGTACCAGGACGCCGAGCAGCTGGCCAGGCAAATTTGTGCCCTGGCTGATGACCCCGGGTTCCTGCAACAGCAGCGCCACGGCGCCGCGCGGCTTTTTGCTGAGCGCTTTTCGGCCGATACCGTATTGGCAGCGATGGCGACCGCACTGACAGCCACGGGGGAGAAGAAATGAGACTGAGCCAGCCCAGCATTGCCCTTCCTTTCGACAAGTTCTGCAATAAGTGCAAAATTTGGCGAAATTATCC
>CAZDAI010000044.1:0-15692 GCA_964503545.1 uncultured Candidatus Sumerlaeota bacterium
GCGCTAAAACCGGTACTGCCCAGTAGACGTGTGGGCAACATACCAAGCACCTCCTTAAATTGGTTGGATGTCTTTATACTTCCTCTTTTCCATCGGATGTCCTCCCGGAAAACTCTGAATCAGCAAGGGTAGCAACATCGAATAAGGCCATGCATTGATGCATGGCCTTTCTTAGGACGAACATATTTTAAGTGAGCGACAGTGCAAAGAATGAAGCACAGGCATAAACCCCATGCATATCAGGTTGATAGTCAGGGTCACTACCATTCATGTTTAAAGAAATTTGCTGGATATGCATACGCTGCCGCTCGTTCTTCCAGATCAGCCATTTCCCTTTCGTTAAGAGGCTGGAAGGCTTTCACGGTGGCCACGTTTTCTTCCAGTTCCGCCAGACTGCCGGTACCCACAATGGCATTGCTGATGGGCAAGGTGAATACATACGCCAGCATTTCTTTCATGGTGAAGGCTTCTCCAGGCTTCAGGCGACCTGCGGCTGCCGTTTTCATGGCGACAATGCCTATGCCATGCTGCACTGCTTCCGGCAGAAATTTTTCCTTAAAAGATGCGTGATGGACATCCCCAACATTTAAAGCCACCAGAGCCGTAGCAAATGGGTAAGCGCGGATGGCCTCAAGCATCAAAGCCGGGTCTTTATGGCTGGTCACACCAATGTGGTGGATCACTTTCTGTTCTTTCAGCTTCTCAAAAGCCTCCAGGGCGCCACCTTTGGCCAGAATGGCCTTCAGTTCCGCATCCATACGCAGATCGTGCATTTGATACAAGTCCAGATGATCGGTCTGCAGACGTTTGAGGCTTTCCTCAATCTGACGCATGACCCCATCGTAGGTCCGCTCACCGGATTTGCTGGCCAGAAAGACTTCCTGACGGCGGGTGGCCATCACCCGACCGATATTGGTTTCACTGCCGGTTTCCCCGTACAAGGGGGATGTGTCGATATAGTTGATGCCCAAATCCAGGGCGCGATGGATAATGGCTTCTGCTTCATCAGGATGATCAGCCTTCTCCACAGCAGCTTCTCCGCCTAAGCTAAGCAGTGTGACATGGAACCCGGTTTTACCCAAGGGTCGTTTTGGTAACATTGACTGCACCTCCAAAGGGATAGCTTTTAAGAATCACTTAGAAGGTTCACCGCAGATTGCAGTAATCCTGCCAAAGAAAGACAGGCTCGTAAGGCTCACGGTGAAAAGAGAAGCCCTGGGCAGTATGTGCGCCCAGGGCTTTGCTTCACGTTATTTTAGTTCTTCAGCAACTGATACAGATTAAGATACAACCCAGGGGATACTGCGGAAGCCCCGCCCAAGATCAAACCGCTTGTAATGGCAGTCCCGCCGATGAAAGTTTCAATAGGGGTAGGGACTGTCTCTGCTGTGCTGCGCACCAAAAGAACGCCGCTGCTGTATTTGGCTGCCAGAACACCACCGGCCAAAGCATCAGGGAAATTCGTACCTGTGGCCAGAAAAATACTTTTGCCATTGGTATTCCAACGAAATTCAGCCAGGGCCAGAGATGTCTCGTAGCGATTTCCGCCATAGATTCTCTCGATCACAAGAGTGTCATCCAAGGCACGAAGTTCATCAACAACAGTATCGGCAATGGCACCCGGGCCACCAACAATGACGACCCGCTTGACATCAGGCTTGGCGCTCAGCAGTGTTTTAACCGAGGCAGAGAGGGCTGTTTTGCCATTGAGCAGGATCGGTTGACCACACCGGGCAGCATATGCTGCAGCAGAGAGGGCATCCGGGAAATCAAGACCGGAGGCCAGATAGATGGTATCATAACTGAGAAAAGGATGCATCGCAATCTCTCGGGCTGTGTCGTAGCGGTTTTCTCCGGCAATGCGGCTTACGGTAGTGATTCCGGAGATGGTGTTTATATCACTCACCACTGAATCGGAAATGGCTCCCAATCCACCCAGAATGATCACATCTTTTGCCTGCAGACGTTCAATTTCTGCTCTTGTCGAAGAAGGCAGTGCATCTTTGGTGGTAAGCAGGATGGGTGCATTCAACCGGTAAGCCAAAGTTACACCGGCCAGGCTATCAGGGAAATTCGTGCCAACGGCCAAGATAACCGTATTCGAACCGCCTTGACAATCCGACCACCCCATCTGGCTGACACTGACTGCAGTAGAATAGCGATTGGCTCCGGCTAGACGGTCTACTGGAATCCAGGGGGGGCGGTTGTAGCGGTGCCAGGGATACTCATCATCCGGGTCAAAGCGCCAGACATCTTCAGACCAGTCTGTAAAGATCGCTGGGGATGGGCTGCCGGTCATCATCGAAACGGTGGTGAGTGGCTCACCCTTTCCTGTGTCGGTCTGGCCCGTGGTTTCTGTATCGTAATAGCAGTTCGTTAAGCGCACATCCGGGGCTGCATAACCCACTAAACCTCCGGGATATGTACCGGAGTTTAGTGAGGAGACAACGCCAGTGGCAAAGCAGTGGAAGAAATCTTTCATGGGAGTATTTCCAAATGCGCTGCCGCATAATCCGCCTACATACCATTTCCCGGAAGCACTACCTGCAGCGTAAGAATTCCAGATATCGCCGTAAGACAAACCCACCAGGCCACCGACATACCAGCTGCCGGTGACTGGCCCGCTGGCAAAACTGGAACTGATGGCGCACTCCTGCCTGCTGACGCCAACCAAACCACCAATATAATTGTAATCAGTTCCTTCATCAATCTCCTGCCCAGTGACAGCACCACTGGCAGAGCTGCAGGAGATCGGGCCCCCGGAGTCCCCCACCAGGCCTCCCAGGTAACTGTAGCCATTGACATCACCCTCGGCATGGCTAGAAGAAATATGGCAGTTTGTACCGGAACTGCCAACTAAACCACCACCCATCATATAGGCGGTAACTCCCCCCGTGGCAGAGCAGTTGCGGATCGGTTGATGCGCATTGCCAGCTAAACCGCCAATATTTGAAGTGCCAGCCACATGACCTTTTGCCCAGCTATTGTGAATGGGGGAGAGAACAACTCCAACGAGGCCCCCCACTGTGCTGCTACCAGTTACATCTCCGTAAGCTGCACAATCTGTAATAATCGCAACACTGGATTGTGCATTCATCCGTCCGATCAGACCGCCTGCTATCTGATTGGTAGCCGTCACCGACCCGCTCGCCCAGGAATCCTGCACGACAGTGCTGTTGGCTTGGCCAATCAGGCCGCCGATTGTAGAGTAGCCGGTTACATCTCCTTCGGCATAGCAGCCTTTGACAGAAGCTGTTGGCTGATACCCGATGAGGCCACCCAAGAGATTCTGACCAATTACTTCGCCGGTTGCAAAGCAATCACGCACTGGAGCGGAGGAGGAACCAATCACCCCCCCCGCGATGCTATCCTCGCCGGAGGCAATCGCAGATTCAACCGCACCAGTTGAACTGCTGTCTGCAACCAGTGCTGTTGTAGTTACGGCTTGTCCAGCTAGGCCACCAAGATAGCGCAATCCGGTTACAGTCGCTGCGGACTCGCTAAATACGATGCTACCGCTGGTATATCCAACCAAACCGCCACAGTCGTATTCTCCAAGGACGGAGCCGCTGCTCGTGCATCCGTTGAAGAAACTGAGATCTTGAGCACCAGTGAGTCCGCCAACTTGGTTCACACCTCGTACACTTGTATTGCTGTGGCAGTTTCTAATGGGCTTATCACTCTTGCCAATCAGGCCACCCACCCAACTATCCCCAATAACCGTGCCGTTGACAGAGCAATCATCAATGGGCCCTTGCGCATATCCCACCAGACCTCCTACCAACCATAAACCGGACACATTCACATTGGTCAGCAGCACTCTTTTGAGCTGCTCTTGCTCAGTCGAAATGATATAGCCAAACAAGCCCACATGGTTTTCGCCACTTCGACTGATGGTCAGGTTGCTGATGGAAAAGCCATTGCCGTCATAGACCCCGCCAAAACCATTGGATTCAGTTCCGATGGGTTCCCAGCCAGCGCCATCACTCCAGGGAGAACCACCCAGGTCAATGTCAGCCATCTGGATATAGTGTCCGGCCAGGTTGTTGCGCACATTGTTCAAATCTTCGGCAGTATAGACGTAGATGGGATCTTCAGTAATCCTAACACTAGATGTTTCGATGCCCGCAGCATCAACAAGAGGTAAGAACAAATACGAAAGAAAGAACAGGAACAGGATCAGAGTGCTCAGTTTTTTGGATTCTCGCATGCTTTCACTCCTTTCTGTGATTGTGAATCCAATCTATTGTTCCAGAATCTGATACAGATCATTTTGCAGTTCCACAGAAACTGCGGAAGCACCGCCCAGAATTAAACCAGAAGAAATGCTCACATCTTTTATCAATGCAACGATTGAAGTTGGCACTGACTGAGCTGTGTTACGCACCAAAAGAACGCCGCTGCTGTATTTGGCAGCCAGTACACCACCGGCCAGGGCATCCGGGAAATTGCTGCCGGTGGCCAGAAAAACATCTTTGCCCCCTTCATGCCAGAGATAGGTGGCCAAAGCCAACGATGTTTCATAACGGTTGCTGCCTGAGATTCTTTGCACAGTCAGATCCGGATACAATGAATTGAGCTCGCTGATGACCGAATCAGCTATCGCCCCTGGGCCCCCTACGATCACGACCAGGCTGATTTCCGGCTTGGCTTGCAGGAGATTTTTCACTTGGGCTGAGAGTGTTGTCTTGCCATTGAGGAGGATGGGCCGGCCCTGCTTGGCGGCATAGGCTGCGGCAGAGAGAGCATCTGGAAAATCCAAGCCCGATGCCAGATAAATACCGTTGTAATGCAATTCTTCTTGCATGGCGATCAATCGGGCTGTGTCGTAACGGTTTTCTCCAGCAATCCGGTCAACATCGGTGACCCCGGGGATTGTGCTGAGATCATTTTCCACGTTCGCAGAAACAGCGCCCGGCCCACCCAAAATGATGACCCGTTTGGCTCCCAAACGTTGAATTTCGTCCCGGGTAGACGCTGGTAGAGAGTCTTTTGTTGTCAAGAGAATCGGTGCATCCAGTCGATAGGCTAAAGTAACACCAGCCAGGCTGTCCGGGAAATTTGTGCCCACTGCCAGAATCACAGTATCGGAACCATCCTGGCAATCCGACCAGCCCATCTGACTAACACTTACTGCCGTTGTATAACGATTGGCTCCAGCCAGCCGCTCTACAGGGATTCGGTCAGGACGGTTGTAATGGTGCCAGGGGTATTCATTCTCCGGATCAAAGTGCCAGACACTGGTCGACCAGTTGGTATAGATCCCTACCGACGGAGTACCTGTTTTCATCTGGCTGGTGCTGCGCAGTTCCCCTTTCCCCGTGTCTGTCTGACCACTAGCGCTGTCGTAATAGCTGTTTGTCAATTGGACATCATTGCCCTTATGGCCAAGCAGTCCGCCAATGCTGGAGCCCGATGGATTGCCATTTACCACCCCAGTAGAATAGCAGTGAAAAATATCTTTCAAAATGGCTTCTGCCCCATAGGCTACGCCGCACAGTCCGCCTACATACGAATGACCGGTAGCTGAGCCTAAAGCATAAGAGTTCCAAATATCTCCGTTTGCTGATCCGACCAGGCCGCCAATGTACCAGTAGCCGGAAACCGGTCCAGCCGCATAACTGCTAAGAACTGGTGCATTGGTTCGTGTGCGGCCGATCAGACCACCGGCATAATTATTGCTGGGTTCGATCGTACCGCCATTGGAAGCGGCGACAGAACCATGGGCGTAGCTACAGAGCACGGGAGCGTTTGAATCACCGACGAGGCCGCCCAACGTGAGACTGCCGGTTACATTCCCAAATGCTTGACAGTTCTGAATTAGCCCAAAGTCGGATAATACACCGGCTAAACCTCCGGCATTGGCGCCATGGACGGCACCCTTGGCCTGGCAGTTGCGAGCCAGCCCATCTGTGAAGCCGATTAGACCACCCACATAATTGGTGCCACTGGCAGCCCCCCAGGCCTGACTGTTTATGATCTTGCTGGTATCTTTTGTGCCAAAGCTTCTCCCGACCAGTCCACCAGAAAAACCGCTTGAAGCAGTAACAGAACCAAAGGCAGAGCCATTGAAGATGGTACTGGTACCGGAAAAGCCCGGATCCTGGCGGCCGGCGAGGCCTCCCAGGTAACTGGAGCCTGTAACATTCCCCGTGGCATAGGAATTTTCAATGTCGCTGGCATACAGCAAACCGATCAGGCCACCACCGTTTTGCTGGGCCGTAACAAGTCCTGTTGCACGGCAATTGGCCACCAACCCTTCTTCAAGTTTACCGATCAGCCCACCGACGGAAAGCTTACCGTACACTTCGCCGGTAGCATAGGAGTTCATGACTCGATTCATGGCCAGTCCGATCAGGCCACCGGTGAAGCTGTCGTAGTCGGAATCAACGCCGGATTCAATGGTACCAGAGGCACTGCACCCGTCGACGTAACTATCTGGAATGGATGCCCTGCCGGCAATGCCGCCTAGGTCCCGTAGACCGGTGACACTGACAGAGGAGTGGCAATTTACGAGATTGCCCCGGCTTTCACCGACAATACCACCGCCGTAATAATTGGTCAGCACCGAGCCGCTGGCTGAACAGCCATTGATTGTCGAAAGGCGGTGTGTACCTGCAATGCCGCCTCCACCATCTGAGGAGCGGACACTGACTTCAGCTGTGCAGTTACGGATGGCAGCATCGGAGCTGCCGGCAATGCCTCCCACCTGGTTGCTGCCCACAATGGTTCCCGTGACGCTGCAAGCATCAATGGGACCAATGGCGTAACCCACCAGTCCGCCTACCACCCATTTGCCGGTAACTGATGCATTCGTCAAACGGATGTTTAGCAGCTGCATTCCATTAGCAGAAACAGTATAACCAAACAGGCCAATCAGATTGCTCCCCGACCGGTTAATGGTCAGGTTCTGGATGGAGAAATTGTTGCCATTGTAGCTCCCTGTAAATGGATTGGCCTCTGTACCAATGGGCTCCCACCCGGCACCATCACTCCAGGGAGAGCCACCTAAATTAATGTGGGCCATCTGAATATAATTGCCGGCCAGGTTGGTGCGCACATCGTTCAGATCTGCTGCGGTGTAAACATAAATAGGGTCGGACAAGGTTGTCACGAGTGCATCAGGGGTATCTGCAGCATGAAGAATGGGAAGGAACAGATTGGAAAGGAGAAAGAAGATCACAATCAAGGTATGCCGTCTTTTGGAATCTCGCATATCGCCACTCCTTTCATGCACTGTTTCAGCCGACCGCGTTATATTCTGAAAAAACAGTGTCCTTATTCCTGTAAAATGCTGTTCAGTTCTGATTCCATGGCGCTGGTGACCGCTGTGTTTCCACCGAGAATGGCAGCACTCACGATTGAATGGTTTTCTATGAAAGTGGCTATAGTAGCCGGGACTGTTTCAGCGGCGGGGTTGACGAGCAGAACACCGCTCCATTGACTGGCTGCCAATACGCCACCTGCCAACGCATCCGGGAAGTTGGCGCCTGTAGCAAAAAAGATGCTTCTGCCTCCTGCACTCCATAGCTGACTGGCCAACGCCAGGGATGTTTGATACCGGTTGTTGCCGGAGATTCTCTCCACAGTCATGTCTAAGGCTTGAAGTTCGGTGATGACAGAATCGGCGATAGCACCGGGACCGCCCACAACAATCACTTTTCGGATCTCCGGTCTGGCCAGCAGGATGGCTTTGGCAGAATTGCTCAAGAGTGTTTTTCCATTCAACACAATGGGTTGACCGCGTTGGGCCGCATAGGCAGCGGCGGAGAGTGCGTCGGGAAAGTCCAAACCGGAAGCTAAGAAAATGGTGTCATAATCCAGTTCTGGCTGCAGTGCGATTTGTTTGGCTGTATCAAAGCGGTTTTCACCCGCGATCCGTACTACAGCGCTAACGCCCGGAATGGCCCCCAGATCAGTTTCAACCGTTGACGATACAGCTGCATAGCCTCCGAGGATGATTATTCGATGAGCACCCAGCCGCTGAATTTCAGTTCGAACGGTCGCCGGCAGTGAGTCTTTTGTGGTGAGCAGAATCGGGGCGTCCAGAGCGTACGCCAAGGTAACCCCGGCCAGGCTATCGGGGAAGTTGCTGCCGGTTGCCAGGATCACAGTATCAGCATGGCCTCGGCAAGCGGACCAGCCAGCCTGGCTGATGACAGTGGCTGTATTGTAGCGGTTCGTACCTGAAAGGCGCTCCACCGGGATCCGCTGGGGACGGTTGGAGCGCAGCCATGGATATTCTGTATCCGGGATAAAGCTCCATTTCATTTCGTCCCATCCGAAATAGATCTCATCGCCGGGAGCTCCAGCAATCATCTCAGCGGTAGTCCGCGGCTCCCCTTTGCCTGTATCGCTCTGGCCGCTAGTGATGCTGTCATAGTAGCTGGATACCAAGGTTACTTCAGAATACAATCTGCCAATCAAGCCGCCTGCATAGGCCGGATTGGGAGCGGATTGGACAAGGCCCGTAGCAAAACAGCGGGAAATATCATTTCCACCGATGGAACCGAAATGGGCAAAACCGACCAGGCCACCCAGATTGTCATTGCCGGTCACAGCACCTTGTGCGAAAGAATCCCGTACGCTTCCGCCTAAGGACATGCCCACTAGACCGCCAAGGGATAAGTTGCCGGAGGTGGCCCCCACGGCATAACTGCTCGAAATGATGCATTCGGGTCGAATTACTCCTGCCAATCCGCCAATATAATTGTAATTCATTTGTCCTTCAACTTCCTGACCGGTAACATTGCCACTAGCAGATGAGCAGGTGATTGGACCGTTCGCATCGCCCACCAGTCCACCCAGATAAGCATAGCCGCTGACATCACCTGTTGCGTGACACATGATTACCCGGCTGTCTGTTTCGCACTTTCCAGCTAGGCCGCCCACCATGGTATAGCCAGAAACAGTTCCAGCCGCTGAAGAGTTCTGGACTGTGCCGAAGATGCCGCCAACCAGTCCACCAACCGAAGATGTGCCGTTGACAGCGCCTGATGCCCAGCAATGACTGATTTCGGATTCCCAACCATAGCCTACCAGTCCGGCTACTTCATCAATGCCGGTTACAGCACCGGTGGCATGGGAATTCTTGATCACGCCATCTGTCCAGCCCACAAGCCCGCCAGCGGCACTTTGCGTGCCGGATGGCGGGGCAGAAGTAACTTGGCCTGAAGCGCTGGAAAAATTAATTTCGGTATCAATGCCGCTAAAAACACCCACCAGGCCGCCGAGGTATTTGTGCCCGGCAACACTGGCCTCAGAATGGCAGTGGCGGATTGTGCCTACACTGT
The DNA here is from genome assembly GCA_964503545.1 of uncultured Candidatus Sumerlaeota bacterium. Lineage (GTDB taxonomy): Bacteria > Bacillota > SLNR01 > SLNR01 > SLNR01 > JAXGQE01. The sequence continues at coordinate 9,294 of CAZDAI010000044.1, forward strand.
ATCCGCAGAGGCCTCCTCCATAATCGTCAGACTGAACTGAGCCGCTGACTGTAGTGTAGAAAATACCTGCATTGCTGGTTCCTGCAATACCACCGGCATACATTTTTCCATTGACGGCAACATCTGCGCTGCAATGGCTGATGATCTGCTGGGCTAGACCGACAACGCCGCCGGTGTAGCCATCATCACCTGTAATGGTACCGCTGACGCTGCAGTTTTCAATCGGTCCTCCCGCGTTGCCCACCATCCCGCCTACAATGAAAGAGCCGGTCACGGAAGCATCGACTAAAACGATGTTCTTCAGGGATTCGGGTGCGGCAGTATCCGTAAAACCGAATAAGCCAACATACATCCCGTCCGGTCGCTGGATGGTTAGATTACTGATGGTGTACCCATTACCATCATAAATCCCTGTAAAAGGGGTATCCCCATCGCCAATGGGCAACCAGCCGCTCCCTTCATTCCAGGGAGTTACCCCCAGATCGATGTTAGCCATTTGAATATAGTGGGCACCTGGGTTGTCACGAATTTGATGGAGATCGCCGGCCGTATAGACAGGAATGGGGGCAGCGGCGATGACGGCCTCTAAAATCTGCTCATGGCCAGCAAAAACGGGCACGGTGATATTCAGAAGCAAGCTCAGAACAAGCAGAAGCGGCCACCAGTTTCTATGATGAATCATTGCCAACACGTCCTCTCCCAAGGTTTGATCCAATTTGCCTGTCTGTGGTTCAGATGATGGGAACCACCATTGGCTATTTTTCAGTGAGAAGCTGCCATAGATCCATTTCCAGCTCATGGGTTACCGCCGAAGCTCCGCCTAAAATCAAGCCCGTACGAATCGTGTGGTCACGCATGAAATCAATAACAGTACTTGGAACGCTGACAGCCGTATTGCGGACCAGAAGTACACCGCCGCTACCCTTGGCTGCCAACACACCCCCAGCCAAGGCATCGGGGAAGTTGGTACCGGTAGCCAGAAATATTTCACTGCTTTCATTCAGCCAGAGGAGATCGGCCAGCGCCAGGGAAGTTTCGTAGCGGTTTGCACCGTAAATCCGCTCAGTCCCATACCCAAGGGCCGCTAGTTCTGCAAGCACTGAATCGGCGATTGCTCCCGGGCCACCGACCACCAGAATATTTCTGATTTCGGGTTTCGCCTGGAGCAATAGTTTTACCGAATTCGACAGCTGGGTTTTTCCAGTAAGCAAGATTGGCTGGCCACGGCGAGCAGCATAGGCGGCAGCAGACAGAGCATCGGGAAAGTCCAGGCCAGAAGCTAAGAAGATACTGTCATAATTTAACTCCGAGCGCATGGCGATCAGTCGGGCAGTGTCATAGCGGTTTTCACCAGCGATACGGCGAACACTGATACCGGGAATGGTGCTCACATCGTCGGCCACAGTTTTAGAAACTGCTCCGGTTCCACCCAAAATAATGACCTGCTTAGCACCAAGGCGCTGGATCTCAGATTTAGTAGAAGCCGGCAGAGCGTCTTTGCTTGTCAGCAGGATGGGGGCATTGAGAGCAAAGGCCAATGTCACCCCCGCCAGGCTGTCGGGGAAATTTGTGCCAACGGCCAGGATCACTGTTTTTGCCTCATTCTGGCATTCTGACCAGCCCATTTGGCTAACATTGACAGCTGTCAGGTAACGATTTGCTCCAAACAGGCGCTCCACCGGGATCCGCACTGGATGATTGTATTGATGCCAGGGGTACTGGGTAATTGGGTCAAAGCGCCAGATGCTTGGTGACCATTCATAATATATAGTGCTGGAGGGCACTCCTGCGACCAATTCGGCTGTGGTACGGGGTGTGCCGCGACCAGTATCGCTTTGGCCGCTCTTGGTGCTGTCATAATAGGCGTTGGTGACAATCACATCTTTGCTCATTTGACCAATCAGACCACCTACGATTGGAGTCGTTCCTGAGCCGATGACATTCCCCGCTGCATAACAATGGTAGATCTCCTTATTAATCGGGTTTGCGCCGGAGGCCTCACCGCACAAGCCGCCGACATAGGATTGTCCGGATACATTTCCCAATGCGTAGGAGGTCCAGATATCTCCGCGAGAGCTTCCCACCAGTCCACCGATGTAATGATTGCCAGAAACATTTCCCTGGGCGAAACTCGATGTTATGGTACAAGTGGATAGGCTGGCACCCACCAGACCACCCACATAGTTAAAGTCTCGTAGACCACCATCGGCTTCTGCTGTGACGGTACCGGCTGCAGAACTGCAGTATATCGAGCCATTGGCTTCACCCACCAGACCGCCCAGGAATTGATATCCTGAAACGCTGCCGGTAGCATGGCTGGAGCGAATGACGCTCTGTGCTGTTGATGAACCAATCAGGCCGCCAGCTTGCGTCCGGCCAGATACAGAACCCTGGGCTTTGGAATTTTGGACCAATCCACCGGCATTCCCGGTGAGACCGCCGATGCGGGACAATCCTGCAACCGCACCCTGGGCGAAGCAGCCTATGACACTGCCATTGTTTTCTCCAACCAGCCCCCCCACACCGTGCTCGCCCACTACAGAACCGAATGCGCTACAGTAACTGATCGTGCTGGTTTCGGTAACCGGGTTTTGCCAGCCCACCAGGCCGCCCACATATTGCTTGCCGTTGACGGCGCCATATGCACGAGAATCCACGATATTGCTTGTGTATATCCTGCCGATTAACCCACCCACGTAGTTCTGGCCGATTACATTTCCTTCGGCTATACAACGGGCAACCGGGGCTGAAGGCTGATAGCCCACCAGACCACCGACGCTCATAGCACCAGTAACTGCTCCCAGGGCATAGGAATCATACAAAGGGGAACCTGACCAGCCGATCAGGCCGCCAGCAAAACTTTCATTGTCTGCAATAAAACTGGAAGTTACCGTACCGGAGGCACCGCAGCGGGTAACCCGGGCCTCGTTGTTATCCGTTATTCCAGCCAGACCCCCCAAATACCGCAAGCCCGATACTTCTGCTGACGAGTAGCTGCGCGTGATGCTGCCCTGGCAGTAGCCGATCAGGCCACCCGCATATTCTTCAGCCTGCACCTGACCTTCTGAGTCACAATGGGTCATCACCGAGTATTCATGAGCACCCACCAGACCGCCCACTTTTGCTGTGCCACGGACATCGGCAAAAGCAAAGCTGTCTTTGATTGGTTTTTGGCTACGGCCCACCAGGCCGCCTACATAAAAGTCACCGATGAAATTGCCGCTGACGGTACAGTTCTCAATAGGCCCCAGGGCGTTTCCCACCAAACCACCCACATAGGAGGAGCCGGTTACTGTGGCATTGGTGAGTGAAATATTGCGTAACTGGACATCGGCCGACGATACAGTAATACCGAAAAGACCCATCTGGCTGACGCCTGGCTGATGAATGGTCAGGTTGGCAATGGCAAAGCCGTTACCATCGTAGGTACCGGTAAATGCGGCAATGTCATCGCCAATCGGAATCCAGCCGGCCCCATCGCTCCAGGGCGAGCCTGACAGGTCAATGTCAGCCATCTGGATGTACTGAGCCGATAAATTATTGCGCACATTGTGCAAATCTTCAGCTGTGTATACATAGATCGGGGATACCAGCGGTTCGACAGGTGCGGACAGCAATGGCAGGCAGAGACTGAAGATAAGGACAGCGACCAGGGTCAGAATCAATGTTTTTCTTTTCATAAATGATTTCACTCCTGTCTGAGAATAGGATAAGGCCCGGGGAAAAGTAGGAATGAGCTTAAGAAGAATACTTGTTGGGATGGGAACGACAGCCGGTGGCAGCACGGCTTGGCTCGAATGGGATCTGAAGAGCAGACAGGTGTGAGTGTTGCTGCGAAGGCCGATGAGAGAAGGCAAAAAATTGCATGAACCACCATTATCTGCCATATTCAAGAGAGCACAGGCTTATTCCTGTATGAACAGGATTAATTGATGTAAATATTTACAGAATAGGGATGAATTTCTCCGAGTCCCGAAACATTGGCATACGGAGTTAAAAAGGGTATGATAGAAGAAGAGACGAGGGGGTGTGCTTATGCGGGCAGCGGCTTTTTTCGACATCGACGGCACTTTATACCGGGAAGGCCTGATTACGGCTATGTTCAAGAAACTGATCCGCACAGAAATCATTGAAGGGCAACGCTGGTACAATGAAGTGCGGGATAAGTACGAACGATGGGATAAGCGGGTAGGCAACTATGATGATTATCTGCTGAAAATGGCAGAAATCTATGTAGAGGCCGTACGCGGTCTGCATCGAACCCAGATTGAATTTATTGCTGAAAAAGTAGTGGCGCAAAACGGAGATCGTGTGTACGTTTTTACTCGAGACCGGATCCAATGGCACCGGGACCAGGGCCATCGACTGATCATAATTTCCGGATCACCGGAAGAGCTGGTTAAATATATGGCAAAGAAACACGGTTTTGATGACTACATTGGCACTCGCTACCAGCGTAACGAGCAGGAGCTCTTTACAGGTCAGATCGAACCCATGTGGGACAGTGCCAGCAAAGAAAAAGCGATGGATCGGTTTGCCTATCAGTACGGTCTGGATCTAGCTCAATCCTATGCCTATGGGGATACTGCTGGGGACATGGCCATGTTTGCCAAAGTGGGGCATCCAGTGGCAGTCAATCCCACCCGGGAGCTTCTGCAAAAGATCCGCAGCGATCCGGCAACACGGGAGCGAGCGTTGGTGATTGTCGAGCGCAAAGATATGATCTACCGACTGGATATGAACGTTTGTGAGTCTTTTTTAGGGCTGAATGATGAACTGTCATAAAAATCTACCCCTAGCCCGTATTGTCAATATGACAAAGGTAATATACAATGGCGGTGGAGGTGGATCGTCATGTCGGATGCTGAAAACCTGGGACAGCGCTTCAGTACCATCAGAATCCAAAGTGGACTGACCCAGCACCAGTTGGCAGAGTACCTGCAGGTGGATCAGAGCTACATATCCCGTTGTGAGAAGAATGAACGGCAGTTCAGTGCCGATGCGCTGGAAAAGGCAGCCTGTTTGTTTGGTTGCTGTTGCTGCTATCTCCATGGGGATGCATCAGAACCGGTTTTGCATCCTTTGAAACTGCCGGTTCGGGATGTCAGCGGTGAGGATTTGGAGTCCATTGCAATGATTAACCGGATTGCCATCAATCTGTACTTTATGGCACAGCACCTGAAAGGAGCAGACCAGTGAAAGAGCGGATTGAGCTGAACGCAGAAGCGCTGCGCATGCGGCGCAGCATGGGTGTGGATGAAACAGCCCCTCTCGATATTTTTTCGCTGATCGGACAGAGTGATCATTTGACGCTGGTCCTATTCCCCATGGGGGATCGCTTCGCCGGCATGTGTGCTCGCGCCGGTCAACTGGGGCTGATTGCTGTCAATTCCAGGATGAGTTACGGCCGTCAGCGCCTGGCGTGTGCCCATGAACTGTACCATCTGCATCACGCAGAAGAGTGTGGACGGCAGGTGTGCCTGCAGGATTTAGATAGCGGTGATGACCTGGAGCAGGAGGCCAATTTGTTTGCTTCCTTTTTCCTGGCGCCTTATGAAGCACTGCATGAATACATTCAAAAGAAAATCCAGAAAGAAAAAGCACCCTTGGGCTTAGACGATGTTGTTCGAATTGAACAGCATTTTGGTTTCAGCCGCCGGGGGATGCTGGCCCGTCTGATTCGAGATGGTTATCTTGCAGAAGAGACGTCATCCAGTATGAAAACAGGTATGGCCGAACAGGCTGCGCGCCTGGGTTTAGATCCCCGTCTCTATGCGCCAGCCGACCCCGATCGCACCTACTTTACCATGGGCCAGTACATCCGTTTGGCCGAAAATCTCCGGGAAAAGGACCTGATCTCCCAAGGAAAATATGAGGAACTGATGCTGGCTGCATTTCGAACCGACCGGGTGTATGGATTGGAAGGGGATGATTTCCCGGATGACTAAACTCATCTTCTTCGACACCGACAGCATCTCAGCATTCTTCTGGGTGAAACGGGAGGATTTGCTCCTGAAACTGTATCCTGAGCGCATCGTCCTTCCCAAGGAAGTATATAACGAACTGACCAATCCCCGTATCCCCCACATCGCCAGCCGGGTCAAAGAATTGTATCATTCCGGGCAGATTACTGTACGGGAAACCCTGGTGGGCAGCGATGAATACAAGCTCTATTATGAGCTGGCGGATAAGCCGCCAGAGGGAGAAAAGCGCATCGGCCGGGGAGAAGCAGCGGCCATCGCCATGGCGGCGGCCTATGACGGTGTAGTGGCCAGCAACAATATTAAGGATATCCTGCCTATAATTGAGCGCTGCGGCGTGGATCACACCCCCACCGGGAAAATACTCAAAGAGGCCATGGATCGGGGCTTGATTACCGAAGACGAAGGGAATGAGATC
>CAZDAI010000045.1:0-2880 GCA_964503545.1 uncultured Candidatus Sumerlaeota bacterium
ACCGGGCACTAGGCCAGTTCCGCAGCATCTGCCGGAAAAAAGGGGCCGAGATCAAAGCAGAGGGCATCATTAACTGGAGCAGTAAAAAACGACCGGAGCAAATCCAGCATCTGGTTAAAGATTTTTCCAACCGCTTCACACCCTAAGTATCACAAACCCACTGCCTCACTTGGGGCAGTGGGTTTTGATTGTATTAAGAGGTGGTGCGCCCTCCTCAGTCTTTCGAAAGCAAGGAGATCCCACCTTCAATCCGCTGCAATACCTTATCCCTACCCAAAAGAACCATGACATCAAATATTCCAGGGCTTACAGTTCTGCCTGTCAAAACCGCACGCAATGGTTTTACCAAATCCCCCGCTGTAATGTCTCTTTCGGCGCAAAAAGTTCGCAGCATGGATTCCAGCTGCTCAGGATCAAACTCGTCAAAGTCGACTAGCGCTTCTTTGAATGCCTGAAGCAGTTCTGGTATATGATCTCCTGTCAAACACTTTTCTTTGGCAGCATCCGTAATTTCAATCGTGTCTTTGAAGAAATAGTCCACCATACTGCCAATCTGATCCAGCTGGCGCACGCGCTCCTTGACCAGAGGCGCTGCTTTCTCCCACAAAGCTATTTCCCCATCCGTCGGTGGATCCTTCAGTACCCCGGCCGCCAGAAGATAAGGCAATCCTCTGCGGGCAAATTCCGTATCCGGCAAATTCTTTATGTACTGCGCATTCATCCAGACAAGCTTGTCCGGATCAAATACAGCTGGATTCTTGGATACTTTCGTTAGAGAGAATTTCTCAATCATCTCATCAAGGCTGAAAAACTGCTGCTTCCCGTCATAGGACCAGCCGAGCAATGCTAGATAGTTAAGCAGCGCCTCAGGGAGGAAGCCATCGGTGCGGTACTGCATTGCAGACACCGCGCCGTGCCGTTTGCTGAGCCGTGTCTTGTCCGAGCCTAAAATCATGGATAAATGAGCAAATTGTGGCGTCTCCCAGCCCAAAGCCTGATAAAGCAAGATCTGTCTGGGCGTGTTGGCAATATGGTCATCCCCCCGGATCACGTGGGTAATATCCATCATGTGATCATCCACAACAACTGCAAAATTGTATGTTGCCACCCCATCGGATTTGACAATCACAAAATCCTCCAATGTTTCATTTTGAAAGATAGTTCTTCCCCGAATCATATCCTCAAGAATTGTCTCACCTTTTGGGACGCGAAATCGAATCACATATGGCTTTCCCGTGGCTATTGCTTCCTGCTGTTCAGTTGAACTTAAATCCCTGCAGGTGCCTTGATAGCGGGGCGTCTGGCGCTGATCTCTGGCATTTTGACGCTGGGCCTCCACCGCTTCTGCACTGCAGAAACAGTAATAGGCCTGACCCGTTTCCAGAAGCTCTGCTGCCCATTTCTGGTACACATCAATGCGCTGCGATTGAAAATAGGGGCCCACGGGTCCGCCACGCAAAGGTCCTTCATCCCAATTCAGTCCCAACCACTGCATGCTTTCTAAAATCGCCTGGGTGGACTCTTCAGTAGAACGTTCCATATCGGTGTCTTCAATACGCAGAACAAAAACGCCCTTTTTCTGTTGGGCAAACAACCAGTTAAAAAGAGCTGTTCGGACACCGCCTATATGCAAATGTCCCGTTGGACTCGGAGCAAAGCGCACTCGTACATTCTTCATTCATTTTTCACTCCTGTCAGAAATCTCAACTTTTTCGCACCAGTCTTGCAGCAAAAAAACCATCCGTGCCGTGACGATGGGGCAACAGCTGCAGGTAGCCCTGATCAACAGCGGGCTCCTGTTGCAAACCATCCGGTAGGTGCCTTACTAAAGAGTCAGGGGCAAATTCCGGCCGTTTGCTCAAAAATGATTGAATCTGCCGCTCATTCTCTTCCGGCTCGGTAGAACAGGTACTGTATATCAGCACACCACCGGGTTTTACCAGAGCAGCGGCATTCATCAGGATGCGCTGCTGTAATTCACTGAGTAAGCGGATCTGTTCCGGTGACTTGCGCCAGCGTGCATCTGCTCGTCGACGTAAAACTCCGAGTCCAAAACAAGGAGCATCCACTAGAACACGATTCACACTGTGAAAAGGGATCTCCTTGAATGGTAACGACGCATCCTGCACAAGCGGCACAACATTTGTGATTCCCAGACGGACACATGTACGGATCAGCAGATCCAGTTTTCCGGCGTGAATATCCACCGCATAGATTTTGCCGGAATTCTGCATGATTTCCGCGATGTGAGAGGTTTTCCCACCAGGTGCACTGCAGGTATCCACCACTGTTTCCCCAGGCTGAGGATCCAGAAGCGGCGCGATCAGCATGGATGCTTCATCCTGAACCGTAAAGAGTCCGTCGCGATATGCGGCTAGTGAGCGAAGCGGAGCAGGGCTTTTCAGAATGAGACTTTCTCGTCCAAAAACACCCGGTTCACTCTGAATACCTTCTCGACTGAGAAGCTGCCCCAGCTGATCCCGATCCGTCCGCAACCTGTTGGCACGGATGGTCACCGGCGGCGCCTGGTTATTGGCAATGCACAACGCTTCGGTTTCAGCAAATCCCCACCGGTTCAGCCACCGCTCCACAATCCACAGAGGGTGTGAATGACGAACTGCGAGATACTCAGCTGGAGAATCTGCAGCATCCGGCCAGACCAAACGGTCCTGTTTGCGCACAAGAGCGCGCAGGACACCGTTGATGTAGCTGGTCCAGCCAGGGTGACCATGCTTGCGGCCTTGATGTACTGCCTCACAGCGCTACAGGCAAGTTTACCTGCTGCAGATTGATCTCGTTGCAAAATCGCACCAATTCGTCCCACACCGGAGGGGAGGCTCTGTCCGAAGCAAACTGAATAACATTCCCACTGAGAAATAC
>CAZDAI010000045.1:2890-15687 GCA_964503545.1 uncultured Candidatus Sumerlaeota bacterium
TGTACTGCCTCATTCACTGCCGCTGCCGGTGGAATTCTCTGCAAATACAGGATCTGATAAGCACCCAGCCGTAATATGCAACGCAAATAAGCGGGCATGGTATCTACCGCGCGATTGCCCAGCTGGTTCAAAATATAATCCAGCGTCCCCTGCATACGCAGGGTCCCATACACCAGTTCGGTAATCAGGCGGCGTTCTTCTGGGGGGGGTGATTCCTTTTCTAAGGTTTTGTCCACCAGTTCATTGGCATAGGTTCCCCGTACATCCACCTCGTGGAGAATCTGTAAGGCCATTTGTCTGGCTTGAGGCAAAGCCTGTTCTTTCACGCCATCTCCTCCCTGCTGGGGATAAAACGGGTACGAACAAAAAAGTCCGTTGGCTGGCGCATAAACATCACGCCAAAAAAATCTTTCTGCTGGTACTCATATTCAACTCCGACAATCTCTACATGGTCGACCTGCACCGATGTGGTTAGAAAACGTTGCACTAGTCTACCCAGAATGGGCCCAGTAAGATTAGCAATGAGCATTGCAAAAATCACATTCCAGATTGTAAACATTCCGGTCTGCAAAAGCAGAGCCAAAAATACGATTGCCGAGATAACATTGGCCGAGGCAATGCTGGTCCCGCATCGCTCGTGAATGGCCAGTCGCGTTTCACCTCGCCGCAAACGTTCAAGTCCCAGGCGTGCATAGCTTTCCACCAGCGCTGGATCAGCAGCTCCCCGGATCAGAAACCCATCCTCTCTGGCCAATCCTGAAAGACGCTGCGGTCCATAGCGCTCTTCGATGGAATTGATGGTTGCGTGCTCCAGCGCATGGTTGGTGCGCAGCCGTTGGTTGGTGGCAATTTCGTAAATTTGTCTCGGAACAGTGAGAATGTGAATCAGCGATCGAAATGTGAATTGGAACGGGATAACCACCAGGCTGAATATAAAAATCATGGCAATGGGCCAGAAAATCAGCAGGAGGATAATCCACACTTATCTTCGCCGCCCTCTCAGTAAAAGTAATCGCATGAGCTGTGCCAGAGCCATTGCTGCTGCTGCAACATATGTCAAGGCTGCAGCCTGCAGTACTCTGCGAGTCTGTGCTATCTCTTCCCCATCAATGTACCGGCCACCTTCTAAAAGCGCCACAGCCCGTGTGCTGGCATTGAACTCCACCGGCAAGGTGGCAATCTGAAAAAGCACAGCAACGGCAAAGAGGATGATGCCAAAATCAACCAACCCGGGCATACTGAACAAAAAACCGATGATGAAAATCGGGAAAGCTGCCTGTGAGCCAAACTGCGCAGCTGGGACAATCACATTTCGAAAGGCCAAGGGTACATACCCTGTATCATGCTGCACCGCATGCCCGATTTCATGGGCAGCGACACCCAAAGCAGCAACAGAATATCCGTCATGCACATCCGGGGACAATCTGACCACTTTGGATCGGGGATCGTAATGATCACCCATGGGCCGCGGCGTGCGCTCTACGGCTACATTTTCAAGCCCTGCATCATTGAGCAGCTGCCGGGCTACCTCCGCTCCGGTTCGCCGGGAACGGGAAGGCACGTGTAGATATCTGGCAAATGTTGTATTCACCAGATTCTGAGCATACAAGGCAAACAGCATTGCCGGAATTACGAAAATGATCAGTCCTGAATCAAAAACAAAAAGCGGCATTTCGAACACTCCTTTCTCATTCCCCACATACTGGGCTCAGCCGGTCGCCTTCTACCAGACGGTAACCCCGTACATATGCTTCGGCTGTCATCGCCCGGCTGTTTTGCGGTTTGACCTGTCGAACAAGCACATAACCTTGGCCGGCAGCCACCACGAAGCCTTTTTCCGGTAGGATCCGCACCACCGTACCTGGCGGATCTTCCCTGGCAATCACTCCGTTTCTCTCTCCAGTATACACTTCTCCCTCATAGATTTTCAAGAGCCCGGCCGGTGCATAGGTGTAGGCCCCCGGCCAGGGGTTCATTCCCCTGAAATGATTAACCAACTGTTCGGCCGCTTGAAACCAATCGATGCATTCATGCTCTTTTTTTAGAAGAGGTGCATATGAAGCGTGGGCGTGGTCCTGGGGCATTCCAGCATGCTCATCCAAACGGATCAGTTCCACTGCCTGAATCAGCAATTCACTGCCCAAATCCGCCAGTTTCGTGTGCAGTGTTCCCACATTGTCCTTGCTTGAAATCACAAGGCTTTCTTGCAGAATGATATCTCCGGTATCCATACCGGCATCCATTTTCATAATGGTAATACCCGTCTCTTTTTCCCCCCGAATCAACGCCCAGTGAATGGGCGCTGCTCCGCGGTACGCAGGTAGAAGAGAAGCATGAACATTGATACAGCCCTTGGCAGGAAGATCCAAAATGCGCTGAGGCAAAATCTGCCCGTAGGCTGCAGTCACAATCAAATCTGGAGCCAGTGCTTCCAATGTGGCCACTGCATCCGGGTCCCGGATTTTTTCTGGCTGGAAAACAGACAATCCCAAATCGAGGGCTGCCTGCTTCACCGCTGAGGGGGTACTGCGTCGTCCCCGTCCCCGCGGCCGATCCGGCTGGGTTACCACAACCTCAATCCGATACCCTTCCTCCTTGAGCTTTTTCAATGAGGGTACGGCAAAATCGGGTGTACCCATAAATACAACGCGCATCGTTCTCCCCCCCCTGTCATTCCTGGCTCTTTGCATCCGATTTATCTGCCGATTCAGCCGATTCTTCATCTTCTTCCGGCAGGTTTTCAAATACTTCGTCAGCGATATCCATATAGAGCTGCCCTTCCAAATGATCCAGTTCATGCTGGAGAGCGCGGGCCAGAAGACCTTCACCGGTCACCCAGATTTTTCTGCCGTTTTCATCCAAAGCCTCCACCGTTACTTTTTCGGCTCGAACGACTTTACCGGCCAGGTCCGGCACACTCAAGCAGCCTTCCACCATCAACACTTCCCCCTCAGACTGGGTGATCGTGGGGTTAATCAGCACGAGCAAACCTTCACCCACATCCAACACCACCAGACGCTTGGCCACACCGACTTGGGGTGCTGCCAATCCTACACCGTCTGCTGCATACATGGTTTCTGCCATGTCCTTGATCAGACTGCGAATGTTTTTGCTGATCCGTTTGATCGGCACTGCCTTTTTACGCAGCACCGCATCCCCTACTTTGCGAATTTCCAGACAAGCCATCCTCTTTCCTCTCCTTTCTATGCCAAGCCCAGCGGATCAACATCCAGGCTGATTTTAACTCCGGCCTGACGACTCAAAGCATACAAGTCCCCTAGGATTGATCTCATAAATTCACCAGGATGCAGACTCCCGTACCCCAGCAAGTGCATCTGCCACCGATAGTTTTGACGAATCCGGCCCAGCAGTGCCGGTACAGGGCCCAGAAGCTGAAAATCGTCTCGGACACCAATGGCTTGCAGAATGTGAGAACCAATGGTTTCTGCGGTTTGCACCACCGCTTTCTCATCGTCTGCCCAAACCAGCAAGCTTACGGCTCGGGCAAAAGGCGGATAGTGCAGCTGCTCACGGTACTTAATCTCTTCCTGGTAAAACCCGATATAATCATGGGTCTTGGCCAAGCGGATGCTGTAATGATCAGGCGAGTAGGTTTGGATCACCACTGTTCCGGGAAAAGTCCCTCGTCCAGCACGGCCGGCAACCTGGGTCATCAGCTGGAATGTTCTTTCACCGGCAATGTAGTCGGGAAAATTCAGCGCTGTGTCAGCAGTGATAACACCCACCAGTCCCACCTTCTCAAAATCCAGTCCCTTGGCAATCATTTGTGTGCCCACCAGCATATCCGCCTTCCCGCTGCGAAATGCTGATAGAATCCTCTCGTGAGCACCTCTACGCCCGGTTGTGTCCATATCCATGCGCAGCACACGGATTCCCGGAAACAGCTTTTGAGCTTCTTCCTCAACGCGCTCAGTGCCAATCCCAAAATAGCGGATATGATGGCTCTGGCATCGGGGACAGACGTCTGGCGTTTTTTCCGTGTACATACAATAATGGCATTCCATCTTTTGAGATCGGGCATGGTAGGTCAGCGACACATCGCAGTGAGGACACCGCAAGACCAGACCACATTCCCGACAGAGCACAAATGTGGAAAACCCGCGGCGGTTCAAGAAAATAATGCTCTGTCGCCGCTCCGCCAGATTGCGGCGGATTTCTTCTTGCAGCGTACGGCTGAAGGGGTTTCGATTCCCTTCTTTGAGCTCCTGGCGCATGTCCACAATCGTTACAGGTGGCAGGTTTTCACCGGTCACCCGTTCCGGCAGGTTCAGGACGGTTATCTCACCCTGCTGTGCCCGGTAAAATGTATCCACTGCCGGGGTTGCGCTACCCAGCAGCAAAACTGCATTCTCCAGCTGGCATCGTTTCCATGCCGCATCCCGGGCATGGTATTTAGGGTTGTCACTCTGTTTATAGGAGGTTTCATGTTCCTCATCAATAATGATCAGTCCCAGGCGAGAAAACGGTGCAAATAAAGCAGAACGAGCTCCCACCACAATGGAGGCGTTTCCGGCGCGGATCTGCCGCCACTGATCGTAGCGCTCTCCCGCAGAAAGCCGGCTGTGCAAAACCGCCACTTCATTGCCGAAGCGGGATTTAAAGCGTTCCACCGTTTGCGGTGTCAGAGCGATTTCCGGCACCAGCACAATGGACTGAAGTTTCTTTTCCCTGGCATAACGGATGGCCTGGAGGTACACTTCGGTTTTCCCGCTGCCAGTTACCCCATGGAGCAAAAAAGTTTGCGCCTGACGCTGATCGATACTTTGTTCCAGGGCGCTTAAAGCAGCGGCTTGTTTATCATTGAGGACCAGATCCTGGGTGGCTGGAAAGTCGTGATCACCATAGGGATCCCGGTGCACTTCCCGGTCAGAACGAATCACCAGTCCCTTCTCTTCTAATCGTGCGAATACATCGCTGGTGATGCTCAGATGTGTACGTAAGGTGGATTCCAGCAGTGTTCCGCCCTGGGATACCAAAAACTCCAGAACCTGTGCCTGCCGTGGTGCCCGCCGCCCCAGTGCATCACCGGCAGCAGCATCACGCCCAGCTTGTGTTAATGCTACAGATCGCACAGCTTTAATCTGAATGCCTTTGTCTTCCTCTTCCCGCCGCTCAATGAGCCCCTTTTCTTCCAACTGCCGCAATACAGGTGCCAATGAGGCGATTTTTAGTGTATGTTCCAGTTGCCGCCGACCGATTGTGGGTTCTTTTTCCAAGACTCGCAAAACGGCAGATTGCAGACTGTTTCCTTGGCGAATCAGCTGCCACTGTGCTGAGGCCATTTGCTCCGGAGCGGCAGCAATCGTCTCGGTTGATTCCCAACGCACACCCGTCGGTAATACACAACGCAATGCTTCTGCCCGGGTGCAAAGGTAGTGTTCTGCCATCCACATGGCCAAATCCATCATGGCCGGGCTAAGCAGAGGTTCTTTATCCAGGACATCCATGATCCCTTTTACATTTTCAACCTCAGCCGATTCCAGCCGTCTCAGCAGGATCCCCTCAATGGTCCGTCCGGAAAAGGGCACACGCACCCGCACGCCCGGCACTGCCTCTTGCGCCAGCTCCGGCGGGATAGAATAATGGAACGGCCGGTCCAACGGCCGTGCTGGTAAATTCAGCAAAATCTCTGCATATTTTCCTGTTTCCAGATGGGTCATCACTTTCACCTCTGCATTCTCACAGCCATATAATTTCTACAGCTGCGCGGCCAAACCCTGCAAAAAAAAGGAAGGCAGACACAGAGTCTGCCTCGCTTTCGTTTTTACTAGGGCAGCAGGCCTACCACTTTGTCAATGACCAGGCGGGCCAGTTCTTTTTTGGTCATTTTCGGAATTTCTTCAATGATCCCATCTTTATTGATGATTTTTGCTATGTTGGTATCCCCAGCAAAACCGGCTCCTTCTTTGGTTACATCATTGGCAATGACAAAATCCAGGTTTTTCTTCTGAATCTTTACCCGAGCATTTTCCAGCAGGTCGTTTGTCTCTGCAGCAAAACCCACCAGGATCTTGTTCCCTTTCATTTGGCCCAGTTCAAAGAGGATATCTGGATTTCTTTCCAGTTCGATCACCATATCGGCATCGGTTTTTTTCATTTTTTGAGCAGCTGCCTCCTTGGGTCGGTAATCGGAAACAGCAGCACTTTTAATCACAATATCTGCAGCAGGAAAGTGGTCCATCACAGCAGCATACATGTCCCTGGCACTGATCACCCGGATCACTTCCATTCCTCCGGGAGATTTCAGCATGGTGGGGCCACTGATCAGGATGACCTTCGCTCCCCGATCCCGGGCCTCTTCAGCTACTGCATACCCCATTTTCCCGGTTGACGGATTGGATAGATGGCGGACTGGATCCAGTGCCTCCCTTGTGGGCCCCGCTGTCACCAGAACAGTTTTTCCTGCCAGATCCTGCGGCGGGGCTAAAAGACGGGCAGCAGCTTCAATAATCACGGCAGCTTCCGGCAGTCTGCCCTTTCCTTCATAACCACAGGCCAAAAAGCCGTACTCAGGTTCAATCACCGTATAGCCAAACCCCTTGAGCTTTTCCAGATTTGCCTGCACAATTGGGTTGTCGTACATCTTTGCATTCATCGCCGGTGCCAGCAGGATGGGGGCTTTTACCGCCATTACGGTAGTTGACAGCATATCGTCGGCGATCCCATTGGCTATTTTGCCGATGATATTAGCAGTCGCCGGAACAATCATAAACAGATCCGCAGCATCTGCCAGCCCAATGTGTTCCACATTCCACTTTTGCGGTGCAACCCACATATTCGTATGCACTGGGTTCTGGGACAATGTTTGAAAAGTGATGGGCTGCACCAGCTCAGTTGCAGATTGAGTCATAACCACATGGATGTCAGCGCCCAACTTTTTCAAACGGCTGACCAGATCGGCCGCTTTGTAAGCAGCAATGCAGCCGGTTACACCAAAGACAATGGTTTTTCCGCGAAAAGCATCTTCCAGTTTCATTATTCCTCAACTCCTTGCCGGACTTGCCGTTCTATTTAATGCCGGCTTTGGTCCTTCTGTAGCATACCAGCCCTGCATTGATCTCATACAGTGCCTGGGTTACCGTTTTCCCGCTTTTCACATGCACCCGGGGTTCTGAACCTTCCATAATTTCCCTGGCTCGTTTAGCAGCCACAACCACCAGAGTGTACTTACTGTCCACCTTTTGCAGCAGCTTGTCCAGCGGTGGATAGATCATAATAAAACCTCCTGTTCATCATGAACTCTGGGATTCCCGGAACAGCTCTGCCAGCGCCGGCCACATCCTTTGTACCCGGCTTTTTTCTGCCAGAACGACCGTCTTGAGGCGGCTGACTGCTTCCGGAATCTGATCGTTGACGACGATATAATCATAGGATACGGCTTCCTGCACTTCCCGGACAGCTGTCTGAAATCGCTTTTCCACGGCCTCAGGGGTCTCAGTGCCACGCCCCTGAATGCGTCTGCGCAGTTCATCCATGCTGGGCGGTGCAATAAAAATGAAAACAGCCTCACGCTCAGAACTGCGAATCTGACGGGCTCCCTGCACATCAATTTTCAAGATCACATCGAAGCCCTGATCCCGTTTCATTGCAACGAAATCTTTCGGTGTTCCGTAATAATCCCCATAAATTTCCGCCCACTCCAGAAACGCCCCCTGCTGAATGCGTGATTCAAACTCAGAGCGGCTGATAAAGAAGTAGTCCTGACCATCCACCTCGCCATTTCGAGGCGAGCGGGTGGTGGCAGACACAGAATAACACAGACCATCCAGTTCTTCCATGAGATGACTGATCAATGTATCCTTGCCCGAACCGGAGGGGCCGGAGATGACCAGTGCCAGTCCTCTACTCATCCAGTACCCCCTTAACTGTTGCCATCTGCATCTGCAGGATGGTGTTCTTTAGTCTGCAGCCGGTGGGCGACAGTTTCTGGCTGTACTGCGGAGAGAACCACATGGTCACTGTCAGTAATGACTACCGCACGGGTACGGCGGCCATAAGTAGCATCCACCAGACGGCCATGATCTCTCGCTTCCTGAATGATTCGCTTAATTGGAGCAGATTCCGGGCTGACAATAGCTATAATGCGGTTTGCAGCCACGATGTTGCCAAATCCAATGTTAATCAGTCTGATATCCATTCTCGATTCCTCCTCAGCTTAATGTCTTGTTCTTATACCAGATTCTGCACCTGTTCCCTGATCTTCTCTATCTCCGCCTTCATGGCGATCACCAGTCGGGTTACCAGCACATCTCCGGTCTTG
The DNA here is from genome assembly GCA_964503545.1 of uncultured Candidatus Sumerlaeota bacterium. GTDB lineage: Bacteria > Bacillota > SLNR01 > SLNR01 > SLNR01 > JAXGQE01. The sequence continues at coordinate 11,172 of CAZDAI010000045.1, forward strand.
GAGCCGATTGTATTCACTTCCCTGTTTAACTCTTGCACTGTAAAATCAAGTTTCTTGCCGATTTCACCATCGGTTGCCAGCATTCCGGTCAGCTGCTGCAGATGACTGCGCAATCGCACCAGTTCCTCTGTAATGTTGCTCCGGTCTGCAAAAACAGCCACTTCCATCAAGATCCGGTCCTCATTCACCGGTACATCCTGCAGATACTCCTGCAACCTTTGAGTCAGTTTCTCCCGATGCTCCCTGACAATCTCCGGTACCCGCACCTCAATCTCGGCTGTCATGGCTTTTAGACTGGCAACGCGCTCCTGCATATCCTGCGCCAACGCGTCCCCTTCTGCCTTGCGCATCTGATTCAACCCCAGCAATGCCTCAGCGAGCACCGGCTCCAGATGAGTCCAGAGCGCATCCAGATCCTCTTCGGAATCATCCGCCTGAAGAATCTCTGGAAAGGCTGCCAATGTTGCGGCATCCACAGCATTGGGGATATTAAGCAGGCGTGACAGTTCCCCTAAAGAGCGGTAATAGGCCTCTGCCAAAGGTCTGTTCAAATTCAACGATCGACTCTGAGCTTCCCCCGGGGCAATGGATACATTGACTTCTACTCGCCCGCGCATACAACTGCGTTGAACCTGCCTGCGAATCCTGTCCTCCAGGGCACTGTAACGCCGCGGCATCCGAACAGACACTTCGCAATACCGGTGATTCACTGCTCGCAGTTGGACAGATATTTGCCACCATTGATCCTGGCGGCTTTCCTGACCATACCCAGTCATGCTGATTGCCATAGGAATTCTCCTTTACTGTAACATCAGTCAGGCGGGAATACTTCGCCTCTGTCCGCCGATTTCCTGCCCTTGTCCTTAAATAATTGCTTCAATCCTCTCCAGAGCTTGTTGCAGCCGCTCTTTTGGTACCGTCAGAGCAATTCGGAAGAATCCTTCACCGTATTGTCCATAGCCATTACCGGGAGTGACAATAATCCCAGCCTGATCCAGCAGTTTTTCCGCAAATGAAGCTCCGGAATAGCCGATGGGTGCAGGAATCCAGAGGTAGAATGTTGCTTTTGTCTTTTCCAGCTGCCAGCCTAGTCGATTCAGTCCTTCAATCAGAAAATCACGCCGCTCTTCATAGAGCTGATTCATAGCTTTATAGTGGGTTTCAGGCAGGCTGAGGGCCGCCACTGCCGCTGTTTGGATGGCATTGAACTGACCTGAGTCAACATTGGATTTAACCGCGGCCATCGCCTGAATAACTTCCGGACAGCCGGCGGCCAAACCGATGCGCCAGCCTGTCATATTAAAGGGTTTGGACATGGAATTAAATTCAATGCCAATATCTTTGCTGCCTGGTATCGACAAGAAACTTGGCGGCTTATAGCCGTCGAAAGTCATGGTGCCATAGGCAAAATCATGACAGACAATAATATCATGGGCATGTGCGAAGGCAATTACTTCCTGAAAGAAATTCTCATCTGCAACAGCCGCTGTCGGGTTGTTGGGGTAGTTGAGAAACATCAGTTTAGCTTTTTTGGCGGTATCCTTGTCGATCCCCGCCAAGTCCGGCAGGAAATGACGTTCTGCCCGCAGGGGCATGCTGTGGGGTTCACCACCGGCCAAGACAACACCGCTGTAGTAGGCAGGATAAGCGGGATCGGGAACCAAAGCCACATCGCCAGGATTCAGGTATGCCAGGCAAACCTGGACGATCCCCTCTTTTGAACCGATTAAGGCCGTCACTTCTTTTTGCGGATCCAACTGGACCTGAAACATTCGTTGATACCAGTCAGACGCTGCCTGGCGAAACTGTACAGAGCCTACCGATTCAGGATAATGCCCTTGAGCCGGATCTGCTGCCGCCTGCTGCAGTGCCTCAACCACTGATTTGGGAGCTGGCTGATCCGGGTCCCCTACACCCAGATGGATCAGATCGACCCCTCGTGCTTTTGCTTCGGCCTTTTTTCGGTCGATTTCTGCAAACAGGTAAGGTGGAAGCTTGCTGATTCTGTCCGCACGTCTCACATACAACGCCTCCTTTTATCGGTAGCGCACAGTCATTGATTATGGCATCCCATAACTGCTCGTGCCATCTTTTAGGTTATATTTGCGGAACTATACGCCTTTTCCTTCCGTTTTTCTCCTTTTTTCAAATATTTTCATCGCGATTGACGCATTTTCCTGTGAGTGGTATACTTTGGATGAATTCTGCGGAGAAACGAGGAAATGCAATGGCTTATGATGCACTGACCATGCGCGCTGTCACTGTTGAACTAAACCAGATCATTGGTGATGGACGTATCAACCGGATTACACAAACTTCACGCTTTGCTATTGTCCTCCATATCCATGCCCGAGGACAAAACCACAGACTGCTCCTTTCGGCTCACCCCCAGCAGGGGAGTGTTTTTCTGACGACCTCTCACCCGGATCCGGTGGAAACCACCCCGATGTTCTGTCTGTTGCTGCGCAAGCACCTGGAGGGATTTCGCATTGACCGGGTCTTCCAAAAAGATCTGGAACGGGTGATGGTTCTCGAATGCAGCGGTAAAGATGAAACTGGACTACTGACAAAACGCTGGCTGATTGCCGAGATCATGGGAAAACACAGCAATCTGATCCTGGCCCATCCCGATGAAGGACTGATCATCGACAGCATTCGCCGAGTCACCCACCAAATCAGTCGGGTGCGGGAGATTCTCCCCGGTACTGTCTATGCCTGGCCCCCGCCTCAAGATCGAGCACTGCCTCTGGCACTGTCAGGATGTGAGATTCTTCCCGTGCTGCGCGCCCGGGACGAAAATGAACGGGTATGGAAAGCGCTGCTGGCTTCCTTTGAAGGGTTGGGTCCTTTGTCTGCCAAAGAGATTTGCGCTCGCGCCAATATTGAAACTGATCAGCGACTCAGTTGGTTGACTCCGGCAGAATGGCAGGCACTGGAGCATGCCTTCCTGACTTTCTGGCAAACTATTGCAGAACAACAATTCTGTCCCACCTTGGTCATCCATCCCAAAGAGAATCGGGCAGTGGCCTATGCACCTTATCAGTTGGCTCAGTATCCAAAAGAATGGCAACACAGCTACCCGGCTATGAATGACCTGCTAGATGAATACTTTACTAAATGGTCCGGGGTGGATCGTCTGGAAGAAGCGCGCGGCACACTGCAGCGGACTGTACTGCAACACATCGATCGGATCGGTAACCGGCTCGCGGCGATTCAGACAACCCTGCTGGAAGCTGAAAAAGCCGATGAATTGCGGGCCTGGGGTGAGATCATTCTGGCCAATATCCACCGGATTCGCAAAGGTGATCTTGCTGTCGCCGGCCCCGACTACCGGGTGGATGCACAACACCTTGTCACTGTTCCGCTGGACCCGCAAAAGACCCCGGCTGAAAATGCTCAGATCTATTTTCGCTGCTACAATAAAGCAAAGAAAAGCCTAGAAATCCAGTCGGAGCATCTGACGGCTGCCCAGACTGAACTGCAGTATTTAGAAAGCACAGCCCACAGCATTGATAGGGCAGACAGCCCTGCTCTTCTGCGAGAAATACGCAGCGAACTCCAGGAAGAAGGCTACATAAAAGAAAAGAAAGCCGCCAAGCGCCGGCAGCAACAGGAAAAATCTCCCGCCCAACCCCTGGAACTGCAGGACTCCGATGGTTACCGAATCCTGATTGGCCGTAACAATCGCCAAAATGATCTGGTTACCATGCGTCTGGCCCGGAGTGAAGATCTCTGGCTTCATGCCAAAGATATTCCCGGCTCCCATGTAATCATACAACTCCAAAGCAACTCGGACTTCAACGAGCATGTGATTGCCCGCGCTGCCGGTCTGGCGGCTTACTTCAGCCAAGCCCGTCAGGGCAATAAAGTGCCGGTCGACTACACGCTGCGCAAATATGTCCGCAAACCCCGGGGAGCAAAACCAGGCATGGTGATCTATGATCATCAGAAAACCATCCTCGCTGCCCCCCTGGACCCAGAGACAATAAAGCGTTAAGAAGGCTCCCCTCTAGACTGACCCTCCCTAAGTGGACCCATCGAACTCATTAAGGATGATCTACATATGGAGGGTTTTTGATGTGCAGAAAATCGGAATTGGTATAGCACACATAGTTGGAAAGAAATTAGAATCGTGCTATCATGGACACTTACGCTCTTTTCGGATTGGGAAATGATCTGGCATATGTATACCATTGTGAAGATGACCCATAAACTCTGCTATTACGCTTCCGTTCATATTGAAATTGAATCTTTACTCAACTCAGAACCTTTACTGACGGATTCAATCTCATCGTCTGCAGACCCAAAAAGAAAGTGTCAATTACTCAGCATTACTGTTCCCCAAACTCTTCAAGAGCATCAATCAATGCATCGTAAAATGGGCCGTGCCACCTCCTCCGCGGCTTCGCATCGGATTAGCATGGACTGAGTGATTTGATGATGAATCATGCCTAAAAGACTGACCAATTTGAATACTTGCTAATATCGGACCTTCAAGAAATATTGTTGCCAGTAT
>CAZDAI010000046.1:0-9905 GCA_964503545.1 uncultured Candidatus Sumerlaeota bacterium
GAACTCGCGACCCTCGCCTTGGCAAGGCGATGCTCTACCACTGAGCTACTTCCGCGTCTACTTTGGTGCGAGGGAAGGGAGTTGAACCCTTACGCCCTAGGGCACTAGATCCTAAGTCTAGCGCGTCTGCCAATTCCGCCACCCTCGCAAGCATATCACTTATTGCAAAATATTTGGCTGGGGCGGCTGGATTCGAACCAACGATACAGGATCCAAAGTCCCGTGCCTTACCTCTTGGCGACGCCCCAAAGAACACAATGGCGCGCCCGGCAGGACTCGAACCTGCGACCTCCAGATTCGAAGTCTGTCACTCTATCCAGCTGAGCTACGGGCGCACACTCTAAAATTGGGGTGAGTGAGGGGATTTGAACCCCCGACACCTGGAGCCACAGTCCAGTGCTCTAACCACTGAGCTACACCCACCACTTTTTCATAATCTTGGCGCGCCTGGTAGGAATCGAACCTACGGCCAACGGATTAGAAGTCCGTTGCTCTATCCCCTGAGCTACAGGCGCACAAATATTCAGTGCAGATCACAGTGCATATTCGTGCCTTCCTTGCACAATTCAGAGGCAGTCCAGTCAAACCCTGTAGATACCGCATTTCTTGCGAAACCTAGTATCTCATATATGCAAAGTTTTGTCAATAGAAGCACCCTGCAAAATGTGACCGCAAATCACAGGGAAACAGTTTCATTTCTTATGGCTTACAAAAAGTGATATTGCATCACAGGCAGCTTTCTACCAGGAAAGGTGCTTGATTCCTTTTCATAAATCTGCACAGCCCCCATGGCAGAGTAAAACCCGGCTGCAAAGGGATCTGCAACCAGTTTGAACGCCTGGACTTTCATGGCTGAAAATACTTCGAGCATATGCCCCCATAGGCTTTTCCCCAGCCCTTTCCCGATATATTCTGGAAGAATGAACATATTATCGAGATAGTAGCCGTCATCCTCTAGAATAATACTGTAAAAACCCACAATGTTGTCTGCTGCGATAGCCACATAAACTGGATTCTTCATAATATATTCTGCATCCACCGTCAGATCCTGGATGCATTTGTCCAAGAAGTCCCTGTCATATCCCCAGTGGGCTTTGGAAAGCAAAGCCACCTGGGTAATAGTCGGACCTTCACCTTCTTGAGCCTTTCTGATTACAACGGTCTCATCAGACATATTGTTTTCCTCCTCCCCAATTATTCTCCCTGGAAATAAAAACTGCAGTTACAACATATTCCGGTTGCAACCACAGTGTTTTCTACTGGAGCGGGTGAAGGGAATCGAACCCTCATATGAAGCTTGGAAGGCTCCCGCTCTGCCATTGAGCTACACCCGCAATTATTTGAATCAGATGGTCGGAGCGGAGGGATTCGAACCCCCGACCCCTTGGTCCCAAGCCAAGTGCGCTACCAAACTGCGCTACGCCCCGCTGTTCCTTCTAAAGACAATTTATAATATACCGTATTTTCTTTATAAAGTCAAACCTAATAATCTTTTGTGTTAAACCGCCTAACGCGAAGATGTTTTTAGATCATGCAATTACCAATCATTTGGCTTAGAACTCAATAATATCAAAATGTATTTGTTCATCGATTGTAAGAATGCCATAAGTTCTTCTGCCGTTTACCCGTGGATACGCCACACTGCCAGGATTGAACAAATGGATACCGTTACGAACCTCAGCATGGGACACATGGGTATGCCCAAAAACAACAATATCGATTCGTCGCTTTTGCGCATGAGAAACCAAGCTGCTAATATCCCGCTTCACCCCATACTGGTGCCCATGTACCAGAAGAAGTTTGTATCCCCCATAATTTCCTAAATGCTGCTGGGGAGCTGCTGCCATCATTAGATCACAGTTGCCACCCACCGCTGTTACAGGAATAGCTGTCTTTGCTTTTAGGATCAGTGCGTCCTGGTAATAGTCTCCTGCATGGAAAATCAGATCCACATCTCCCATTAAGGCCACAGCTTTGGCAATTGCGCGCATGTCACCGTGGGAATCACTTAATACACCGATGCGCATGCCTATTCCCCCAGAAAACCCAAATTACCGATCAGGTCAATTAAAACCGTTCGCGCTTTTTGAAAGGCTCGTGCTCGGTGACTGATTCTATTCTTTTCGGTCATAGATAGCTCAGCAAATGTTTTTTGATACTCTGGCACAAAAAATAGCGGATCATAACCGAAACCGGAACTGCCTTTTCTGGCAAAGCCAATCATGCCTTCGCAGACCCCTTCAGTCGTATAGACATCCCCATCAGGCACGGCGATGGCGATGCTGCACCGAAAGCGGTCAGAACGCCCCTCCCATGGTACTGCAGCTAATAGTTGCAACAGTTTATCGTTATTTGCCTCATCGTCCCCCTGTCGGCCGGCAAAACGTGCAGAATGAACGCCGGGCTGCCCTGCCAGTGCATCCACTTCCAGGCCGGAATCATCAGCAACAGCGATGACGGAGAACTGATCAGCTGCTGCACGCGCTTTGATGATCGCATTCTCTGTGAATGTGGCACCATCTTCGGATACACTAAAATCTGTGCCCAAATCTTTCAGTGACATAACAGAAACCGGGAGGTCCGCAAGGAGTTTGACGAACTCATCCACTTTGCCTTGATTGCCGGTTGCCAACAAAATGTTCATTTTAGTCATTTCAAATCCGCCCTATACTCATTATGATTTCACCTAGAGCTGCCTTTTGATAACCAATCAGTTCCATGATCCCGTTTTGCGCCAGATGCAGCATCTGCTGCAATTCTTTGGCTGTAAAAGGGGCACTTTCTCCAGTTCCCTGAATTTCCACATACTCTCCCTGCCCAGTCATGACAATATTCATATCCACACGACAGGTAGAATCTTCCTCATAGCATAGATCCAGCATAATCTGGTTTTCCAGAATGCCTACGCTGACTGCCGCCAAAAAGTCAGTAATGGGAATCGTTGGGATCTGCCCGTCTTTGTACAGGTAATTCAAAGCATCTACCAATGCAATAAATGCGCCTGTAATTGCCGCTGTGCGAGTCCCACCATCAGCCTGAATCACATCGCAATCCAGCCAGATCGTGCGTTCCCCGAGCACTTTCAGATCGGTAACAGAACGCATAGCCCGACCGATCAGCCGCTGAATTTCAAATGTTCTGCCGCTGATCCGGCCGCGTGAACTCTCACGGACGGTTCGCACCTGTGTGGCTCTGGGCAGCATGCTGTATTCTGCTGTCACCCAACCATGGGACTCCTTCTTTAGAAAAGGCGGCACTTTATCCTCCACGGTTGCAGAACAGATTACTCTGGTCTCTCCTACTTCAATCAGACAAGAGCCTTCTGCATAGGGCAGATAATTTCTGGTAATTCTGACTGGCCGTAAATCATCCAGTGCTCTTCCATCCAATCTCGGCATCTTTATCATCTCCCCGTTTTCTTAAGATCATCGAATATATTGCGACCTTCTGCATCGATGGCAACAACAGCTGGAAAATCCTGCAGTGTAAGCTTGTAAATCGCTTCTGCTCCAAGATCAGGAAAAGCAACCAGTTCACATTCAACAATACGGGCAGCCAGATACGCCCCCGCGCCGCCAACAGTGACAAAATAAATTCCTCCATACTCTTGAATGCTCTTGATGACATCTTCCCCCCGGTTGCCTTTGCCGATCATCCCGCGAATGCCTGCACCCATCAATGTAGGTACAAAAGGGTCCATACGGCCACTTGTTGTCGGACCGGCTGCACCAATGATGCATCCTGGTTTTGCCGGACAGGGTCCCACATAATAGATCACAGCACCATTGGGTGAAAATGGCAATTGCTCACCCCTCTTGATACTATCACTCAACCGAGCATGCGCTGCATCCCGGGCTGTATACACCGTACCACTGAGCAGGACTTGGTCCCCCGCTTTTAGGCTTGCAATCCGATCCGAACGCAACGGCATCTCAACTTGTGCCGGTACTCCCATTGGCGCATCCCCTCCTGTTTTATACAATTGCCTGGGCATGCCGTGCGGCATGACAGCTCAGATTCACCGCAACCGGCAAGCCGGCTATATGCGTGGGAAACGCTTCCACAAAAACATCCAATGCGGTGATTGTACCGCCAAGGCCCTGGGATCCGATGCCAGTGCCATTGATTTCCCCCAACAGTTTCTCTTCAAGCGCGCACAAATGTTCTTCAGAATTGCGTGAACCGATTTCGCGCAAAAGAGCTCTTTTTGCCAGAATTGCAGCTTTCTCCATGGTACCTCCCAGACCGATCCCTACGATCACAGGCGGACAAGGGTTGCCTCCCGCCCTGCATATCTGTTCGGTTACAAAGCGGATGATTCCTGCTTCTCCCTGCGCCGGTGTAAGCATTGCAAGGCCGCTCATATTTTCACTGCCAAATCCTTTCGGCATAACACTAATCTGAATGGACGATCCAGGCACAATGGTATAGTGAATCACTGCGGGTGTATTGTCGCCCGTGTTAACCCTGTGCAGAGGATCTCGTACAATGGAATTGCGAAAATAGCCATCGCGATATGCCCTGCGCACACCATCCTGGACCGCATCTTCAAGATCACCGCCAGACACCATCACTTCCTGCCCCAAGTCCAAAAACACAACCACCTGTCCGGTATCCTGGCAGATGGCCATCTGATTAGAGGCTGCAATATCTGCGTTTTCGAGCAAAACACGAAAGAAATCTCTCGCGCGGGGAGATTCTTCCTGCTCCAGTCCTCTCGTCAGCGCTTTCTGCACATCCCGGGGTAATTGGGTATTGGCCTCCAGACACAGCCTGTATACCGAATCGGATATCGTAGATGCCTCCACAATTCTCATGTTGTGCCTCCTACCTGCAAATGATGATTGAACTGCCTGTCGCCGCAGCAGTCACAGGTCCGGTGAAACTTTCTCGTGCTTCCTTGATACTGATGGCCCGATCATATTCCGGCCAGATGTGTGTTAGTAAAAGTTCCTTTACCCCCGCTTCTTTGGCAATCAAACCCGCCTCGCGTGCTGTTAAGTGGCCAGTCATCTTTCTGTCTAGATGCTGATCCTGCAGCGTCGCCTCACACACGAAAAGATCAGCACCCTGGGCAAACTGAATCAGCGATTCACTGAAGCCAGTGTCACTGCTGTAAACAAGGCTCGTTCCATCGGCTCCCGTTACTCTGCAGGCGAAGGACTGGATCGGATGATTCATGAGTGCAAAGCGAAATGTTAGCTGCCCAAAAGGACTTTCAGTCCGTTCGCTCATTCCCATCGGGAGAAAAATCTGTTCAAATTTCTCCCAATCCTGTGCTGCAGCTCCAGCAAACAACCGGTTGTATTCTCCCGGTGGCATGAGCAAAGGGATGCGTGAATAATTTTCCGGCCGATGCAAGCTGTATGTCAGTGCATAGCGCAAGGGGAAAATATCCAGATAATGATCCACATGCAGATGACTGATAATCACCGCATTCAGATCAAAGTAGCTGCAGACTTTCGGCAGATTCCCCATTACACCCGGTCCGCAGTCGAGAAGCACACGGGTATCTCCTTCTGAAATCAGATACCCGGAGCATGCATCATTGGTGGCCGGGTATGCTGCACAAACACCAAGAACATCCATCTGCAACGGCCTCAGTCCCTTCTTTAGTCTTACCTCCATTATATCCAAAACCCATGGCCGTGATAAGCCAATATGAACGAAAAGGGCGGAATTCCGCCTCTTTTCTATTTATCTTTTCTGTTGAACAAGAATCCCCCTTTTATGGCCCTTGTATCCATAACTGTTACAAAAGCCTCCTTATCCTCTCGTTCTATGAGCGCCAGGAGAGTCGATAGATCTTTTCGGCGCAGTGTAATGTATAACAATTTTCGCAACCGATAACGACCCATCCCGTTTACAACTGTAACGCCATAGCCTGCTTCCCGTAATTTGCTGACCAATTCGTCGGCATATTCCTTCGAAATTACATGCACCGTGAGAAAGCCCATGGCCATCTTTTCTTCAAGATAGCTGCCAAGAAAATTACCTGTAGAAAAACCCAAAGCATAGGCGATAATACTGTAGGTATTATCAATGTTCTGCACCACCTGACCCAGGGCAACGATGTAGATGGTTACTTCAAAAAATCCCAGTATGGCCGCCTGTATCCTTTTCCCGCGAACAATCATCAGCATCCGAATGGTCATCAATGCTACATCCGCCATTCGCGCAATAAAAATGAAAAGAAAATTTCCTAATACAAACAATTGATTTCACTCCCATTTCGCTTTCCTTACGTGTTCGATTCCAATGATGAATATCCTTCCCATGTGGTTAGGCTTGCTGTTGCCAGCTAATGCAGTATTGCAGGCTTTCATCCGCCAGATCCTGCCCTTGCTCTGTATTCAGCCATTGTCCTGAAATCCCCTGTTCAGCCATGGTCAGGGCGAAATGACAACAGGCGATTCCCACATCCACCGACTGAAACATACCTTTGAAGATCCGACTGCCAAGCCCGACTTTCTTCATGAAAAAATGCACATTGTTGTCGTCAGTGACCACTCGCCAGGGTTGGCGATTCATGGCAGACGGGCCCAATCGAACCATCTCCAAAGCATTGCAGACAGGATCATCCTCACGGGGGGCCATAGGCGTATGCCAGCCGCCAGTAAAGAACAACTCATTGAAAGGCTTTCGTTGTTTCGATCCCATGATCCTGTGCAAAACACTGTCCATGATCCCTTCTCTCTCTGCGGAATAACCGAGGGGTGTGATTGCTGGAATAATGAACCCGTCAGGAAACTTCCCATAGCGTTCAACCGGGCTACGCTGGAAAGTTCCGCCCAGCCAACAGGTGCCCAATCCCCGATCCCAGGCTTTAAGGATAATGTATTCCATGTGATAGCCAAAATCCAGGAGCGCCTGATTCGTGTTGGCAGCACCCCCAATCAGATACATCCTGGCACCGCGGATGATTCCATAGGTACCCGGCAGCTTCCCCAGATGATGTTCTGAATCTGGGGCAATCAGATAAAAATGGCTGGCAGATCGGTAAGGCGCATCTGGAAGTGCCTCCAAAAGGGCTTCCAAAAACAAAATATCCTCATCCTGCAAAGGCGTATCCTGATATTTGCGCACTGAGATCCTTTCCTGAATAATCGCCTGAATCGATCGACTGAACTCCATGGTGGCACCTCCTACTAAAAAGAGGGTTAGGTTGCCCTAAACCCTCTTACTGTTTCAAATCTTTTCTTTAACGGGGGGTACAGCATTATCTGGAAGCGGTGATTTATAAGGTTCAGCTGCAACCACAGCTGCGAACTCTTCTTTTGCCTTCTCAACCAGCTCAGGTTTTTTGTAGAACTCTTCTGCTGCCAGTGCCATTATTTTCGCAGCTGCCAGCATCCCCTTATGTCCTATTCCCATTCCCGAAGCGGCAGTGAACTGCCAGGAATGACCAGCTGTTCCCAAAGCATCGCACGCTGTCGTAAATTGTGCCGTCGGCGTCACCCAGCTCACATCAGCGACATCTGTGGAACCCCCGGAGACCTGCCCTTTCCCGCGGGGATCAATGACAATATCACACAGATATTTATCTTTTAACTTGGCTGCAACTTCTGGCGTATGCTTTTGAATCGCAGCTTCTCTCTGTCTGGGCGGGAAACTTTTTGCAATCTCCTTCGCAAATGCAATATCTTCCTCAGTAAAGACCGGAGCTCCTACCTCTTTCATTTTCTCGAAAATAACATCTCCGATCACATTGTTATGCAGTGTATTGTAGCATCCGGATAAAAATTCGATTTCCATTCGTGTCTCTGTCATCAGAACGGCCCCTTCGGCAATTTTGACCAGGCGATCATAGATCTCCTCCACCTGATACCTTTTCGGTGCCCGCACATAATACCAGACTTCCGCCTCGTCGGGTACGATGTTGGGGGCTTTACCACCGTTGGTGATCACATAGTGGACACGACCATCGGTGATAATGTGTTCCCGTAAGAAGTTGGCACCGACATTCATCAGCTCAACAGCATCCAGTGCACTGCGTCCGTTCCAGGGATCGCCGGCTGCATGGGCTGTTCTGCCAAAGAAACGGAATTTTGCTGAATTCATCGCCTGATCGCTGCCTACCCACATTGAGTTCAGCGAGCCGGGATGCCAGGTAATTGCCATATCAACATCGTCAAACAAACCTGCTTTTACCATAAACACTTTCCCTGTCAGCGTTTCCTCTGCCGGGCAACCGTAGTACCGCACCGTTCCCTTTATTTCACCGGCTTCCATTGCACTTTTCAAAGCTGCGGCAGCACCAAGTGCGGCAACACCCAATAGATTATGTCCGCAGCCATGGCCAGGAGCTCCCTTGGTTACCGGATTTTGCATGGGGTCTACCTGCTGGCTGAGCCCTGGTAGCGCATCGTATTCCCCCAGGATACCGATGACCGGTGCTCCAGTGCCAAAACTGGCCACAAACGCAGTGGGCATTCCCCCGGCATTCCGCTCTATGGAAAACCCCAACCCTTCCAGATAGTCTGCCTGGCAGCTGGCTGAACGATACTCATCCATCGCTGCTTCTGCATAAGACCAGATGCAGTCACTGAGCTCGATCAGCTTTTTCTCATTCTGAACAATCCAATCCATCACTGTTTTACTCACTCACGCCACCCCCTAAAAAATAGGCCCCATCTCATCATACTGGGACATAGTTGATTTCTACATAGGAAGCCCTTTCCCTGCTGCCCGGAAAATGAAGAGAGGGCTTTCGCCCTCAAAAAGCAATTTCCTCATCCAGCTCTGGTCGCAATGGAACCCTGAGTCCAGCTTTTTTCCCTTTGTAGAAGTATACCCTAGGCACCCGATTAGTAATAACACAGCGCACTACGACATGATTGTTATAGCCGCCCAGCAGTGCTGTCCATTCCAGATGAGAAATCTCCTGTTCCTCCTGGGTGCCAAGCAGTACTGCTTCATCACCGATTCTGACCTCATCCAGATCGGTGACATCCACCATCGTCTGGTCCATGCAGATTCTGCCCCGGATAGGACAGCGTTGTCCGCGGATCAATACCGATCCACGATCAGTGAGGTCCGGCGGCATGCCATCCGCCCAACCAACAGGTAGAATGGCGATTTTCCGGTCGCTGTTGGCAGTATAGACCAGATTATACCCTAGACTTTCACCTTCTCGCATATCATGAATAAAAACCACTTTGGTCTTCCAAGAAAATGAATAGCGTAAATCCATATCCATTTCTGGCGTCTGTGCTTTAACAGGCGTGGTCAGTATGGAACCCGGGCGCACCTGATTCAGGTAAGTATGGGGGAAGTTCAGAACCGCACCGCTATTGCTGCAGTGCTTGTAAGGAACATCAATGCCAGCATCCTCAAGATTATGCAGTGCTACCTGAAACAGGTCAAACTGCTTGGCAGCATATTCCTGTTCGTAGTATGTGGAAGCAAAATGAGTAAATACCCCATCGATAACCAGGTTGGGAAGAGAAAGCACTTTACGGGCAAGTGCAACCACATTTTCCGGTCTGACGCCAATCCGGTTCATGCCAGAATCAACTTTCAGGTGGACCAGAGCCTGCTTTTTCTGCCGAACAGCTGCATTGGACAAGGCTTCAGCAATTTCATCATTGCATACTGCCTGCATCAGGTCATACTCCACAATCTCATCGGCAAATTCCGGATGCGACATGCCCAGAATTAATATCGGTGCTGTGATCCCTTTTCTGCGCAGCACCACTCCTTCATCCAGCATAGCTACCGCTAGTCTTTCTGCACCGTTGGCCAGTGCCACCCGAGCTACTTCGTAGCCGCCATGACCATACCCTTCGCCTTTAACACAAGCCATGATTGCAACACCTTTACCTACTCTGTTTTTAATCTGCTGTACATTGTGGGCGATATTGTCCAGATCGATTTCCACCCATGTTGGTCGATGCGTTGGCATA
>CAZDAI010000046.1:9915-15372 GCA_964503545.1 uncultured Candidatus Sumerlaeota bacterium
ATAAAGATTTTTGGAGTGCAGTAGAAGAAGAATACCCTGATTATTTAAAATATTCACTCTTCTGCTTCTATTCTCCCTCTCAGAGTGAAATCCTCCAGCACAGACAACAAAAAGACCAGCAATATAGCCGGTCCTGGACACCTCTTTGCAGTCTCATTCTTTGTGATTCTACTGGAAGAGATGCAGATAATCGCCGTACCCTTCTTCTTTTAGCTTATCTCGGGGAATAAAGCGCAAAGCAGCAGAGTTGATGCAGTAGCGCAATCCAGTAGGATTAGGCCCATCACTGAAGACATGTCCCAGATGAGAGTCGGAGTCCCGGCTGCGGACCTCTGTCCGCACCATAAAATGACTGCGATCAACTTTCTCTTCGATCCGATCTTTCTCCAGTGGCCGGGAAAAACTGGGCCAGCCACAGCCAGATTCGAATTTATCCAAGGAACTGAATAGCGGGATGCCTGTGACCACATCAACATAGAGCCCCGGTTCAAAATGGTTCCAGTACTCATTGGCAAAGGGAGGTTCTGTGCCATTTTGTTCTGTCACATAACGCTGCATATCCGTCAGATCCTTTCTTGCTTGTCGGTACAGTTTTTTCTTATCCCAGTGGCGACGAATGAATGGATCCCGACCAGAAGCGCGTCTGTACAATTGATAATGGATCCGATTCTTTTTGTAATAGTCCTGATGATAATCCTCTGCTGGATAAAACTCCCCTGCCGGCAGGATTTCTGTCGCGATAGACTGATCAAAGGGGCCATTCTTCGCCAATTCTTCACGGGATTTTTCCGCAGCCGCCCGTTGTTTGTCATCGGTGTAGTAGATCGCTGTTCGATAGGATTCACCCCGATCATGGAATTGCCCCCCTGCATCGGTGGGGTCAATCTGCTGCCAGAAAACCGTCAGGAGATCCTCATACTTGACCAATTCAGGATCATACTCCACCTGCACTGCTTCACGGTGCCCTGTGGTTTCTGCGCATACTTGCTCATACGTTGGATTTCTGGTATGTCCACCTGTATAGCCCGAGACTACCTTGCTCACACCTGGGATTTGTTGGAATGGTGCAACCATGCACCAGAAACAACCCCCGGCGAACACAGCACGTTCAATATCGGCCATGGGATTTGCCTCCTCGTAATAAATTGTAACTATATCATTATTGTAATATATTTTTATCTGTTTGACCAGCTTTTCCTTAAAACACCATTTCATTACAAGGGGCCCGCTGCTGGCGGGCCCCATTTTGCCAGTTATTCTTTTTTCTTAAACCGTTCAACCCAGCTTTCAAGTTCCCGGGAGGCAATGTCACGGCCGCCGATGCCAAATGCAATCACGCCTGTAAGGACAATTCCACCCAGAATAAACGCAAAGGCGGTGTAGATAATCTCTTGGGCGATTCCCATCTGACTAAGAGCCATGGTGCCCGCCAGAACCAAAATGGCCACTTTGCTGATCCGCGCAAGCAGCAACGCCTGGGGTCCGCCTGTTGCAAACACGGTCTGATAGGCAACGCTTGCTAGATACAAACCAATTCCGAAGATTACCAGAGCAACAGCAACCTGGCCAAGGATAACAGTGAAGCCGGCAATAAGAGAAGCTAAGACAGTGAACCCCAAAAGCCCTGCAGCTTCGATTCCAGCAAGCAGCATTACAGCAACCAATATCAGATAGCCTGCAACCTCAGCCGGTGTTTTACCTTCTTCCCGTACTTCCTCTGCCAACCCCAGATGAACCAGGATCCGGTTGAATCCTGCCCCAGTCAACACACCGCTAACGAGCCCGGCGAGGATTCTACCCACAAAGTAAGCTAAGCCAAGAATCAATGCCGCTGCAAAGATGGCTGGCACAGCACCCAGAATCAATTCCAGCATGCGACTGGCCGGTGCAGTAATCGCATCCAGCGCAAGGGTATTCAGGGCTGCAATAATTCCAAAAATCAGCACAAGAGTGTAGACGAGAATTCCAATCAACTTCGAGATTGCCCCCTCGCCCATCACTGTCTCCAGCCCGGCAGAAGCACCCAGTCGATCAACACTCAAAGCTTCAGTCATTTGTGTAACCAACTGCTGCAGAAGTCTGGCCACCACCCAGGTCAGCAACAGAATCAGTACTGCACCGACAATGTTGGGCAAAAAGCCTAAAACTCTGGCAAACATCCCCTGAACAGGTACCAAGAGCCCTTCCAGCGCCAATGTTGATAAAATTGCCGGCAGGAAGAAAAGAAAAATCAACCAGTAGACGATTGTAGCAAACGATTCTGCCACACTCGATCGCTCATTGACCTCACTATCAGTTGCTTTTCCTAATTTATCTTCTAAATTCATTCTGCCCAGTACATTGATCAGCAACCGTCTGACCACTGTGGCAATCACCCAGGCAACAATCAGAAGAATCCCGGCACCCATCAAGCGTGGGGCATATCCGAAGATTTGATTCAGAAAGCCCCGCAGCGGTTCTGCAATAAAAGTCAGCCCAAGGGATTGAAAGAATGCTACCAGGACAAAAAACATCACAAGATAATACGCAGTTGTACCTGCCCATCGTTCCAAATCCACAGATTCAGCTTTTCCATCACCTTTTAACCACTTTGCTAGTGAACTACCGGTGCTTGTCTTTTTTACCCCGCCACGTACAGCGCCTGCAATGAATACTG
The DNA here is from genome assembly GCA_964503545.1 of uncultured Candidatus Sumerlaeota bacterium. Classification (GTDB taxonomy): domain Bacteria; phylum Bacillota; class SLNR01; order SLNR01; family SLNR01; genus JAXGQE01. The sequence goes on from CAZDAI010000046.1 coordinate 12,572, forward strand.
CAATCAGCCAGCCGACTACCAAAATGGCCAAGGCAGCGAGGGCGCCGGGGAGTGAATCTGCAACCCATCGAGCCAGGGTGCTCACATCATTTCCCATATTCAGTCGCTCCTTCCCCTTGCTGTAATAGTCGTACTAACTTTTATACTTCTATACTCGACTTATAAATCCTGTTAATTTTTGTCTATTTAGTTGTTAGTGCCTGATTTAGCGAGTTTGATTGTGTTTTTTAATTATATTAACAGTTAATTTACGCTTTTCAGCGTTTTTAAATATATTTCCACCAATATCCATGGATTCTTTACTTGAAATACAATGAATTCGCTCGTTTCACAGCGCAAAGTATTCCGCCAGCCGAGCAAGATCCCCATTGCCACCGCTCACAATTGCCACTGCTCTCTTGCCATATGCAGCACCTTCCCGCCTGGCAGCTGCAACACTTACGGCTCCAGACGGCTCTGCCAACAGCTTAAAACGCTCCAGGCATAGATGCATCGCCTGACATATCTCTGCTTCCTCAACCAATACAAGATCATCCAGATACGATTGAATCATTGGGAAAGTTAACTCTCCCGGCATCAGAGTCAGCAGGCCATCGGCGATGGATGCTGTTTTTGGCAATGCTGTACGCTGTCCAAAAGAGCGAGAGACATACATTGAATTGCTCCCTGCAGGTTCTACACCGATCACCCGAATATCCGGTCTTAGTGTTTTAATCGCAAATGCGACACCTGCTGCCAAACCGCCACCACCGATGGGGACAAAAACCACTTCCACATCATGCACTTGCTCCACAATTTCTACGCCGACGGTTCCTTGCCCAGCAATAATGTCCTCATGATCATAGGGAGGCACCTCCACATAACCCATTTCCTGGGCAATTTCACGGACTCGTGTGAGTCTATCATTGGACGTCGTGCCGCAAAACGCTATAGTCGCACCGTATCCTCTGGCTGCGTTGACTTTCGCAGCAGTCGCCTTTTCGGGCATCACAATCACAGCCGGAATACCCAACAGCCCGGCTACATACGCTACTGCCTGCCCGTGGTTCCCTGAAGAAGCCGCGACAACACCGGGCATCGCCAGCCCCTCTTCTTTGCGCTTTAACAAGAAATTCGCCGCACCCCGAACTTTGAAGGAGCCTGTTTTTTGTAGATTTTCTGCTTTTAATATCAGTTGCACTCCCAGCGTATCATTCAGGGATGAAGCGGTAAAACAGGATGTTGTTTTGGCCAGTGAAGCAATCCTTCTTTTGGCTTGGAAAACATCAGAAATTTTCACGGTATCCCTCCTTGTTGCTACTTTTTCTGTCCATTTTACTATTCGGTCTTTTGCCTGCCTGACCTGCCTGAGTCCCAAAGCCTATCTTCTGTTTCGGTACACACTGCCTGATCCCGCAGCAGCATGTCGAACAATTCTGCCCTTCCCGGCAAAAAAAGGTCCGCTCCCTCAGGAGCGGACCAGAGAAAACATCCAATTCATATCCCACGACAATTTCAGTGAACGCCTCAGGCAAGGTCAAACCGGTCAGCGTTCATCACTTTATGCCAGGCTGCAACAAAATCATGGACAAACTTTTCTTTCGCATCATCACTGGCATACACTTCCGCAATCGCCCGGAGTTCTGCATTGGAGCCGAAGATCAAATCGACACGAGTCCCGGTCCATCTGATTTCTCCGGTATTCCGGTCTTTCCCTTCGAAAACTTCGCTATCATCCCCTGCCGGCTTCCAGACAGTGCCCATATCCAGCAGATTCACGAAGAAATCGTTACTCAACCTGCCCGGTGTATGGGTAAACACACCATGAGGAGCTTTCTGATAGTTGGCGCCGAGTACACGCATTCCTCCCAGCAGAACGGTCATCTCAGGGGCAGTCAGCCCCAGCAGCTGAGCCTTGTCAACCATCAGTTCCTCAGCAGTGACTGAGAATTTGCTCTTGGTGTAATTGCGGAAAGCATCTGCTTTGGGTTCCAGTACTTTAAAAGCATCCACATCGGTTTGCTCCGGCAGTGCATCCGTCCTGCCTGGATTAAAGGGAACTTGAGTAGGCACTCCTGCCTCTTTGGCAGCAGCTTCCACTGCAGCGGCACCCGCCAAGACAATCAGATCTGCCATGGACACCTTTTTACCACTAATCTGGGTTTCGTTGAAATCTCGTTGGATCTTCTCAAGGGCGCTTAGCACTTTAGCCAGTTTTTCCGGCTCATTGACCTGCCAGTCTTTCTGAGGAGCCAGTCGAATCCTTCCCCCATTGGCGCCGCCCCTTTTGTCTGAACCGCGAAATGTTGAAGCCGATGCCCAGGCTGTCGATACCAGTTCAGACACTTCAAGACCTGAGGCCATGACTTTTTCCTTTAATTCAGCGATTTCTTGATCGTTAATCAGCTCATGATCAACCGCCGGGACGGGATCCTGCCAGATGAGATCTTCAGCCGGCACTTCCGGACCAAGATAACGAGACTTGGGTCCCATATCCCGATGGGTTAACTTAAACCAGGCCCGGGCAAATGCATCGGCCAGCTCCTCCGGATGATCTCTAAAATGCAGTGCGATGGGCCGATATGCAGGATCCATTCGCAACGACAGATCGGCTGTGGTCATGATGGTCGGCACCTTTTTCGACATGTCGTGCCCATCGGTAACAAGATCTTTCTCGTCAGGATTTACTGGCACCCACTGCCAGGCTCCTGCCGGGCTTTTCTGCAGATTCCAGTCGTACTTGAACAAAACCTCCAAATAGGTATTATCCCATTTGGTAGGCGTCGGAGTCCAGGCTCCGTCGATTCCACTGGATATCGTAT
>CAZDAI010000047.1:0-14093 GCA_964503545.1 uncultured Candidatus Sumerlaeota bacterium
CTGAAAGCACCCTCAATCCGGGTGCGGATTTCATCTTCCAGCCGCTGGCATTCTGATTCAGGAACACCATCGGCAAATACCATATCAAACATCACGATCAATTTGCGGCGACCTTGGGCAATGCGAAACCGCTCAATCCGGTACTGGGTGCAGCTCTCATCCAAACAGGCATCCACATGGGTGCGGACGTTGCGGATTTTCTCTGGATCCGTAGAGACCGGATCAATATGGATGGTCATATTCACACCCGTGGCAGCCCGGATCTTCTTTTCAAGTTCATCAATGGCGGTATGGGCTTCAACAATATCCGTTGTATCCGGGACAACCGCATGAATGGAAGCGCTGACCCGGCCCGGCCCGTAATCATGTACTTCCAGATCATGAACCGCGGTAATATGCCGGCCGGATTGAACCGTGCTTTTGAGTTCTGCAACCAGGGCGGGATCCGGGGCGGTGCCAAGGAGCAGATTAACGGTCTCCCGGGCGATATCAAAGCCTGAGTACATAATCAGGAGGGACATCAGCATCCCCAACGCCCCGTCCAGAGGAAAGGTCGTGTAGCGTCCGGCAATCATTGCCAGGATGATGATCGTGGTGGCAATGCTGTCGCTCATGCTGTCGTAGGCGTTGGCTTTATTGATGCTGGACTGGATTCTTCCGGCTATATAGATATTGTATGAATACATCCAGAGTTTAATCAGCACCGAAGCCGCCAGGACCAGGAGCATGGGCGAGCTCAATGCCACGGGAATCGGGTTAACCAGGCGGTCATAGGACCGCCGGAGCAGTTCTGTGCCCACCGTGAAAATGATGAAAGCTACCACCAAAGCGCCAATGTACTCCAGCCGACCGTGCCCGTGGGGATGCTCCCGATCCGGCGGGCGGTTGGACAGTTTGGCCGTGATGATCACAATCACCGATGAGCCGATATCCGTCAGGTTGTTAAAGGCATCGGAAATTACGGCAATGCTGTTGATCAGAAGGCCAATCCCAAGCTTCATGGCAAATACAAGCACATTGCAAAAAATCCCCACCACACCGGACAGGGTAATGTATTTCTCTCGCACTTTGCGCTGGTTGATCTGATCGTAGTCAGGTATGAACCTATGGATCAGATAATGGATCATATCGTACCGCCTGCTCTCTCCCACCGGGAAATCTCCTGAAGAATTACTTACTGCATTGAATCAGCACTTTATAAAAGCTCCAGCAATTCATCTTGATGAACACAAAAGATATCCACCACATCCGGATCGAACTGTGTACCGGCGCAGCGGACTATTTCATCGTTAACCTGATCCGCTGTAAACTGTTCCCGAAATGGCCGCTTTGCCAGCATGGCTGAGAGGGTATCTGCGACAGCAATAATGCGCGCATGGAGTGGGATCTGAGTTCCAGCCAACCCATAGGGATAGCCCTTGCCATCCCAGTGCTCATGATGGGCCAGAATCGTCGCTGCCACCGATTCCAATTCTGGAATCGGCCGCAAAATCATGTAGCCGCTTTCACAGTGTTTCTGTACCAACCGATACTCCTCCCGGGTCAAGGGTTCGGGTTTGTCCAATATCCTGTCCGGCACACCGATCTTGCCGATGTCATGGAGAAGCGCAGCCGTTTTTAATTCTTGCAGGCTGTCGTGGCTTAAGCCCATGGCCTCACCCATGGCCGCTGCTACTGCGGCTACCTGATCGGCATGGATTCCCTCCCGGGTATTCTTTGCCCGCAGGGCGGCCATTACCAGCTCCACTGTTTTTGCCGACGAGGAACTGCGCAAAAAAACTTTGTTTCGATACATCATATCTTCGGCTCGTTTGAAAACATCCCCCACAGGCTGAATCGATTCGGTCTTGCTGGCAATCCCCATGGATACCGAGACCGCACCCAATGGACCATTGGATTCAGCAAGAGCCGCCCGGATCCGGCTGATGACAGCCATGGCTTCTGAATCACTGGTATTGGGCAGCAGTAAGGTAAACTCATCCCCTCCGGTGCGCGCCAGCACACTGCCTGCGGGAGCATTCTTCTGCATAATGTGTGCCACAGTACGGATGGCCTCATCCCCCTGTTGATGACCGAAGACATCGTTGATGATCTTTAAGTCATCCATATCCGCTAAAAGAATGGTCAATGGATACTCTTCCTGCTGATCCAGCCGTTTTAGCTCCCGGTCAAAATAGTGGCGATTGTACAATCCAGTCAAATGATCATGGGTACTTTGATGCTGAAGCTGTTGTTCTGCCCGTTTTCTTTCAGTGATATCGGTGGCGATGGTAGCAAACATGCCGGCCTGGGGCCGGTAGGCCACAATGTGGTAGTAGCGGTCAACCGTGGCAGCATATTCCTCACGTTCCAGGGGCATTCCGGTGGCGACAACCTCGCCGCAGCGTCGGATCCATTCTTCATCCACGACGGCAGATATGTCTCTCTTTGTGCGACCGATGACATCCGCTGCCTGCAAGCCGGTGACCACTTCAAAATGGGGATTCACCTGAATGTAGCGGTAATCCACCGGCGTGCCCGTATCATCATAGATCATCTCGTGCAGGGCAAGTGCCTGGTGCATATGGTTTATCAGTTGCGTCAGTCTTTCTTCGCTGTCCAGTAGTTTTTCTTCAGCCTCAATCCGATCCGATACATCATTGTAGATCGCGGCGACTTCATTGTCAGAGAGTTTAAAAATCCGATTCTCCCACCAGGAGAGTTTACCATTGGCATCAGTCAATGATAAAATTGCGTACTCTGGCTTTCCTGTCTGCCAAACATTTTGTAGCAGTTTCAGGAGTGTACTTTGCTCCAGATCATGATTGAGCTCAGCCAGGGTTTTACCGATACAAGATGGCAAATCCAAGCCGTGCACCAGCAGTCCAGCGGCATTAATTTCTTTGATAACATAGTCTCCGGGCAAGCTTCCGTCATTGGTCACAGTGTAAATGGTAGCACCGCTGCCCATTTGCTCAAATAGTGCCATAAAGCGGTTGCTGCGCTGGCGGATCTCCCGGGTGGAGGCTTTCCATTCTTCCACCAAACCAACACAATCCACAAAGACCCGCACTAATTCTTCACTGCCAAAGGGCATTCCTATCGGTAGTGAAAAGAGGAAATATCCGACTTCGCGTCCGGCTACGCCAATCCGGGCAATCACGGTCTCACCCAGATTAAATTGTATTTCGGCCTTGGTGAAGAGGGCTGCCAGATTTTGATTGTAGATTGCCTCATGTAAGGTTTCTGTCCTTTTTATAACCTGTTCATCACTGAGTGTTTCATGCCAGGCATCCGGCCATAGGGCCCCTAAGAGGGCATACCCCAGCTCGTTTTCTACAATTGCCAGTTCCCCCGGGTCGGCTGCCAGGCCGACTGTTCTGCCATAATCGGCAGTATCAGAACGAACGTTCATCAACACAAACCGGGCGCCGGTCATCTCACGCAGAATCCTGGACGCCCGGCAGTAGTCCACAGAGCCGGTATGGCGAAGCTCCGCTTCTGTGAATGAAATGATTCTTGTCAGTTTTTCCAGGTACGCCGTCATACTGGGTGATTCTGAGAAAACCGCCAGAAAGCGATCCTTTTCCAGGCGGATAAAGCGCACCTGACTCCAGGCTTTGCGGTGATGACTGTAAAATTCAATATCTGCCACACCGCTCGACCCTTGGAGCGTCTGGTCAATGGCAGTGATTCTATCTGGTGGTACGATGGGTTGCCCGCGAAATACTTCACTGTATTTTTTCCCCTGCAGCTGAGCAAATGGAACCGCTGCATCCTGATTGTAGGCATGATTAGCATCCAAAAATACAAAATCGACAGCTTGTCCAGCATCATCCCTGAGAATTTTCCCCTCAACCATGGGCAGGGGCAGTCCTTGGAGAATCTGAACCGATTCTTTCAACACCTGGGTTTGCAGCAAACTCATCCCTCCCGCGAGACCAATAATCCATGAGTTAGAGGAGATATTTCCGCCCTATTTGTCCTATTTCCTGCCGTGTCACAGATTATTTTCAAATATATCCTGAATTTTCCACATGCAGAACCCAATGGGTGCTGTAATTAGTCTCCAAAAGGCAAACCAGCAGCGGTCAGTTTCAATACGGAAAGAAGCACCCCCCGGTGCTTCTTTCCAGATCGTCACTGGTTACGATCATCCCACTCAGTCCTCATGGTATATTCCCTATCATCTAATCGGTAGTATCTTGCCATGCATTCCGCCATTGAACTCAGCATCCTCTACAACCATTCTCCCTGCAACAAAGACATATTTGAGGCCTTTGCAGCGAGTAGTGCTGTTCTTAAAATCCGCACAGTCAATGATGGTATCAGCGTCAAAAACAGCGATATCAGCGTCCATTCCCACGCGCAGGAGACCTTTGCCCGAAAGTTCATAGAGCATGGCTGGCATTCCTGTCATCTTACGAATGGCTTCCTCTAAACTGAGCACACCCAATTCACGCACATAGCGACCCAAAACCCTGGGGAATGAACCAAAGGCCCGGGGATGGCAGCTGGTACAGCCGGGAAACATCAAGCCGTCGGACCCGATCATGGTCCGTGGGTTCTGCATAATCCGCTGCACATCTTCTTCGCCGATTCGCCAGCTGATGGAGCCCGTTCCCAATTCATCATCCAAAAGCAAATCAAAGAACAATTCCATGGGATCCGCATCTTCCTCCCGAGCAGCATCCAAAAGCATCGTGGCATTGTGCCGGGGCCGGCTTGGGGACGAGGAGATCATAATTCCCTGAAAGAACTCTTCGACACTCTCATAACCCAGCATTTGCTGACGAATGACAGCCCGTTCCGCAGGATCGCCCAGCCGACGCAAAATCTCAGTAAACCCAAGGGCATGAATGGCCTTGGGGAGGTAAATGTTCAAAACCGTGGAGCTTGCCGTATAAGGGTACTGGTCCATGAACACATCATACCCGGCAGCATTGGCTGCATCAATCATGGCCAGGGTTTTTTTCGGCAGCCCCCAGACTTTATCCGGCTTTCCGGATACCTTGTGGTGGGAGATAATGGTCTTGATCCCCGTTGTCTGGACGATTTTTAGGACTTCTTCCACGGATTCAATCAATTTTTCCCCTTCGTTGCGCATATGCAATGACATGGAGCCGCCGTAGGCTGCGGCCACATGACAGAGTTCAATCAGTTCATCCAGCGCAGAATAAGAGCCGGGAGCATAAAAGAGACCAAGGGAGATACCGATCGCCCCCGCTTCCATTGCATCTTTCAGATAGGCCTTCATTTTTTCCATCTCATCGGGGGTGGGCTTGCGGTCATCGTAACCCATGACCGCAATGCGGATGGTATTGTGCCCCACATACATGGCCATATTGGGCCCCAACGGCATCGTTTGCAGATGCTCCAAATAGGCTTTGAATGTCTGGTGATGGGTCATATCCGTGCAGACACCCTCTGGCAGCAGATTGGTTATCGCTTTGCAGCCTTCAGCAAAATGTTCTTGACTGAGGGGTGCTGCCGAAAAACCGCACATACCTCCGATTTCAGTGGTCACACCCTGCTCCAGTTTATGGCTGCTGTGGGCGAGATTCTCCAGAACCAGATCCCCGTGACTGTGAGAATCAATAAAGCCCGGGGTAACGGTTAACCCCGTTGCATCGTATACTTTTTGGGCATCCCCCTGAATTTGGCGGCGAATTTTAACAATTTTGCCATCCCGGATCCCAATGTCTGCGTGGTATCCCGGACTCCCAGTACCATCCACGATGCGTCCGTTTTGGATAAGAATGTCGTACATAAAACCTCCTCCTTACTTTCATCTGATCTGCTTGGAAATGTTTACAGGTGTTCGATCACTGCATCGGGATTGCAGTGTTTTTGCAGGTAATCCGCCAAGAGCCGGCGGTGGCAACCTGCAGCTTTTTCTTCACTGCAGAGCAGTACCGGTGTACCGGACCCGAAAATCTCCTGACAACGCTCTGCGATTTTTCGTTCAGTAAGAATTTCGCCGTAGCGCTTTTCGTATGCGGTCCAGTCCAGTTCCTTCTTCTTGAAGCCGTTGAAAAGCTCTTCATCCGGTGCCAGATCCACCCAATGCTCATACTCGATCCCCACCAGCTCCAGCACATACGCCAGATCATCTTTTTTAGCATAGCCGGCAAGCTGGGATGTGTTGTGCAGGCGCACATCCACTACCCGTGTTACACCCGCTTTTTTCAGCAGGGCAATAAATTCCCGTAAACTCTTGCCAGAAAATCCGATTGTACAAAGTTTGGCCATACGATCACCTCAGATCCTCTTTCCATATCTTTTTGTACAGTTACCTAGACCCGCATGGGAGCTGTACACCCGGCCAATAGTACTATTCTCAATGGATCGGGGATCTCCTTTGTCTAAGACGAATAAACCGGCTGCAATTAAATGTACTATCTCTGAATAGTCCTGAATCGCAAAAAAAAAACAGGCTGGCAATTAACCCAGCCTGTCGCGTTGTTCGACTTATTGGACCCACTCATTGCTGATCTTCAATATGGAGCATGCTCAATATGTCTGGCGAATGCGCTCAAAAAGGGATACATATCCCATGGCCCCGTAGTTGCTTTCACCCATTTCTTCACCAAAGATGTGGCCGCTGACTGTGCCTGTGCCATAGGTGGATTTTGCCCTAAAGGAGTACTTTACGCCTTCTGTTGCATAGGTATTGCGGCTTCGTTCATAATTGGTTTCCTGAATGTCCCACACAAGATGCACCGGGCCATCCGCTGTCATTGTATCCAATACGGCACCGCCGGTCAGATTTTTAGCTACAACAAAATCACTGCGTGGAATCTGAAAGGAATTCCAGTATTCTTCCCAGTAGTAGTCATCACCGTTACCTTCTGGTTTTGGCTCTTCCCCATCCCAAATGGGTTCACGGTATTCATACATATAGATCTCCAAGGTCACATAATCTGCTTTCGCATTTTCATCACGAACATACACTTCCTTGTAGGAGCCCCAACAATACTCGTCATCGCAGCCGTACTCATCCCAATACCCAAGAGCCAGAAAGAAATTCTGCTTTGTTGTGCTGGTCATGGTATTGCTTTTGGCCAGCGCCGGAGAGATCATGGCAAATACCAGCAAAACCACCAGCATGGCAATCATTTTCCGTTTCATTACATACTCCCCCTTTAGACTATTTGAACTCTACTGTATTAGACGCAGCGCTCTGCGGTTTGTTCCGAATGTTCTGAATTTTTATAATATTTTTCATTTATTTTTGTCCTCAAACAACCCAATTCTATGTCTGCCTGTTATCATTTTACGTACTGACAGCAATATTCAATATTGACACGGATAAGGTCGCTCCATGAACACGAATTAGATGCTTCGCATTCTCCGAATTATATCAAATCCCTTTTCACCTGAGTATTCAGCCAAATAATGTAGTCTCATTAGGCGACCAAAAGCCAATCACATCATAAGATAAAAAAGACCAGACGGGAAAGCCGCACCCCTTGCAGGTGGCTTCCACTTTCCCATCAGGTCTCACCGACATTCAAAACTTTCCTTATGAAACTTCACCCTCTATCAAGCCAGGATGCGCAAATCATCATGACTCGCGCAAAAGCTATCTCATCAGAGGGTAATAGCCACTTCCGGACAACTGGCAACACAGGCACCGCATTCGATACAAGCATCACTTACCACGGCTTTGTTGTCCTCCATGGTGATCGCGTCCACTGGACAGACCCCCACGCAAATTGCATGACCGGTACATTTGACAAGATCCACTTGTGCCTTCATGGTCGAAGCCTCCTTTCTCCGGACTGTTCATCCGGTATTCTGTGCCGTTATCGATCGTCTTTCACTCATGAAGCAGCCTCTTCTGTGCTTGATTCTTGTCTCTACCATAAACTTTTCTGAGCCGGATGTCAACCACACCGCTGGATTCTTTCATGCCTGAGGTTTTCTCTTTCAAATGTCTTTGCTTCACCAATTTTTTTTGGGTTATCGAGGGTAGTGCGGCTGGCGATTCAATTTCCCTTGCCATCTGCATATCGTACCATGCGAAGCTAATTTTTCCATCGGCTTCTTCGCCTGTTATTTCATCGGTCTACCTGCTGACTTGCTTCAGATACAACCACCCAAAGGATACCCTTGTCTTTGACTGATGGTTCCCGCGGCAATACCACTTACAGATTCCTCCCGATATGCTCTCAGGCATACTGGGCCATCAAAAAGACAGACGCTGGTGCGTCTGTCTTTTTGGTCTAGTACTAGTCGTTGCTTGCTGCACAATTCCCGGTGCCATCTTGTTTGTTGATCTGCTTCCGTTCTTGTTTGCGGATCATGTCCCCTTCCCCGGTGCCAACGCAATCACCGGTGCAATCCTGTTTCTGCAGTCGAATCTGTTTTTGCAGCATCGCACAATCACAGTCCCCTGTACACTCACCCTTCTCTTCTGCCAATTGTTCTCCCGTTACCGCTCCAGCTTCGACTGAGACAGGATCTTCCGATGCACTGACCAGCCCCATCCCGACGATGCCAAATACGAGCATTCCCACAAGCAGCATGATGCTTATTGCACTCTTTACCATGGTATTCACTCCCACTATGTTGGATTTTTGATCTGCCTTCATCGTAACAGTCCCAAGTGATATTTATAAGAGGAGAAACTGAACTTTGTGTGATCAACTCTCCAAAGGGATTCCACGTAGAACTGCTAGTAAGAGTAAAACTCGCCACACTAAGGATTTAGAAAATATTGCCCAGGGCGCTTTTGTTTCTTCTATGCGCCTAACTTCCTAAGCGCTCACTTTTTCTCATGAACCATGCTTCGTACATCAGCGTATTCCATTCAATTCCTTTTCGTCAATTGCATTCAGTATAAGTTCGCTGAAATATTTTAAAATTCGTCTAACAGGTATTTCATGGCGTGCGACGAATGAGTTCTATGAAACGATCATCTCAGGAAGCTTTAGGATGCTACCATCCGCTTCTAACAATTCTAAACTTGAATAGTTCGCCTACGCACCCCTCAAGCGCCTGACCTGACCATTTCCCATTCGTTTATGAGGGAGGGAATCATGATGGACAGGATCCGCAGCAAAACAATTGCTGCCCTGCTGGTGTGCGTTTTTCTATTTTTGTGTGCGCCAGCACTGACCCCACTGAATGCTGCAGTATCTGAATATTGGGTGGACCCGGCTTTTAACAGCAGCACTCCCGGCTGGGGCAGTTCCCATTTTGCATCCATCCAAACTGCCATTGAAGCCGCAGACTCAGGAGGAACAGTCCATGTAGCCGCTGGTGAGTATTTTGAAAACCTGCTGATTGAAAAGAGCATCACCCTTCTGGGAGCAGACCCCCAGACAACTGTGATCAATGGCGCCAGCTTGGATAGCTGCATCCACATTGACGATGCTTCCCAGGTCAATGTTGCCGGTTTTACACTGACCGGATCCCAGGTAGGTGACAATATCTACACTTACTATGCGGTCCATGCCAGAAATGCAACTTGGGTAAATTTCCAAAACTGCAAGATCGACGACATTGCTTTTGAATTGGACACATGCGCGGAATGGCTCATTGAAAACAATTCCATCGATGCCCATGCCCCCCTGACGCTGCATAATTGCCATGATATCATCTTCACGAATAATGATGTGATTGCTCGTCATCCCCTGGGTGTTGCCCTAAATCGATCCCACGATAACACCATTACCGATAATCGCATCACCAGTTGGCCGGAAGCCCCCGCCTGAACGGCGATCCGTTTGGGCCAGTCTTGGTCCAATTTAATTGCAAATAACGAAATCAATAATTTCGGCAGCCCCATTCTCCTTTCCTCAGCCCATCACAATGTGATCAGCAGCAATACCATTACCGGTTCTGCCGTACCCAGTCTTTCAGCCGGTATCAATGTTTTCCGCTCAAGTTCAAATCAGATTATCAACAACCAGATTTCTAATCATGAGAAATGGGGAATCCGCCTGACGGGTGGGTCATCATTTAATACTATTCAGGCAAACACCATCGAAAACTGCCAAAATACCGCCATCGGCATCTATTACGACTCCGACTTCAACGAGATACGCAATAACCTGATTGCAAATAACGAAACAGGCTTGCTCATTGATCAGTCCCATACCAATGTGCTCCGTGACAATTGGTTTGACAGCAATGGGACCGACAGCTTTGACAATGGGTATAATACATGGCAGAACAATTTCTGGGCTCATCATCTGTCGGAACTGCCCCTTTTAATCCCCAACAATGCCCAGGATCTCACTCCCAGGAGCACCCCGCCCGTCATTACCCCCGTCGTTGCCCTGCCCTCAGGGACTTTACCACCAACGCCGCCAACAGATCGTTTGATTATCGATACAGATATCGTCTGGGAGAGCAATCGAGATATTAAATATGCGCAGCTGACCATCTGTAATGGCGCTACATTGACCTTGCGTAATGCGTCCTTCAATGTGGATAGCTACATAACCGTTGAAGACCACGCATCACTGATCGTTGAAAATGCACAGCTCATCTTTCCTGCAGAAGCCTTTGCGGAGTTTTTGAACATTGAAAACACAGGACATCTAAACATTCACAACAGCTATCTTGCCGGCTATGGTCAGGTAATCAATACCTACCCTGGCTCCTCGCTGATGGTTGAAAACACCGAGTTTTTCGGATTCGGTGGGTGGATGCGTGCTCTGATGGTCCGCTCAGCCAATGCTGTGATCCGCAATAATCTGTTTCATGGCGGCTACAGTGCTGTGATGATTGATGCAAATGGAGTCGAGTTCACTGAAAACAGTATTGAAAACTATGTCTACGGTCTGGATATTTTTCCCGGGAACGGTCATGATCTCGGGCAAAAGGTTGAAGATAACACATTCACTCGTATTATCGATTCGGGATTGACCGGACTTGGCAATCGTTACTGGCAGATTCGAAACAATGTATTTCAGAACATTTGGGGTAAAGGCATCCACCTGATGTACTATTCTGGAGTCGGTTATGCCGAAGATAACCAGCTCAGCGGGAACCACTTTATCCATGTGGGGAATCTGTTGGATGAAAAACAATCGAATCCTTGGTTTGACGCTGTCGGACAAATGGGAAACTTCTACAGTGATTACAATGAAAAGTATCCTCAGGCTGCTGAGAATCCCCTTCTCCCGGGGATCTGGGATACACCCTATAGGATTCGAAACGAAGCTGGGACCTCCTTGACATACGATATGTACCCGAGCATGCGCTCCTGTGTGCTCTATTTCACCGGTGTTGAGGTCATGGACATCGATTGCATCGCTTTGTCGTTCAGCCGCTCCATTTCAGCCACAAGCCTGGCGGCGGACGACCTGCGCAATCACATATTTTTTGCACCCGACGGGTATTCATTCGCGAAACTGAAGAGTACTGACACCCTCACCATCGACGATCACCGCTTAATCATTCATTTTGCGCTGCCCCTATCCGGAGATAGCAATCGCATCAAAATTGACAGTGGCTACATCACTGACGGGTTACAGACACTCACGGAGCAGATTAAAACCGGTGCGTTCTGTGCAATGAAAACGGCGCGGATCTTCGGTAGCAATCGATATCAGACAGCCATTGAAATCAGCAAAAAAGGCTGGCCATATGGCGCGAATACTGTACTACTGGCCCGCAGCGATGAGTTTGCTGATGCCCTGGCCGGCGTTCCGCTGGCCTACCAGCTGGATGCACCGATTCTCCTCAGCGCAACCCAGAAGATTGGCCAGGCGACCCTGGACGAAATCCATCGCCTGGGGGCGGACGAGGTAATCATCTTGGGCGGCGATTCCGCAATATCGCCCACAGTAGAATCTGATCTGAAAAATCATGGTCTGACGGTAGAGCGTATAGCCGGATCCAATCGTTACATTACAGCCGCACTCATTGCCGAGAAGATGGCAGATGCAGGCAGTATAGCCAATTCAGGAGTCATTGCCGTGGGCACGAATTTTCCCGACGCCCTGGCAGCGGCTGCGTATGCCGCCCAGAACCGTCAACCCATACTGTAAGTAATGAAAAACGTAGCACCATCATGCACCACCAACGCCATATCGAATCTGCACCTGGACCACCTCGTCATTGCCGGTGGTACCGGTGTTATCAGTGAATTAGTCGCTGATTCATTGACTTTACTGGCGACGGTTGAGCGGGTGGCCGGCAGCAATCGCTACAGTACAGCGGTTGCCCTGGCCGATCATTACGCACTGCCCCAATCTTTCTACTTTGTAGCAACTGGGATCAATTTCCCGGATGCGATTACAGGCGCAGTCCTGGCAGCAAAGAAACATAGCGGTGTTCTGCTTGTTAACGGTTTATTGAACACTCCCGATGCATGCGTACAGGATTTCTGCAAACGCAGTGCTGTTCAAGGTACGGAATTATTTGGCGGCACAAGTGTAATCAGTACGGGCGTTGAAGAATGGTTTTTTAATAACCTGTAATTCATCGTTGAAAATATCAAATCAACGAACGGAATTTACTGAGTTGATTTACAAAAACTAAAAGAACCCTTTACTGCCAGCGAACCTGATTAAATGCTTGAGCGCAAAGTACCAATCTAAGAATTAAATTCAGACAGGAAAGCTGCCAGCATCATGGCGCAAGCTTTCCTGTCTGTTTTACCACGGTCTGTCATAAACCCTGTTTCTTTCCCTCTCCTCTACTTTTCAGCTTTTACGGTTGTTCAGATTGGCATGCTTCTTCCAACACATTCTCTTACAAGTTGTCGATAAACCAGTTTTGAATTCCTTCGTTAATCACGGTACTCCCACCAAACAATGTGACTGATTTGACATTCTGATCCACCACAAACTCCTGGACCACAAGATTCGGAACAGTCAATGTTCCTTGCACTAACAAAACCCCGGTCCCTTTCTTGGCCGCAAGCACTGCTCCTGTGATTGCGTCAGGGAAGTTAAGACCGGTGGCAATGTAGTAATGGTCTACATCAAGATCAAAGTAATTTGCAGCAGCCACAGCTGTGCTGTACCGGTTGCTGCCCGATATTCTGACAGCGTCGCCGAAAATATCAAGCTCTCCTATGACGCTATCGCTGACCGCTGATGTGCCACCGATAATCACAGTATCATTGATTCCCAATGCTATCATGGCATCTTTGGTTTCTTTTCGTAGGGTGCTCGTACCAGTCAGGAGAATAGGCTCACCCCGGATCGCCGCATAGGAAGCTGCAGCCAAAGCATCCGGGAAATTGGTTCCGACCGCGATCACAGCAGAATCAAAAGCAGCTCCTTTATCAAGCATATATTCTGCGATCAAAACCGCAGTGTGATAACGATTGGTACCGGCAATTCTCTCGACTGTTAACCCTTCATTTTCCAGAGTCGTAACCACAACTGGCGATAATGCCGAATCACCCCCCAGAATGATTGCTTTTGTGGCTCCGAGTCTTTCAATCTCATCGATTGTGGCTTGGCCAATCTGATTGGTTGCAGAAAGGAGAATGGGAGCTTTGAGCTGATGGGCCAGGGGAACACCTGCCAAAGCATCGGCATAGTTATCTCCTCTGGCAATCACAACATAACCGGACTGATCCCAGCCGGCCTGACTGACACTGACTGCTGTGGTAAAACGGTTTGTACCGGATATTCGCTCCACCGGCTGCACTTCGGCAACCCAGACTGTGCTGGTGCCATCACTGTAGGTCCGGTAACCGGCTTTTGTGGTCGTCGCGAGGTACTCCTCATAGGGATAGATCTGATCCACAATTTTGATGTATGATTGTGCAGTTATGGTCCCATCGACGCGTATATTCCCTGACATGCTGACCCAGGCGCCGATCCCATTTTGTGCTGAAATATTGCCCCCAACTGTCAGAACGGCATCGTCTATTGTGGCATAGGCCGCATAGGCATTGCTGCCTTCGGCAATGACATCGCCATCGACTGTTACCACTGCGCCGGCACCTGAAAACGCCCCGCAGCCATTTTGCTCAGTAAGAGCAATTGCATCGCCAGCAACAGTCACTGTCGTACCGCTGTTTGAACCGTATGCAGCAAAGCCGCCACTGCCTGTTGCCGTAGCATTTCCACCAACGACAATGGTGCTGCCTTCTAAAGCATAGGCACCATAGGAACCACCTGAAACATCCCCGGTGA
>CAZDAI010000048.1:0-13440 GCA_964503545.1 uncultured Candidatus Sumerlaeota bacterium
CAATACCCGTATTCAATAAGATCTGATAAGAAAAGCCGGACAAGCGTGTCCGGCTTTTCTTATCTCATATGAACGACTTAAAGCTAATCCAAGCATATTCTCCGGGGAAAATTACCCAACCAGTTTCTCCTCTTGCTCTTCATCTGCCAAAGAAAGGCCTGCTCTGCAAAGGGCTGCATCCATGATCGTGCCAATGAATTCACCACGAGTCATCCCAGCTGCCTCAGCCATAAATCCCATGTAACTGTTGTGAACATAATTCTCGCCTTCTTCAGGAGCCATGGTCAATCCTGCAAATGTATTCAACTCCAGAAAATATGGGGTATGATCTTTGCTGAGAATCATGTCCAGTCTCCCGTAGTCACGGGCATTGAGCACTTTGAAAATTTTCTGCGCAGTTTCTTGAATCCTCTTTTTCGTCTTTTGAGGAAGATCCGCTGGACAATGGATGATTTCTTCATCATCCATCTTGTGCTCATAAGTATTGGTTCGTGTGCCGTTGTATTCTATCTCCAGCAGGGGCATGACTTGTGTACTGTCCTCGTAACCGACAATCCCTACACTGATTTCCCGACCTTCAATGAATTCTTCCACAAGTGCCGCCTGCCCTGTCGTCCGAATTACCTTGGCAATCGCTTGCTCCAGTTCCTGCCGGTTATCAGCGATATTATCATCACTGATCCCTGCACTCCCTCGACCTCGCAACGCTTTCACAAACAACGGGTAGTCTATATCAATGGCCGGTATGTTTTCGGCATCACGCACCACAACAAATTCCGGCGTCGGTATTCCGTGATGTGCTACCACTTGCTTCCGGATTGCTTTATCCGTCGGCGTCAGATCCAATCCTGACCCTGCAAATGGAATGCCCATGATTTCTAGCAGAGCGACTTCTTCATCGCTTGCTGCATTGAATACAAAATCAATTTTCTTCTTACGAATCTGCTGAATGGTTTTCATGGGCTCTTTTTCCCATTGGATTAATGTGGTATCGTAACCTGCATCTTGCAGTGCTTTCGTATGCTGAAAGGCTTCCTCGTACGCATCATCCTGAATATCCTCCGGTGCAAATTCCCGGTCAAGATTAATATTTCGTTCTGGTCTCCAAAATACGCCAATCTTCAATTCTTTCACCCTCTTTTCGTAGTCTGCTCAGAAGCCTTCTCAGATTTCCAAAGGCTCCCAGAGCTCTTTTTTCAGAACTCCCACATAAGGCAGATTCCTGTACTTCTCATTGAAATCAATCCCGTATCCAACAACGTAATTCCACTGGCCTTCCAAGTTGTCAATGTGAAAGCCTACATAATCTGCACCATTGCTGCCGGATCCCTTTGCCGATTTATGGATTAGAACGCAGATCTTTACGACCCTGGCTCCTTTCTTCAGCAGATGCCGTCTTAAGAACTGCAGTGTGTCACCGGTATCCATAGTGTCCTCCAGCAAGATAACAGTCTTACCGGAAACATCAGTAGTAATATCCTTAAGCAGTGCCAAAGAAAGGTCGCCTTCCGAGTTGCGACTGCGTCCTACCTGAAGGTAATCCAGGTGCACATGAGTTGATAAATAGCGTATGAGATCTGCCACAAATACACTAGCACCACGCAGCACTCCAATCATGACAGTATCCCCATCGACCTCTGCCTCGATTTCTATCGCCATATCACGAAGCCGATCTTCAATCGCCTTTGCCGTTAATACAACCTGGCCTATGTCTTCTCTCATTTGTATCACCTCCTGAGAAATAAATAGGGCACCCAAACTCATGCAGAGTTAGAGTGCCATCGCAACAGATTGCGTCAGGTTCATTGCCCATTGGACCCTGAACAAGCCCCAGTTCTAGCTGTACTTTTCGTCACCGGTTTCCGCGTACCTTTCGCCTACTTCCGCTGATTACTTCGCAGAAACAGTATATCAGACCCACAACCTGAGGTCAAACCGGCTGATTTCTCTTCTCACTCCACCACAACTCCTGGTTTCATCTAAGAATAATTGTAATGTAAATTCTAGACATTTTGCCCTTCATCGGCTGGATTTGGCTTATTCCGCTCCTTGATGATCGAGTAGTAATAATAAATAGCCATATTTTTACAGCAAAAAGCTCTGGACTTCTCCAGAGCATCATGAACAAATGGGATAATAATCAATTCATTGTCTATTCGTGCTGTGCATCTCCGTGAAGACATTCTTTAACCAATGTAACAACGCCGATCAGGACAAATGCACCCAGTCCACCCAAAAACAAGCCCATAACTTTCCCCTCCTTGCAGGCTGCGGGTATCCCGCAGTTGTGATTTATTGCACAATCCCTATTATACGCCTTTTCCCAGAGAGTGCAACTGAAAGAATTGTGATTATCCTGCGTCTATTTCGCTTTACCAGTATTAGACAAGATAGACTGCAAACATTCCGTCATTCTCTCAAAATTATGCCATTTATCTTTCATTCTCATACAATTCTCATTTCCTTAGAAAAAAAAGGGGGACCAAGCCCCTGGCTTCGTCCCCGATTTTGCCATTATGCTACAACACCCCGTTCTTTGGAGTAGTTCTCATATAGTTTTTCATCCATAATCTTTTTGATTCTCTGCACCACATGCCAGACATCGATATAGCGTGTGTACAAGGGCACCGGTGCCAGCCGAATGACATTGGGGTAACGGAAATCTGGAATAACTCCCTGATCCTTCAGCGCTTCATTGATTCGCACAGCCTCATCATGCTCCAGCGCCACATGCCCACCCCGGCAGCGGTCTTCTCTGGGATTACCAATTGCAAAGCCGTAGGGAACAAGTATTTCGTCAATCAGATGCATCAGGTAGGCAGTGATATGCAACGATTTCTCTCGCAACGCTTCCATCCCGGCTTCATGATAAATTTTCAGCGAACCTTCAATCGGTGCCAGACTGAACACATGGGTTGTGCCCGTCTGCCAGCCACCGGCATTCTTTTCTGCTTCGAATTCATTCAACAGATCGAATTGTTTGGTTTTTACATAGCCATGCCAACCCGCCAGTCCTGGTTCCCGCCCAAAATGCCTGCGGTTGATGTACAATGCTGCAGCACTGCCCGGTCCACCGTTTAGGTATTTGTAATTGCACCAGACAGCAAAGTCCACATCCCAGTCACTTAAGCGATGCGGAATAGCACCGGCCGAGTGCGAAAGGTCAAAACCAATGATGATGCCACGCTGATGCGCTTGCTCCGTTAAGTACTTCATATCCAACAGCTGACCGCTGCGATAGAGAACCGATGGCAGGAATACAATGGCCACATCATCTGCCATTGCAGCGACCACATCTTCCTCGCAGATGGTTCGTCCGTCACGGCTCTTGACATCCACCATACATTTGCTGGGATCCATTCCTTTCAGACGAATCTGGCTTTCCACGGCATAACGATCCGTAGGGAAGTTCAGCTCATCCACCACAATCTTATCGCGCTGACCATCCGGTTTGTAGAATGTGCCAATGGCTGTGTGGATGTTAATGGTGGTGGACGAATGAATGATAACTTCGCCTTCTTCCGCACCTACGATGGGCGCCATTTGGTTGGATAATTCCTCCGCATAGTAAAAAAGCGGGGTGGAGGCCTTGGTCCAAACATTGATGCCCATTCGTTTCCACTCGTCCATTACGCGCAGGAGGCATGCTTCTGCATCTTTGGACATCAGCCCTAATGAATTGCCATCCATATAGATCTGATTCTCCAGAATATAGAAACGATCGCGAAAACCCTTTAATTTATCCTGCCCATCCATTTTCACTGCAAATTCCTCAGAAATCTCAAACTGTTTTTCCATTTTTCATTCCTCCCTTTTGACTGTTTGATCCCTATCGGCTCCAGTACACAAGGCAGCTTCTTTTTTCGCAATGCGTTGCATGACCTTCCGCATCCACTCCAGCATCAATTCTTTTTCCCCGGTGGTAAAGTCCCCGGAAAGTACGGTCTCCAGTTCCTCCATGATATCCCAGGAAACAGCCTTGAGTGACTTCCCTCTTTCAGTTAAGTGAATGCGTCGACTACGGGTGTCCAGCTCATCCACCTGCCGTTCAATGAACCCCTTTTTCGCCAGAAGACTCAACAAACCACTGAGACTGGCCGGGGTAATATGCAGCAGTTCTGCGATCTCCAGCTGCTTCATACCGTCCTGTTCCCATAAACTGTTGAGCACTCGAAACTGAGCATAACTGATATCATGCCTTTTCAACATTTCATTATGTACCCGGGTCAAGATCCGGGCGGTTTCTTGAACATAGTAGCCGATATGACGGTTGAAATTTCGCTCCATATTGTTAGCCTCCTAACTAAATTATACCGTCATAATTCCATTTTTGCAACATATTTTTTCATTTTTCTCCTTCTCCTTGCTATTTCGCAACGATATTACGACGATTTTATTTAGGCTCAATAGAAAAAACAGGCAGCCAGGACTGCCTGTCTCTCTATACCTGTGATTCATTTTATAGCGGTGAGCGGCTCTTGTGCAGACAAAGATCCACCAAATCATCGATCACGGCGGTTCCTGCACACATGACCTTATCTGCTCCTCCCCAATAGATCTTGACAGTTCCGTCATCCTCCGGCACAGCTCCGCAGGAGAAGACCACGTTATGCACATAGCCGGTCACTTCCCAGAGATCCTCCGGTTCCAGAATCCAGTCATCCGCCACCCCCAGCACCCGAGCAGGATCTTCCAAGTCATGAAGCATCACCCCCAGGCGATATACCGAACCATCCATGGTCTTAAATACCCCATGATAGATGTTTAGCCATCCCTGCTCCGTTTTAATCGGTGTGGCTCCTGGTCCGATTTTCATTTCATCCCAGTGGTAAGGTGCAGGCCGTACCAGCATTTTTGACTTCCCCCAGTGGATCAGATCCGGCGAATAGGATACCCATATGGACCAAGGATTGATTTCTGTATGGGGACGATCCAGGCGCACATACTGCCCTTTGATTTTTTCAGGGAAAATTACCACATTCCGCTGGTCGGACTGGGTGATCAGAGCCACTCTTTCCACGGTCTGAAAGTCCATTGTCCGGGCCAGACCTACGCGCACACCATAAGAAGAATAGGCACTGTAGGTGATATAGAATGCACCATCGAGCTTCACAATCCGCGGGTCTTCTACCCCATAGGCTTCATACTCAGAGAATTCTCCATCTTCCACCGGCACCATAAACGGTTCCGGTCGAGCAGTGAAGGAGAACCCGTCCTCACTATCCGCAAGGCCAATAATGGATCGTCCATTATGCTGGTGGGAACGAAAAAGCATGTAGTAGCGACCACCTTCTTTGATGACCCCTGCATTATGCACCGTAACGACAGGATAAGGAATATTCGATTTGGTTAAAATCGGGTTATTTTCATAGCGTTTTACCAATGTTCCCGGTCGTTTCATCTTTCTATCCCTCCTTTGTGTCAGCCAAGAATTGATTTGTACAATGCCAGATAATCCTCAGTCATCCGCTGTTGTGAAAAACGATTCTCCACGACTTCCCGGCACGATCGGCGCGAGACAGTATTCAATCTGCCTACTGCAAGCGCTGCGTTCTCAACACCTTCCACCAAGTAGCCGTTCACGCCCTCCTGAATCAGTTCCGGCATAGAACCTTTCGGAAACGCGATGACAGGTGTACCGCAGGCATTGGCTTCCACCACAGAAAGCCCGAAGGGTTCATTGAAATTAATGGGATGGATCAGTCCCACCGCTCCACCCATCAAACGATCCCGTTCTTGCGGCCCGGCTACACCCATGTACTCGACTTTTCCCTTCTCCAAATGAGGTTCAACTTTTTGTGCGAAATACGCTGGATCCTGGATTACACCCGCCATCACCAGTCGTATACCTGCCTGTCGGGCTATCTCCACAGCCTCTTCTGCACCTTTATCGTGATGAATCCGTCCGAAAAAGAGCAGATAATCTTCCGGGGTTTCAGAGTATGTGAAACTTTCCAGATCAATCCCATGGTACACCGTGGCATAGTATGAAAGATCAGGAGCACGGTCAGCATTGCTGATGGAAACATAGTATCCTGTATCATTGTATTTCTTGTAGACAGGCAGGATTTTGGGGCTGGAAAACCCATGTATGGTGGTCATAACAGGTGTGTTGACCAGCCTGGAGTAGGACAGGGGTAAAAAATCAAAGTGATTATGGATCAGATCAAACTCGTCCGCATGCTCAAATACCTCAGCGATATGCAAACACTCCCAGACTTTTGGATCCATGGCGGAATCCTCTTCATAAGGACACGGGGCAGTACCGTAGAGTGTTCCCCGAGTCACAGAATCCTGTGTCGCGAAAAGGGTTACATCCACCCCGCATGCGACCAGCCCTTCCGTAAGCAAGGATACTACCCGCTCCCAGGGCCCATATTTTCGCGGTGGAGTCCGCCAGGCAATGGATGAAAGCATCGCAATCCGCATCGTCCCATCCCCCCGTCTGCATATTTTTTTAACCAGGATCATCCGCTACTGGTGCACTTTCGCACCTGTTCGGGAAAATCCTTTTTTTTTGTCCATTCGTGGAAAAGAGGATACTGCATCTTCAGAAAGAATATACTTTCAGAATCCCTGAAGGGAGTTGTCCGTAATGATTATCCGTACCGCACTGTCTGATGATGCACCCGCTTATCTGGCAATGCTCCATCAACTGGATCATGAAACCGACATGATGATCTACGAGCCTGGAGAACGACCAGACACAGTGGACGCGCTCCGCAGCCGCATCACCGAAGCCCACTCTTCAGGATCTCTGATCCTGCTGGCAGAAGACGAGGGCAGCATCGTCGGTTTTCTCACTGCTGAACGGGGCTTTGCCCGACGGATCCGGCACAGCGCGTACATCGTGGTCGGCATACTAGCCAGCCGACGGGGTCAGGGACTGGGTAGAAAATTGTTTGAAGCACTGGATCGGTGGGCAGAGCAGCAACAGATACATAAGCTGGAACTAACCGTATCGGTTAACAATGAGCCTGGGATCCGGCTTTACACATCCATGGGGTATGAAATAGAAGGGCGAAAAAAGCACTCGCTATACCTCAACGATGAGTTCGTAGACGAATGGTACATGGGAAAGACGCTGAAAGTCTTCCCCCCGGTAAGAGAGTAATACGGAAAAGCATGTGCAGTCACAATCACGATCACCACAGGAGGATTCTATGAAAGTCGGATTTTTTGATTCTGGAATCGGCGGACTTACCGTGTTGAGCACCGCCCTCTCCCTCTGCCCTACACTGGACGCCTTATATTTTGCAGATACGGACCACCTGCCTTATGGAGAAAAGCCCAAAGAACTGATCCGAGAATATGCTCTCCAAGCAGGGACTTTCTTATGCGATCAAGGCGCAGAAGCCATTGTAGTGGCCTGCAATACCGCCACCAGCGCCGCTATCGAAGATTTACGCCGAAATTTTTCCATCCCTGTGATTGGTATGGAGCCTGCTGTAAGTGTTGCCCGGCATTCACTAATCATGCCGGCAGATCGCATCCTAGTTCTCGCCACCCGACTTACCCTCCAGGAAGAAAAATACCTTTCACTGCTGGAACACCTGGGGATTGCATCCCAAGTAGATAGTATCCCCCTCCCTGGATTGGTGGACTTCGCAGAGCAGGCAGTTTTTGATGAAGCTTCCGTGCATCGCTATTTGAACAACTGTTTTTCTACCTTGGATTCTTCCTGCTATGCAAGTGTTGTTCTTGGCTGCACTCATTTCCCCTACTTCCAGTCCGCCATTCGTTCATATTTTCCGGCCCGCACGTCTTTGCTAGACGGCAGAGCCGGTACTGTACGAAATCTGCTGCGACAAATCCCCTGCAGAGAAGCATCCCCTGCAGATGTGCGAGGCAGCATCACTTATTACCGGTCAGGCCGAAAAGTCCATTGTCATGAAACATCGGCTCATTTCGCATTTCTCCTGGATCATATCCAACGTGAAGATTCCTTGCTGACTTCATAAGATCCATAAACAAAAGTATCGCTGCTGGCAGGATTTATCCCTTTGTTATCAAATCAGTATTATATCACCTACACTGATCAGAAAGGAGCCACCAAAATGATGTGGAAATGCAGTGTCTGTAATTTTCGCTGGGAAGGCGATGCTCCTCCGGATGTCTGTCCCAAATGCGGTAACCCAAAGGAAAAATACAATCAGATGAGTGATGAAGATGTAGCCTTAATGCATAAAGCACGAATCACCAATGCACTCCATATTGAGCTTCAAGACCTCCTCCCCCGACTGATTGAAATCGCGGATGAAGGGATAGAAGACAATCTGGATGCCTGGTGTGTAGCACTGTTCGAGCGGCTGAAATCCGATGCAGAATTCCTGCTGACATCGAGCAGGGCCGAGCTTGAAGGGCATGTAAATCGTAAGAAGTGGGGTTGATCCGTCAGCGGCATACTGTATCTAGCTGACAGGATCGAAGGAAAAAGAAGAGTCTGTGCAGAGAACCATTCCGATTCCCTGCATCAGACTCTTTTTATGTGAATCCTATACCGATCGACCTGTTGCCATCTAGCCTTCGTCGACTACCTGTCTCCCAGAGCTTTCATCAGATGCCTAGTGTTCTGATAAATTTCCTGATACATCTGCGCGTAAGGTTTGTATCGTTCGTGATTCTCTCGATTGGGAGTATAGACAGTTCCTGGTTTAATGTATTCCCGCAGTGTAGAAAATCCGGATAAATGACCTGTTCCAATGGCCGCCATTACAGCATCGCCATAGGAGGCTCCGATGGTGACACCGGCTGTTTCAATGGGACAGCCGGTAATATCCGCTATGATCTGCAACCAGACGGTATTTTTAGTTCCCCCACCTACAGCAAGGATGCGTCGGATGTCCACCTGGTTCTCACGAAAAATATTCAGGTGCTGTACCACTGTATAGCCAATGGCTTCCAGGGCTGAACGATACAAATGCTGCCGGCTATGGCGGATGGTCAATCCGAACAACACACCTCGGGCATGAGGATCATTCAGCGGTGTCCGTTCCCCAGCAATGTACGGAAGGGTAATTAGACCATCCGACCCTGGCGGGATGTCTGCCACACCCTCCATCATGGTTTCGTAAGCGCTTCGCCCCAGATCATCCTCCTCTGGAAGTTTGAATACCTGATCCCGGTACCAGCGTGTCAATGTGCCGGCAGCATTGGTGCCGCCTTGAACACTGGCTGTATCAGGAATGATGAATCCACCGCTCCAGATTCTTTTATCACGTACAATCCGGTCGGAAATTCCAATCATATATAACGAAGAGCCAAACTGGAGCATCATGTCACCGATAGAGAACACCCCGGTGCTGATGGCTTCTGCTGCTGAATCATCCGCACCTACAATCACCGGCGTCCCTGCTGCCAGGCCCGTCTCTCGGGCAGCTCTTTCGGTTACTGCACCGGCGATATCCGTGGTGTCATGCACAGTTGCCAGTTGATCCGGTCGGCAGAACCTGTCGATATACCGATCGTCGATACTGCCGTCTCGCGGATTGTACAGCGGAGTAAACGCACCGAATGCTAAAAACCGGTCAATCACATACTGTCCTGTGAGTTTGGCTGTCAGGAACGAAGATCCGGTCAATAGTTTGTATGCTCTTTCCCAGATATCCGGCTCATTGTTTTTCAGCCAGAGAATTTTGGGGGGCACATCATTGGAACACAGTGGTCGTCCATTAAATTCCAGGATTTCTGTTTCAGAATAAATGGATTCCAGATAAGCAATCTCTTGGTGAGCCCGGGCATCGATTCCATACAGAATGGCTTTGCGCATTGCCATGCAGTCTTCATCCACCGGCACCAGATCAGCCCCCAGTGCGCTGGCTCCAACTCCGGCGATCTGGCGCGGATCGATACCCGTGTCATCAATGAGCGCACGAGAAATCTGGCAAAAGTCACCCCACCAGACACCCTCCGCATCATGCTCAAAGTGTCCTGGCTGTGGATTTTCCATATCATGGTGCACTGTGTGCTCGGCTACGACCCGGCAGTTGCTGTCGATCATAACCCCTTTGCTGGCATACGTCCCAATATCAATTCCTACAAAGAATCGCTCCGCCATCCAATGACCTCCCATCCCAATTAGCTATCCACTGTTTCTGTTCGGTTCAGACTATCCATTTCTGAACCGGTTCACAGCATCCATAAACTCTTTAACCCGGCAGCCATCCACGGCGTTTTCAAAAAGACCATCTTGTTTAAACGCCGTACCTACGAAAGCTCCATCTGAATACTGCAGCTTCTCAGCAATGTTTTTTACATTGCACCCCGTATTGCATAGAACCGCTGTGTTGCTGGAAACCTTCTTGATGTCAGCAATCAATTGGCTGTCTACACCATGACCGGCATGGATACCTGAAATACAGATTCCGTCCGGTGCGCACTTAAATATCACCGCTTGGGCCACCACAGACAGATCTCGCCCACTCAAATCGCCGTCGGATTCTGCATTGATCATATAGAACATTTTCAGGTCTTTTAGGCCCAGGGTCTGTTTTCTGCGGATTATTTTCGCAATATCCGGATAACGAATCCCCGCTTCACCTGCATAGGCACCCGTAAAAACAGAACGCACAAAGTCCGCGTCCACTGCTGCGGCCAGTTCAATGGTCGCCTCCGGATCACTGATCACATGGACACCAAACGGGATCTGTATATCCCCCTTTAGCTCTGCCACCACCCGGGCCATAGCGGCAATAATCACACCATCCACCTTAACCTGATAGGGAAGGCTGAATTCGTTGGAAAAGAGAACTGCATCGACTCCGCCCTCCTGCAAAGCCAGCAGATCCTCTCTTGCCTGCCGAACCACTTCTCTCATACTGCCTCCAGAGTCGTATCCCGGATCACCGGGCAGAGCCCGCAGGTGCAAAAGAGCAATAATCGGTTTATTTACCCCGAACACATCCTTTAAAGATTTCATAACCCATCTCCTTTTCTGTGAAATACCTCTGATTGCCTGTCTTGTGAAAAACCAACCTGCTTTTTTCCGCTCTCTTACGTATTCACACAAGTCAAGCGGAATCCTGCGTAATTTCCAGTATTCAAAGGTTCTGCAGCATCTTCCATGGTGATAACATCTGATTTGCAGTTCAATTCAAAGAATAAATCCTGCAGCCAGTGCTGCTGCAACAATCAGCGGCGCTGGCGCCTTTCTTGTGTACAGAAGGAAAGCAGTTAAGGCCGTTACCAGGAGATTCTCTGCACTGAAACCACTTCGCTGCATAAGGATCACCCCGGCAACAGCAATCAGTCCGCCGGCCACTGCGTTAATTCCTTTCAGGGAAACACGGATCCCACGTATGCGTTTGATGCTCTCCCATACCGGATATATGAAGAAGATCAGCAGAAGGCCGGGCAGAAATATTCCGATCCCGCCAACCCAGGCTCCGGCAATCTGGAAGAGGGTACTCCCTCCCCGCGAAGCCATTCCCCCTGCATACGCACTGAAACTGAACATCGGTCCCGGCAAACCCTGCACAAGCCCATATCCGGTGAGAAATTCCTGGCTGCTCATATACCGGTTCACTTCCACCAGTTCAGCATACATGACCGGAACCACCACCTGCCCGCCACCGAACACCAGGTAGCCATACCGATAGAAACTTTCAAACAAGCGGAGCAAGTGACTGTCCCAGACCAGCCGCAGCAATAAACTGCCCAGCCCGAATGATACGAAGGCGATCAGGAAAGTCCAAGGGGGCTTCATCGCGATTCTGTTCCATAAATCCTTTTCCCGGGCAAAAGCCACTGCTGCCACACCTCCGGTAATCAGCAGCAGAGGATACACCCATGGTGCTCGGATCAAGTAACTTGTCACGCTGGATCCTACCATCAGCAGCAGTGTAAAGCGGTCCACCGCCACTTTTCTGCCGATTCGATAGGACGCAACCAAAATGAAGCCTACCGCCATAGGACCGATATATCGCAATCCAGCATTGGATATATTCAAAGCTTCCAAGAAATCATAGAGAAATGATAGAGCGGTCATTACCATCACAACCGGCAGAGCCCAGACCAGCATGGTGAGAAACGCCAGCACCGGCCCCCCTGTTTTATGCCCAATGGCCACAATGGCCTGGGTACTGGTGGGCCCGGGCAAAATGGAGCATAAAGCCACCAGTTCAATTAGCTCTTCCTCTGTTAAGTACTGTCTGCGGGACACCATCTGATCCAGAAAGACACTCATATGCGCTTCTGGACCACCGTATGCTCCCAGTGAACAGATCAGAACGTCCCTGAGAAATCTGTGCCAGTTCACCACGGTTCCAGGGCCCATAATCAACCTCCTCACCTTTGTTCAATCCAGGGGAAATTTTGCTCTCATCGTGCATATTCATCAGGCTGGTATCTATTTCTTATTTGCCGAGCAATTTCCTCCCTAATGCCTCATTGTTGGCGCGCATTGGGGTAAATTGTGGAAAATATAATTCCTGCCAACGTCAGGACTTGCTATCCAGAACGCCATTTCATTCCGATTCTGACTGGACATTCTCCTTTTTCCCCTGTTGACCAAGGACCCGTTATCGTTTATCATACAGTTACACCGTTTGCATGAAGCCGACGATGCATTCTATTCTAGGAGGGATTGTATGAAAAAGGTAAAGGTATATGGAAGCAAACACTGTCCAGACTGTAAACCTCTTCTGGATCTGCTGGATGATCACGGCATTGAGTATGAATATGCAGACATTACCGAAGGAATGTGGCAAGTACGGGAATTCCTGAATCTGCGGGAAAATCGCCCGGAATTCCAACGCATCCGTGAAATGGGAGCCATCGGGTTTCCCTGCATCCTTGTCAACGATGGGGAAGCCGTTCTATTTCAAGACCTTGACATTGACGAACTTGTTGCGTTGGTTAAAGGAGATTCATAATTTTACGAGCATACTTTACCAGCAAAAACCGACCGGTCCCAACACCACGGACTTGTCGGTTTTCGCTTTTCTCTCCTCCCTAATTAACGATTTTAGCATTCAATTCCTTACTCCGTTTTTAAATAAAGCTTGTACCAGACTTAATGACGGACGATCAGATGCACTAATCCCCATCCCTATCAGTCACTATTCTACAGGGATTTTTTCATTTTGGGACCAGACTCATTTTACCATGAAACTCCATTATCGATGGGAAAGGAGATGTTTCATTTGTGTTGAAAAGTATATTCATCCGGACCGTGAAAGAAACACTCCGTTTCGTCCGGATTTGATTCTTGCCATTTTCCCGTCTCTGGGAAAATAGCAGTAAATCAGGAAGCCATTTATCAAGGAGGGATAATATGCTAGAAACAGCTTTAAATGCAATGGCCCAACAGTATTTGGATCTAACACTCTGTAAAAGCCGCAGTGACGAATCGGATATCCAATGGTATACGGAAGGTCCTTTCTGGCGGAGAACAAGCATGCGCTTCTCGAGGGAGTACAAGATACTGCCGGATTATGAAAT
>CAZDAI010000049.1:0-13321 GCA_964503545.1 uncultured Candidatus Sumerlaeota bacterium
CCAGGGATAAGGAAAGTGTTGGGTCATGAGCAGGCCCACGGGCTTGCCGGCAAAGTCGGGGATTGAGTTGAGATATACTTCCATGCCCGGTGCCAGAGAGAAGGCATGGACAGGGGCACCTAGAATCAGACAATCATACTCTGACACAGCCGGAGCTTTCTCCAGGGTGATCTTGCGTTTGTCTCCTTTTTCATCACCGCTGAGGGTTACAAACTCAAGTGACACCGTGTGGTTTTCCTGCAGCTGTTCTGCCAGCTGAGTGGCCACATCCCGGGTGTGGCCGGTTTGGGAATAGATGATGATACCGATTTTCATGCGCTTCGCCTCCAAATTATGTCAGTACTGCTTTTCACAATCATTGTATCAGATGTGCAGGAGCACGAATAGTGATTTTTTGCCAGATCCGAAAAAAAACCAAGGGAGCCCTTGTCAAGGAAATATCCCTATGTTATAATATGTCTTGCTTGCCGCTGGGGAATCGTCTAATGGTAGGACTCCAGATTCTGGATCTGGCTATGGTGGTTCGAATCCATCTTCCCCAGCCAAAATTATGATCGTAAAGACAGAGGTTATGCCTCTGTTTTTTTATTTTCAGTAAATATAGATGCTTTGCACAAGATTGACTCTCGCATCAGAGGGAGAGAAGACGCTCCATATCTTTGGTAAACCGGGCCAATTGCTCTGTGATTTCGGCAGCCAGGGCTTGCGGTTGATCAAAGTTTGGTGCTTGCAGGATGACTGCTGAGAGTATGGCATCCACGCCTGGGCCAACAGCTGACAATTGATAGGGGGCAGTGGGTTTATCCTGCAGGGCGGCGATGTATTCTTTTTGAATGCGCCGGTTGGCAGCGGCCAGCCAAGCTTCAAACACACCGGATTCATGACAGTATACCAGGGCAATTTTTAGCCGGGCTGCTTTGAGAGCAGGTGAAGTGGCAGCAAAATAGGTCATGTCCATGTAGCCGGGATATAAGGAACTGAAAGCATAATCGGGATAGCGGGTTTCCATTGCTGTTTTTAAGGTATTCATAAATGTCATGATTTCCCGGTAGGCCTTTTGAATTGTACCCTGTTCAAGCTGTTTCCGATACTCTTGGATATTTTCATTGGGCGAAGCCATTTTTCAATCCGCCTCCCAGCGATACTTTCTGTTTTGGAGCAGCTTATCTATGCTGCAGTGCAGGCACAGGCCATTGTGGCAGCAGATCAGTGCGCCGCACTGGGGGCACTGCCATTTTGCGATCTCCTGCAAAAGGAAACTGTCCATGCCATGGGCTGCAATGGATTTCAGATTAGCGATCATACTCATATGATATTTAGTGCGGTAGCGCTTATCCAAGGACTTCAGACGCGCACAGGGGAACGTGGGGCATTGGAAGCAAAAACGCAGACTGCCAGTGCCGATTGCCTGGCAGGCGTCGGCCATATGCAGGCAGTGTTTGCCGCGAGGCAGACAGCCCGGACAGTATTTCCTATGAAACCCATGCTTGTTCAGATCCAATTCCCCAAACTGATAGGCAACACATAAACTGCAGTTCATACCACATGGCGCAATCAGATCCGGCTTCGACATCAAGACATTCCTCCTTAAGCGTACGCTGCAATCTGAACATAGGGTTGAACGGGTCTTTAGCAATTACTGTCGGTCAGTCAGTCAGCAGCGCCTTCAAACTCAGCAAAGCGGCGTAGAGGGCGGCAGCCGCCAGCAATATGGTATAGAAGTCTTGGGTTGCTGAGTAGGAGGCAGTGATTGTCCCTTTAATCAGCCAGTGCCCTGCAAGATATGACACAGGAATGAGGGTGATCGGAATGATCCGGAGTTTTCTATCCGGATGATGCCGGTTCAAAAAGATGACCAGCGCCCCCAAAAGCGTTAATCCGGCTGCCAACAGTGCGTAGTAGCTGAGAAAAAGACGCGGCAGAACAATTACCCCACCGGTGGGATAGAGATCAGTGCCATAGATGAGAGTATGCTCCTGTCCATTGGCAGGTGCGTAATACACAGCTGCTACCGGATTACCATCTGGATTCAGGATGATCGTGTCCAGAGAGTTCTTGATGATGGAGCGATTCCAGACGCTGTCCCAGGGAGTGAGATGCAAAACGCTGGCGCTGCCATCATCGGCAGGATAGCTGGTGATGTTGTATCCGGACACTTTCTCTGAAAAGTGAACCAGAATGTAGTCATCTGCAGTGCTGATGCGGATAATGTTTTCCCGTGGCAGATACGCTGGAGTTGTCAGGCGGGCCAGGATCATCACTGCCAATGCCAGAGAGAGCATCAGAGCAAGCAATGAGGTCTTCAATTTTTTGCGGCGCATTGCTGTACGCAACTTTTGCAGCGGAAAATCACTGACCGGTGCGGCAGTCTTTAGAGAAGCACAAAGCTCTGCCTGCTGGTGCCGGCAATCCTGACAGAGTTCCAGGTGTTTTTGCACTTGTGCACATGTTTCAGCACTGGCGATCTGCTCCTGGCACAAGGGCAGCAGATCCTGAACAACGCTACAGGTTAATTTCATCAGAAATCCTCCATTTCCTCCCGAATCCGAGTACGGGCTCTGTGGTATGTGACACATGCCCAATTGGCCGTTTTGCCAAACAGCTGTCCGATCTGCACAAAGCCCAACTCGCCAAAAACACGCAGGGCAAACACTTCCCGATACGTCGATGAGAGATTGTTAAGTGCAGCATCCACTGCCTGCAGCACTTCAGCTGCCAACAGCGCAGAGGATGCATCATCATAAGCCTGTTGGATTGGAAATGTGCCGGTGAGAACATAACGCTGATTTATCCGAATATGGGAGTAATATGTATTTTTTGCGATTTGATAGAGCCAGGTACGAATGCTCGATTCGCCACGGAAACCGCGGATGGCAGCGAATGCCTTCAGGAAAGTTTCAGCGGCAATGTCATCGGCCGTGGCGCTGTCACCGGACAGGCTGTAAATATACAGATAGATTTCACGATGATAACTGCGAAACAGGGTTTCAATATCAGGCACAGGGACACCTCCTGTATATAAGACGCAGCCAAGGGGAAAATCTTACAGCGAAGTTTCATTTTCATAGAATAGGGATATGAATCATTAATCAGCTATTTGGCATTTCGACCGATAACCTGCCCGTCGAAAATTCTAGAGAGAGGATTCGTGTCAATGAGCAGGTTTCCTTTCTCGTCACGAATGGAAATCGGTGGCAGTCTATTCCGGCAGGAATCTTGGCCCATACGGGGAAATCTCCTAGATGTCAGGCATTTCTTGGGGGGGATGTTACTGTGAGTGTACGCATTGCGGGATTGCATGAGATTTTGGATTATACGGATCAGGCCATTGATTTTTTTGCGGACACATGGCAAAGTGACCGACGCCTGTATGCTGATGCCATGCGGAACAGTCCAGCGGGTCGGCTGGCTCTCCCACGCTGGTATCTGCTGCTTGCAGATGGCGAGATAGTAGGTGGCTGTGGATTGATTGCCAATGACTTTATCAGTCGTCAGGACCTCATGCCCTGGGTATGTGCCCTATATGTAGCACCGAATTGGCGCGGCCAGGGCTGGGGAGGCAAACTGCTGGAGCATGCTCGCCAGGAGGCTGGGGCGATGGGTTATGGGCGGGTCTTTTTGAGCACAGATCATACAGGGTATTATGAACGCTATGGCTGGACCTACATGGCAGACGGGTTCCATCCCTGGGGGGCATCTTCCCGTATTTATGTGCATTTTACCCAACCACCAGTGCCGAGCCTGCAGTTTTTAGGCAACCCAATCCTAGAAACAGAGCGCCTTTTGCTTCGGCCTTTTGTTCGAGACGATGTCGAGGATGTTTTTCGCTATGCCAGCAATCCTCAGGTAGCCCGCTACATGACCTGGGATGCTCACAAAACCCGTGAAGATTCCTTTTGGTTTGTTGATTGGGCCAAAGCACAGGCAGATGAAGACCGCCTTGGGCAATGGGCGATCGTACTTAAGGCAAGCGGCCGAGTCATCGGTTCAATTGGCTTTTCCCAATTTGACCCCGCCAATTCTTGGGGAGCAGTGGGTTATGCCCTGTCCGAAGAGTACTGGAGTCAGGGTCTTGGCACAGAAGCGCTGAAGCGCCTGCTTGTGTTTGTGTTTGCCGATATGGAGCTCAATCGGGTAGAGGCCATGCACTTTTTGGACAATCCGGCATCCGGGCGGGTAATGGAGAAAGCTGGTATGCGATTTGAAGGGGTTATACGGGAAAAAGTCCTGGCCAAAAAACGGTATTGGGATGTCAAACAGTATGCCATATTACGTAAAGACTGGCTGGCAGATCAAAATAAATAGCGGAAGGATAACAATCACACGGTTTTCTGCAGAGAAAACCTTTTTTATTTTGGCCCTTTACAGAACATATGTTCGATGATATAATAAAAAACACAGAGTCAGGGAGGTGGAGAAAGATGATTTGTCCGGAATGCGGTACAAGATTAATTGCACAAAGTGGTTGCCGGAGCTGCCCGGTGTGCGGATTCTGCCTCTGCGGGAGGTCATCCGGAATTTATCGCCTGAGGAGGCGAAGCAGAAGGCATGCTTCTGCGCGGAAATGAAAACGCTGATGCAACCTGTACGAATGCTGGCCTGGTCCACGCATGATGGAGTGATGACGCCCCTACGCTTTTTGTGGAAAGATGGGAAGCGCACTCACAACATTCGGATCCACCGTATTGTACAGCGGTATGAGGACAAATTCGCCGGAAACAGGATGCTGGGCTATCGGTGCCAGGAATGGATCGATGGTGAAGAAAAGGTGTTTGAACTGAAATTTGAGGTGAAGACTTGCATCTGGTATCTGTATAAAATCTAAACAAACTGAAAGCAACCTGCCGTCTGGCGGGTTTTTTGTTTGGGCAGGGGCGGTTGCCCTGAAAAGGGAATTATCTGCAGATGTTGAATAACTATGTTTAAATGTGCGTTTTTGAGGTTGTGCAGGCTGCCGGAGGTGCAGGTATGAATCAGGAAAGACAGGACATAGCAAATGACATCCGAAGCATGTTTCCGGAAGAAATCGCAGCAAGAATCCAGATGCTGGGTGAAAAACCTTTTCGGGCCCGGCAGATTTTCCAGTGGCTTCATCAACGGCATGCCGAAAGCTGGGATGATATGACCAATCTCAGCAAAGCCCTGCGTCAAAAGCTCCAGGCAATTCTGCCTTTGCAGCCCGTTGAGGTGCTGACTCGCCAAGTCTCACACCATGACCGAACGGTCAAATATTTGTTTGGCTTTGCTGATGGACAGGGTGTGGAAAGTGTGCTGATGTGGTATCATTATGGAGCGAGTATCTGTATCTCATCTCAGGCAGGGTGTCGGATGGGATGCGATTTTTGTGCCTCAACGCTAGGTGGGCTGGTCCGGAATCTGTCTGCTGGTGAATTAGCCCACCAGGTAGCGGCCGTTCATCGTCTCGATATTCCCAAAGGTGAGCGAATGCACAGTCTGGTGATTATGGGCACAGGGGAACCGTTGGAGAATTATGATAATGTGCTGCGTTTTCTGCGGCTTCTGAATCATCCCCAAGGAATTAATATGAGTTATCGGCGGATGACCTTGTCAACCTGCGGTCTGGTGCCGCAGATTTATCGCCTGGCAGAAGAGGAAATTCCGGTGAACCTGTCAGTTTCTCTGCATAGCGTAGATGATGCAGTGCGCAGCCGAATCATGCCGGTGAACAAAATCTATTCAGTGGCGGAGCTCTTAGCCGCCTGCCGGGCATATGCTCAGACCAGCGGTCGGCGCATCACATTCGAGTATGCACTGATCGAAGGAGTCAATGACAGTAGAGAGGCTGCCGAGGCTTTGGTGGAAAAAGTGCGGGGTATCCACTGTCATATAAATCTGATCCCTCTGAATCCGGTGGCCGAGAGAGGATATCGGCGTTCCAGTGATGATGTGATTCAACGCTTTTTACAGATCATAACCAGTCGAGGAATTCCGGCTACTGTGCGCAGGGAACTTGGCACTGATATTGATGCAGCCTGCGGGCAGCTGCGCCGCAAGACTGCACCCGAACAGCAGAACAGGGGAGGCGTGAACAAGCCGTGATAGCATATAGTGGGTGGACGAATGTTGGTCTTGTCAGGAAGAATAATGAGGATTACTATCAGATTGCTCCCGTAGCCGATGGAGGTTATCTCTTTTTGGTGGCTGATGGAATTGGCGGCAGTGCCGGTGGTGAAGTAGCTAGTCAAACAGCTGTGGAGACGATCGTGGGCCAACTTGCTTCGACAACTATTTCTAATCAAGAAGATTGTCGAAATGCATTATCCCGAGCTATATTATCAGCCCATCGGGCGGTGCGACAGCGGGCGGATACCGAAATTGAATTGACCGGTATGGGGACAACCTTAACGATGCTGGCGCTATGGGGCAGACAGGGTTTGATCGCCCATGCCGGTGACAGTCGGGCTTACTTGTATCGAAATGGAAATCTTCAGCAGATTACGATGGACCATACCCTCGGCCAGGAATGGGTAAGAGATGGCAAGATCACCGAAGAAGAGGCTTTGTTTCATCCTTACCGACATATGCTGACCCGGGCTTTGGGAATAGAACCTTTTCTAGAAGCAGATCTGATCCCGCTGGAATTGGTGGTCAATGACCGGATCCTGATCTGCTCTGATGGGCTCTCCAATATGGTGAAGAATGAGCGGATCGCAGAAATGATCGGCGCTTCCCGGGATATGAATGATTTATGCACTCAGCTGGGTGAAGAAGCTCTACGACGAGGCGGCCATGATAACATCACGCTGATTGCTGTTTCAGTGGAGAATAATTCTGAATTGAAAAAATAGGCGGATGGGTATGCAAAAAACCAGGTATTTGGCAATGATTGCTGGAGGGGTGGCTGGATGATTGGTCAGATAGTAGGCAACCGATACGAGATAATTGAAGAAATTGGACGCGGCGGGATGGCTTTGGTCTATAAAGCCCGCTGTACTCTCCTGGACAGAATTGTTGCTGTGAAAATACTCCAACCCCAGTTTGCAGATGACCCGGAGTTTGTTCGGCGATTCCGGCGAGAAGCCCAGGCGGCAGCCAGCCTTTCCCATCCCAACATTGTCAACATTTACGATGTGGGTGAGGAAAACGGCACTCATTACATCGTTATGGAATACATCAAAGGTGAAACATTGAAATCGGTGATCCGCCGACGGGCACCCCTGCCCCTGGAAGAGGCAATTCGGTACACGGTGCAGGTCGGACTGGCTTTGGCGCATGCTCATCGCAATGAAATCGTCCACTGCGACATAAAACCCCATAACATCCTGATTGCAGACGACGGTCGCGCCAAAGTAACCGATTTCGGTCTGGCACGTGTTGTGTCAAGTACAACACTGACATACACAGAATCGGTCATTGGTTCTGTGCACTATTTTTCACCGGAACAGGCCAGCGGTGGTCATGCCACCAAGCAGTCAGATATCTATGCAACCGGGGTAACGCTTTATGAGATGTTAACAGGAAAACTGCCCTTTCAGGGAGAGAGCCCCATTACGGTTGCTTTGCAGCATATTCGTGAGCAGCCAAAGCCCCCCCGGGAAATCAAGCCTGGAATCCCATTGACTCTGGACAGAATTGTCCTGAAAGCGATGGAGAAAGAACCGGAACACCGGTACGCCACGGCTATGGACATGGTAGAAGATCTGCGCAATTTTGCCGACGACCCGCACATGGGTGAAGTTGATGGCACAGACGATGATCCATGCATAACCCAAGTGATTCCCGGAATCACAAACGGCGGTATGACAGGCCAGGCCGGAAAAAAAACGATCTGGCAGCAATGGGGAATCTGGTTGCGCAGCAATCCCAAGAAAGTGCTGGCCATTATGGTTATGGTGGGATTAATCGGCGCCCTGATCGTTGCCGGTGTCATCCAAATCCGTGATTTTTTGGAAGTACCAGAAGTGGCAGCACCTAATGTAACGGGTATGAGCCTGGCTATGGCGGCAGATGAGCTGGAAGATGCAGGACTTACCTACCGGGTCGTTGGGGAGGTTCATAGTGATTTGTTGCCCAATTATGTTGTGGCCCAAGATCCAAGTCCTGATGAACTGATGAAACCTTCATTGCCTGTATCGCTGATTGTCAGCAAAGGACCGGAGATGGTCCCGGTTCCCAATGTGATCGGCATGAAATTGGTTAATGCTGAACTGGCTTTGACCAATGATAATTTGAAAGTTGGAACGGTAACAGAAATCTTCCATGCCACCATTGCAAAGGACTATGTGATTGACCAAAACCCCAGGGCGGACATTGATGCGGTACGAAAAGACTCTCCCATCAATCTAGTGGTCAGTCTTGGGCCAGAACCGGTGGCGGTGACGATTCCGGATCTGGTGGGTCTGTATCTAGCCAATGCGGAGCGGGCTCTTTCAGACCGAAATCTGACTGTGGGCCGCATCATCGAGGATCCGGACAGTCCTTATGCTCATGGTATTGTCACACGGCAGTCTCCGGGCACTGGAGCTACGGTTACAGAGGGATTGAAAGTGGATCTTACGGTCAGTACCCGTCCGGATATTGTTGTTTCAGAACCTTTGAATCAACGTACCATCCGGATTGATGTGCCTTCTTCGGGGCCTGATTCCCAACAGATCCGAGTGGATTTGCTGGATGTGAATCGCTATCGGACCATTTATACGGCGACCTGGCCACGGGGTGACTCTTTCGATCTGGACCTGGAATGGGTTGGCGAGAAAGCGTTGATCAAAATATATGTAAATGGCGTATTACGCGATTCGAGGGAGATTAGCTGAGGGGGTTGATGTATGCAAGATGGTGTGGCTGTCAAAGCCATGAGCAATTATGTCCAGGTAGCGGTTGGCGAACATGTCTACCTGTGCACTTTGCGTGGCCGCTTCAGAAAAAAGCAGCATGGGATCATGACAGGAGATCATGTGCGCATTCAAATCACGGGAGAGGACACCGGTGTTGTTGAGGAAATTCTTCCCCGCCGCAATGTACTGGTCCGGCCAGCGATTGCCAATGTGGATCAGGTTTTTGTGGTGTTAGCAGCCACTCGACCGACGCTTAACCGCAATCTCTTGGATCGGATGCTGGTGATTCTGGAGGAAAAAGAGCTCGAAGCTGTGATATGCATCAACAAGTATGATCTACTGGCGGATGTGGATCCTGATGAACAAAGAAGAATTCAGGAACTGGTGCAGACCTATCGGCAAATTGGCTATCCGGTGATTCCTACCAGTATCCATGATCCCGAAAGCATTGCTCTTATAAAAGACGCCTGTCAAAACAAGATCTCAGTGCTGGCAGGTCCATCCGGTGTCGGCAAATCATCGATCCTTAATGCAATCCGACCAACCCTGGGACTGGCAACCGGTTCGGTGAGCAGTAAATCTGGCCAGGGACGCCATACGACCCGGCATGTGGAACTGCTGCGGATTGGCGAAAACGGTTTTATGGCCGATTCCCCTGGCTTTAGCGTATTGGATTTTCCTGATATGGAACCCCGTGAGTTGGCATTCTTTTTCCCAGAGATGGTGCCGCTTATTTCCGGTTGTCGTTTTGCATCGTGTGTACACTACCGGGAGCCGGATTGTGCTGTAAAAGAAGCTGTGGGCAAGAAGCAGGGAGTGAATCTTGACCGTTATCATAACTATGTTTCGTTTCTGGAAGAAATCATGAACCGAGAGCGGAGGTACTGAACATGAAGATTGCTCCTTCTATTCTATCAGCTGATTTTGGTCGGTTGCTGGAAGATGTGAAACGGGTTGAGGAGGCTGGTGCAGATCTTTTGCATGTGGATGTGATGGATGGCCAGTTTGTTCCGAATATCACTATTGGACCCCTGGTGGTAGAAGCGCTAAAAGGACGTACGGCCCTGCCGCTGGATGTTCACCTGATGATCAAAGAACCGGATCGGTATCTGCAAGACTTTATCCGCGCTGGTGCAGAACACCTGTCCTTTCATGTTGAGGCTTGCGTGCATCTGCATCGTGCTGTGCATACAATCAAGGAAGAAGGTGTGCTGGCGGGGGTCGGAATCAACCCTGCCACCCATTTGAGTACGATTGAGTACATTCTGCCGGATTTGGATTTTGTCGTGATCATGTCAGTGAATCCCGGTTTTGGCGGTCAAAAGTTCATTCCGGCCGTATTACCGAAAATTAAGGCACTGCGGCAAATGATTGATGCGAGGGGATTGACGACGCGCATCAGTGTCGATGGGGGAATCAACCCGGAGACAGCACGACAGGTTGAAGCCGCCGGGGCGGATCAGATTGTTGCTGGCTCAGCCATATACGGCCAGCCGGATATCCGTCAGGCAATCTTGGATTTACGTGGTTAAGCAGCGTTGACCTGCTCGATGAGGCGGTGGCAGCGATGATAGAGAAAAAGAATAATTTTGCAAAAGGAAAATGGAAAACCTGGGCTCCTCTGCTGATCAATGCAGTAGCAGGACTGGGTTTTCTCTATGTTTTGCGGATGGGCTTAGTGCGGTTTTCCGGATTGTTTGACCCAATTGCACTGGTGCAGCTGTTGGTTTATTTGGTATTGGGTGTGGTCGCAAGCATTCACATTCACGAAATGGGGCACTGCCTTTTGGGTAGACTCTTTGGCTATCAATTGATCTCTTATCGGGTCGGTGTGTTTGCCTGGAATTATGAAAACGGCAGAATGCGCTTTTCCATTCTGCGTAACCGTGGGTACGGCGGGCTGTGTGCCATGCTCCCACCCCAGACTGAATTGACAGAATGGCAGCAGATGCTTTATTTTGGAGGCGGACTGCTGGCCAACTATGCAACTGTCTTTTTGGCCTGGACGGCTCAGGCTTATTGGATCACCAATGACAGCGGACGTTTCTTTTTGCTGATTTTAGGTGGCGCCTCATTATTTCTGGCAGTGAACAATTCACTACCGCTTACTGTGGGAAACAATCTCACAGACGGTGCCATATTGCTGGGTCTGATTTTGAAAAAACCCGCTGCAGAAAAGATGGTGGCCATCAATGAACTTACAGCACAGCTTGCTGGCGGGATTCGGCCAAAAGATCTAAAGCTGCCTACCGCCTGGCCCGTAGGAGTGGTGGGTATTTATGATCTGACGCTTCTAATCTACCGCTACTTTCAGGCTGTGGACAACAAAGATACAGGGCAGGTTGTTGCTTTAGCTGAGCAGCTGGAGCTGAGTCTTGGTAAATTTCCTGAGCTGATGCTGCCGTCACTCTATTATGAGCTCTGTTTTGTGGCAGCCATATCGGGAAATGCCGAAAAAGCAGCGAAGTATTACCAACGGGCCGGACAAATCCTCCAGCGAGATGAAGATGTCAATGGAATGCGGGTTAAGGCATATTACGCTTGGCATGTACATCAGGATCCGAAAGAGGCGGTTGCCCTAGCTAGACAAGGGTTGAAAGTTGCCCCCTTGTTTCCTTTGGCAGGTCTGGGCAAAATGGAAGCTGAACTTTTAACAAATCTCATCGATGAAATTCACAGAGAAGCAGGGTATGATTTGAACCGGGAGATTGGATGCTCATGAGTCTGAAACCTGGTGCATCCTGGGTATCGTCATAACATTGTGGAGATTGCCTTATGGCTGGAATGAGAGAAGAACTTGTGATATAATACACCATTGGTAAGAGATACAACCTTTATGGAGGAATGTTGCATGAAAGATTATCTGGTTCGGGCAATGATCGGACAGGGGGAAGCACGAATCCTGGCCGTTCGAACCACAGAGCTGGTGGAAGAAGCGCGGGCCAGGCATGATACCTGGCACACTGTGACCGCCGCTTTGGGCAGAACATTAAGCGGAGCTGCTATGTTGGGTGCTTTGCTGAAAGAAGACGGTGTTGTAACAGTTCGGGTAGCTGGAGACGGCCCCATCAATGGGATGATCGTTCAAGCTGACCGGCATGGTACGATCCGGGGCTATGCACTGGAACCTCATGTCTTTGTTCCCCTCAATGACCACGGAAAGCTGGATGTGGCCGCTGCAGTAGGTAACGAGGGCAATATGTATGTCACATACGATCTGAGAATGAAGGAAGCCTACACCGGAATATCCAAACTGGTCAGCGGTGAAATCGGTGAGGATCTGACCTTTTATCTGGCGAGCTCTGAACAAATCCCTTCCGCTGTAGCCCTGGGTGTCATGGTAGAACCGGCGGGAACGGTCAAAGCTGCCGGTGGTCTCCTGGTCCAGTTGATGCCGGAAGCGCGTCCGGGTTTAGCTGAAGCAATCGAAGAACGGTTGGGCCGTTTAAATTTTATCAGTTCGCTGTTCGAGAGCGGTCTGGCGCCAGAAGAAATCATTGAACAGCTGTTTGGCGAAATGGATCTGAAAATCCTCGAGACCATGGAATTGAGGTTTTCCTGCAACTGTTCCCGGGATCGCGCGGCATCCGTCCTATTGGGTCTGGGAAAAGATGAACTGTTGGAAATGATCGAAGAGGACGGAGGAGCAGAAGTACGTTGCCACTTTTGCGGTGATGTAGTCAACTTCAGTGATGCAGATATTCGGGAATTGATCAGCCTGGCAGAAATCAGCCCGGACGATGGGCGGCCTTTGTCATAAATAAAAAGGACTTGCAAAGTATGCAAGTCCTTTTATAAGCTCCAACACTATACAGCACGCTGCACTTTTCCGCTGCGCAGGCAACGGGTACAGACGCTGATCCGGCGGGTTGACCCGTTTACAATCGCTTTGACACGCTGTGTATTCGGCGCCCAGGTACGTTTGGTCTTGATGTTACTGTGACTGACCTTATGGCCGGAGATTTTGGTTTTCCCACATATATCGCACTTTGCTGACACTGATTCCACCTCCCTGACGACGCTGCAAAGTTCTCAATTGATGTCCGATTGAGCACTACACCATTTTACCATGGTCAACCTGCATATGCAAGAGGTGATTTTTTCTCAATGTGCACATCATGGTTGCAGAACAAGAGGCAGGAAATCGGCCCCCAGTGGGCGAAAAGTAATTAGGATTGAATATAATCAGGGATAATGGATACCAAAGGCTGAAGGAGGCTTTACAGCCATGAGTAAGGAAATTGTCACAGAATACGGGCGCATTGAAATCACTGAAGAGGTTTTGGCAACCATCGCTGGTGTTGCAGCCGTAGAGTGCTACGGGATTGTTGGCATGGCCTCCAAACGCTTAAAGGACGGACTGGTGGAATTGCTGGGGCG
This sequence comes from uncultured Candidatus Sumerlaeota bacterium, assembly GCA_964503545.1. Taxonomy (GTDB): domain Bacteria; phylum Bacillota; class SLNR01; order SLNR01; family SLNR01; genus JAXGQE01. Next base: position 13,176 of record CAZDAI010000049.1, read on the forward strand.
TGAAAATCTCAGCCGCGGTGTGACCGTCAGTATTAAGGATGATACCATAGTGATCCAGCTGAACATTATTGTGGGTTACGGTGTACGGATATATGAGGTGGCAGACAATGTACGGGAAAAAGTAAAATACATGGTTGAAACGATGA
>CAZDAI010000050.1:0-13243 GCA_964503545.1 uncultured Candidatus Sumerlaeota bacterium
CAATGGATATAAAATGGAATTAGACCGATCGGTCTAATTCCATTTTTGAAAGGTCGGTGTTGGTATGTTCAAAGTGCATGATCTGCGCTTCCGCTATCCGAACAACAAGGACGATACAATTCGCGGCATGTCTTTTGAGGTTCATGATGGGGAAATTTTTGGCCTGCTGGGCCCTAGCGGTGTGGGAAAGAGCACCACGCAAAAAATCCTTATCAAACTTCTTCGGAACTATCAGGGTACCGTGGAGTTCCAAGGTAAGGATCTGCGCACCTTTGGCAAAGATTTCTATGAGACCATCGGGGTTGGCTTTGAGATGCCGGTTCATTTCTCCAAACTGACCGCGGAAGAAAACATCCGTTTCTTCAAAGGGCTCTACCGCAAACATGCGGACACAGATGAGATTATGAAGAGACTGGGGCTATTCAAGGATAAGGACAAGAAAATTGCTGAGTTTTCCAAAGGAATGAAGGTCCGCATGAATTTTGTGCGGGCATTGCTCAATGATCCCAAGGTTCTGATTTTGGATGAACCAACCAATGGCCTGGATCCCACCAACGCCCGGATTGTCAAGGATATGATTCGGGAATTCAAAGAAGGCGGCGGAACTGTGCTTCTCACCACGCATCTAATGGGAGATGTGGACGAACTCTGCGATCGGGTGGCATTTATGGCTGACGGGAACATTGTAGAAAGCGCTGATCCCCATGCGTTGAAACTGAAATACGGTCAGCGTACTGTTGAGGTTGAGTATGACGGTGACAGTGTGGAGAAGAAATCCTTTGATCTGGACGGCCTAGGTGCTAATGAGGACTTTTTTACCCTTGTTCGGAACCACAAAATCATAACGATGCACAGCAAAGAAACCACTCTCGATGACATATTCATTAAAGTTACGGGAGGGAAGCAAAGTGAATAATCTGGCAGCACTAACACGCGGCGAACTGATCCGGATGAAGAAATACAATATTCTGGCTGCTGGAATATTTGTCGCTCTGATCTGGATTCTCGTACTCCACCTCACTGAAGCAGCGGAGGTAGGGATGATGCTGGTTGTAGTGCTGTATTTTGATGTGATGGCAATGGCCGGAATCATGATCGGGGTTACGGTGTACTATGAAAAACAGGAGTCTACACTGAAAACAATGCTGGTGGCTCCGATCTCAAAAGAAGAATTCATTTTGGCCAAGGTTTTTGCCAACATGTCATCGAGCCTAATGACCATGGTCATTCTATTGGCGTATGCCTATCTGGTACGAGATGCGTCTGTGAATATTCTAATTCTGCTGGGAGCCGTTATTTTGGGTGTTATCCAGTTTTCCATGATTGGATATTGGCTCACCTATCGTTCTCGGGATTTTACCGGTATGCTGATTAACCTCCTTCTGTTCAACATTTTTCTGGGGATCCCGGTAATTCTGGACTTTGTTGGCCTGATTCAAAATGAGACATTCTCCAAAGCTTTGTATGCACTGCCAACCAAAGCATTGCTGACATTGATGACTGCAGCTGTGAACGGACCGGAAACATGGGAAGTCATTGCTTCGATAATTTATCTGATCGTGCTTTCTCTTGTAGTATTCCAAGTAATTCGCGCTGGATTTGACAGATTTGCTGCAAAGGAGAGTGGTAGCTGATGATGGGTGAATTTGTATCCAGTGAGGTCAAGAAGTGGACGCGAGATCCGTTTATGGTCTTCATGTTGGTTTACCCCGTCCTTTTTGCCTTTGTAGGGCGCTATCTGATTCCCTATGTGGCAGAGCAAAGCGGTTTCATGCTTGCTGCGATTTCTGATATTGTGCTGGTAGGACTGCTGCTCTTTTGTCCTGCTATTTATGGCGCTGTGATCGGGTTTTCCATTCTGGAGGATCGCGATGACAATATCCTGACAGGGATTCAGGTTACCCCTCTGGAAGTGAACCGCTTTTTGTCTGTGCGACTGGTCATGGCATCGCTGATGACCTTTGCTGCAGCCCTATTTATCATCTGGTTTACGGAACTGATCGAAATCACGATCGTTCAGGCCATTTCAGTCAGTTTGCTGATCGCAGGCGGGACTCCGGTTGTTGGTTTCTTAATCAACTCTTTCGCTTCTAACAAAGTTGAGGGGTTTGCCATCATGAAAGGCTTCGGGGTTGTCTCCTTGTTTCCCTTAATGGGGTTGTTCTTCTATGATCTAAAGGAGTTTCTGTTTGCCTTCGCCCCCGGTTTCTGGCCGGCCAAAATGATTGGCATCATCTTTCGAGGTGAAGGGTTGCATTACCTTAGCTACAACCAGTACCTGCTGTTAGGGATTGTATATATCACAGCAATTACTGTGGCTGTGTTCGGTCTATTTCGTCGCAAACTGAATTTGTAGGTGGCCCCGTGGATAATTACAAAAGGCTCGAAGATATTGCGATGGGGGAGTTTGCGCAAAAAGGGTTTGATGGTGTATCCCTCAATGAAATTCTGCGAAGAGCAGGTATCAGTAAAGGATCCTTCTACCATCATTATCAGGGTAAAGAGGATTTGTATATGGCACTGGTAGGAAAGGTGATCGCCGGGAAATGGCAGTACATGGAGGACCACGGGTTCTTGCAGAAGCAGGAGGAGTCTCTTTTCCCGCTTCTACAGCAACAAATTACTGCTGCTTTAGCGTATGTCGAGGCCCGGCCGCTTTTTCAGCAGTTTGCGGAGTCTATGCTTCGGGAGGGGAATACCGAATTGCGTAGCATGGTATTCACTCGCTATCGACTGGAGAACCGAGACCGTCTTTTGCATCTCGTGCGGGATGCGATGGAAAAAGGAGAGGTTCGCGACGATATTCCCGCAGAACAAGTCAATGATATCCTGATGTTTTTTCTGCAGAATCTTTCCGAAATCAGCGGGCAGATCCATCTTCAAGATTATGAGCAAGTTTCTCGATGGCTGCTGGATTTTCTGGAAAACGGCTTACGTAAACGATAAGAAGAGGAAAGAGCTGATTGTGCTCTCCCCTCTTCCTTTTTTTTATTTCAATTTAATCGGAAAGATTCGGATACTTATTTACAAGCAAGGCATAGATGTAGGTGCCGAGAATCAGACCAAAGGCTGTAAACAGTCCCAACACTTTTCCTTCGCCAAGCTGCGCCAGAACCGTTCCGGGACAGGCACCTGAGAGTCCCCAACCGACTCCGAAAATTGCACCGCCCAGCAGGCTGGTGTTCCGGAGCGGTTTGATGTTGACTTTTATCGGTTCGCCACCTTTGGTAAGGTTACCTTTTGAAGCCAGCCAGCGCATGCCAATGTATCCGGTGATGATTGCTGTAATCATCACCCAGGCCAGTTTCAGATTCGTAGCAGTAAACATTCCGTAAATGAGATCGTACTCTCCGGCTCCGACACGGCTGAGGGCAAAGCCGAAGAAAACACCAAACAACAATAGTGCACTCTTTTGGTTCATGGTATAACACCCCCCAGCAGGAGAAAGCGCACGATGTAAGTAGTGACTGCTCCCATGAAGATAAATCCAATGGTAACCACAAGGGCTGAAAGCTGCAGTGTAGCCAGGCCGTGAATGCTGTGGCCGGATGTGCAGCCGCCGGCGATTCGTGCTCCCAAACCCAAGAGGGTGCCACCGGCAAGCAGGATCGCGCCATATATTACAGTCGGCCAGGCGGTACTACCAGTTAACACGCCCATTTCACCTGTCAGCAAGGGGCGTCCGCTGAGGCGGGCAGAGATGAAAGCCCCGATGATGATCCCGGCAATGAAGTAAACACGCCAGCCGAAAACATCTTTGAAACTGTCCTTCTCCAGCCAGGTGAGGGGTTTTTTCCCTCGAAGCATCATTTTCAGGATATTCCCGTACCCGGTGGATACCCCAAGGGCTGTATTCTGAAAGTAGTAGAGCCCCGGAACCAGCAGGCCAATGGCCAGTCCACCTGCCCACCAGGGCCAGGGTGTTACAAAGATTGATTCATAGAGTCCAGACAACACGCGATATCACTCCCTATTCTTTGGTGGTCAGGGGAAAACCAGCTGCACCCCAGGCAGTTATTCCACCTACCATATTGAAGACATGCTTGAAGCCTTTCTGTTTCAGTAGGCTTGCCGCCAGAATGGATCGGTTGCTTGTATTGCAGAATGTGACGATGGGTTTTTCTTTGTCCCATTCTAGATAGCGCTCACGAACATCCGGTGCAGGAGCATGGATGGTGCCGGGTATATGTCCTTCTTGCCATTCACCGAGCTGGCGGTTATCAAGTACCGTGTAATCCGGGTTTTCCAAAACAGCGTTGAGTTCATGGACTGAGATGGTATCAATCCGATTTGTCTTAAGTCCCCCATTGATCCATTTCAGTATACCGCCGCCTAGATAGCCCACTATGTTATCGAACCCCACTGCGCGTAAGCCCAGCAAAGCTTGCTTCAGATCACTGTCATTTGCTACTACGAGAAGCAGTGGCTGATCGAAGGGTACTACCCAACCGGCAAATGTGCTGAATTTGCCCTGCAAAGGGATTGCGTATGAATCTGGGATATGCGCCCCGGCAAATTCTACAAAGCTGCGGGCATCAATCACCAGATGACCTTCGTTCATTTTCTTCATAAATGCATCGGGTCCGATGGGTTTGGGTATGGGCAGATCTTTCACCGGCGTTGGTCCTTTGCGATTCACTTCAGAGCAGCGAGAAAAATGATCCGGGGCTTCTGGCATACCGGTGAGGAGTTCTTTGACAAAATCATCTTGGGCGCTGATCTGGAAAGCATAATTAAATTTCTTCTCAATACCCATGGTGGTCCAAAGTTTGGCAGAGAGATTGCGACCGCACAAAGAGCCCATACCATGAGCAGGATAGACTTCGATGTGATCTCCCCACTCTCTAAGTTTTCCGATACTGTTATACAATTTTTCTGCCAGTTCTTTTTTTATATCCGGAAACAGATCGGGTCTGCCCACATCACCCACCAACACAGTATCCCCCGTAAATGCCAGAATCGCTTCATCAGAGCGCTCCTTGTCCGCAACAAAAAATACAGCACCTTCTGGAGTATGGCCGGGAGTTTCCAGCATCGTAATCAAAAATGAATCGTGAGCGAATGTTTCACCATCGGCTATACCAACGTGAGGAAATTCACAGTTGGCTGCTTTGGATACATAGATGGTCGCTCCTGTCTCTACCGCCAGATCCATATGGCCTGAGATGAAGTCAGCGTGCAGATGTGTTTCAATGATTCCGGTGATTGGCAGGCCAAATGCCTTTGCCTGGTCCAGATATTTTTGAATATCCCGGCTGGGATCAACTACCAGGCAACCTTTTTTCCCACCGATTACATAGGAGCTCTGCGCCAGCCCCGGGCTGTAAATATGACTGAAAAACACTATCAACCCCTCCTTTTGTTAATTCCAGACCAGAATGATTATGCTGGCAGCGGCTAGTCCAGCCACAAGCGTCAGAACCAGTCCGGATCGAATGTATATGGGTATACTAAATGGCGCTTTGCTGAGCACCAGCAAGGCTGCCTGATGAGTGGGCAGCACCAGAGCCAGATTTGCACCGGCAGCGACACACATCAGGGCTGCTTGGACAGTGACCCCCGGAGTCTGTGCAGCCAGGCCGGCAGCAATGGGCGCCATCACAACTGCAGCAGCGGCATTATTGATCCCATTGGCAAAGGCGACGGCAGTGAAAAAAATGACAATGAGCAACGTCATTGGCGAGAGCTGTCCAACAAAGGGAATGAGATTGCCGGAAAGCTGAGCTAGGGCACCGGTAGCCTCCAGAGCCTGGCCGATGCCAATCATGCTTGCTAGAAAGACAACAATGGGCAGTTCGATGCTCGTGTATGCTTCAGCCGAGCTTATTACCCCGGCAATAATCAGAAGCAGAACAACGCTGCCGAATCCTACGGGGGGTGCAACCAGACCGATGCTCACCAACAGAACTGCTGCGGTGACGATGATTACAGTGGCCCGACGCTTAGGTGTTGCCAGCAGTCCGGGCTGGGACGGGGCAGAAACTTCAACAGGATGAGGATTCTGCAGGGACGGCATGTTCCGAATGGGAGAAAACCCGAGACGGAGACTGAGATGCCATAAGAGCACAAACGAAGCGATGATCGCTAAACCATGCGGTGCAAAATCAAACATTCTAAAACTTTGTCCCGTGATGGAGTGCAGGTAGCCAGCGACGATAATATTGGGGGCGCTGCCGATCAGGGTCAAAGTTCCACCCAGGATGGAGGCGAACGCAAGGGGCATCCCGAAAATCCCTCGATGTACCCTGGCGCGATCAGCCATGCGTGTCGCTGTGTTTAAAACGAGACCAACAGCGCCGACATTGTTCATAAATGCCGACAAAAATGCGGCCAGCAGGGATGTAGCCAGAATCTGACCTTGGAGCGTGCTGGTGCGGGAAGCGATCTTGAGTCCCAGCCCAGACAAAACACCAGAAGCGGCAATCCCTTCACTCATGATCATCACAGCGACGATGGTAATCAGGGCAGGATGGCCGAACCCTGAAAGCAAAACCGGCAAGGGGGCGACCTGCAGCAGGGCAAGAAGCATCAACCCCGCCCAGGCGACCTTATCAATGGCTGCTTTCCCTGTGGCCACCATTGTCAGTACGCCAGCCAGAACGATCCAAGATATCCATTGCATCATGGCTTCGCTCATTAGTGTTCCTCCAGCTGCCTGTGAATGATTGTACTGAATCTAAAATTGGCATAATATTATTGTATAATTTCGCCATTTGCCCGCAGTCCCCTCCTGCACAAAGAAAGTAAAGTATTCAAAAACAAAAATATTTCTGCAGATACAGTACTTTCATAAATCAGTGACCTGTGGGATTGTGAGAGGGGTTTTATCCGGGGAAGGGATATGATAAGATAAAAGAAAGAATGCGGAAGCATATCATAAAGGGAGGCGGTTCAAATGAGCGGGACCCTGCAGATCAGGAGCATGATGCTGGCAGATCTCCACCATGTAATTAATTCAGTGCTAAAGTTGACGGATAAGATCAAGATGGAGGATTGGGATTACCGGCTATCTCCTGAGATGCGAACATTGGGCGAGACGGTGCAGCATCTGGCAGCTGTTCCCGGAGCGGATTTATTGATCATGCAGGAAAAAGGTCAGGAAGAAGTAAGTGCATATGAAAAATCCGTGGCAGTGCAAGATATTGAGAAAGTAAAAGAATTTATGGTGAAAGGCTATCGGGATCTCAACATGTACATGGAATCCCTCAGCGTCCATGCATTCTTGAATGAGACCACCAAAGCTTTTTACGCTGAAGCGGGTGTTACGCAAGCCCGTTGGCTTCTGGAAGTGATTACACATGTCTATCATCATCGGGCACAGATGTTTATGTATATGAAAGCAAAAGGGTATGACGTTTCGATGGCGGACCTGTACCTCTAAAAACGAGGCAGATTAATCAGAAGACTACCTCGTATGGGAGGGACTTCACTCTTCTGAACAGGATAGCGAACGCTTCCAAAGAAGGATGGTCGAAGCCCCCTGCCTACGAGAATAATTAACCAAATCACCCCAGAATCCCTATGGGATTGTCATAGTTCAGCCTTGAATTAGCGTGCAACCAAACAACTATATTGTACAAGGAGGTATACCATGGGTTTCTTATTGAAGCAAGGGATTACCTGGGTTGGCAAAATCGACTGGGAACTGCGCTCTTTTCATGGTGCCGAGTTGTCCACGCACCGGGGTTCCTCGTACAATTCCTATCTGGTGCAGGATGAAAAAACCGTCCTCATCGATACGGTTTGGGGGCCTTATGCCAAAGAATTCGTCCAGAAACTCAAAGAAACAGTGGATCTCAACAGCATCGACTACATCGTGGCAAACCATGCCGAGTCAGATCACAGCGGAGCATTGCCGGAGCTAATGAAAGAGATCCCAAACACACCGATTTACTGTTCGCAAAACGGAGTACAGTCGCTAAAGGGCTTATACCATCAGGACTGGAACTTTGTGCCTGTTAAAACCGGCGATACCCTGAGCCTGGGCAGTAAGGAACTGGTGTTTGTGGAAGCAAGAATGCTGCATTGGCCGGATAGCATGTTTTGCTACCTGACAGGCGACAACATCCTTTTCAGCAATGATGCGTTCGGTCAGCATATGGCCTCAGAAGAGATGTACGCAGATCGGGTTGATCAGGCGGAACTTTTTCAGGAAGCCATTAAGTATTATGCCAACATACTCAATCCGTTCAGCCGGCTGGTGGAAGCAAAGATCAACCAGCTTTTGGATATGAAAATTCCAGTCGATATGATTTGCCCGAGCCATGGCTTGATCTGGCGGGAAGAACCATTGCAGATTGTCGAGCAGTACCTGGAATGGGCCAGAAACTACCAGGAAAACCAGGTGAGCATCATCTATGATACCATGTGGCTGGGCACCAAGCGGCTGGCTGAGGCTGTGGCTGAGGGCATCAAAGAAGAGGATCCACAGCTGATTGTGAAACTATACAATGCGGCCCATACAGACAAGAACGATGTAATCACTGAGGTATTTAAATCCAAAGGCATTCTGGTAGGGTCACCCACCATCAATAAAGGGATCCTTTATGCGGTGGCCGGTATCCTGGATATGATTAAGGGGCTGGGATTCAAGAACAAAGCGGGTGCGGCGTTCGGCTGTTACGGCTGGAGCGGCGAATCGACTGGCATTATTGCAAAATGGCTGGAAGAAGCCGGGTTTTCCCTCGTGGGCGAACCGGTCCGGGCCATGTGGAATCCTGATCCTGAAGGACTGGAGAATGCGCGCAAGCTGGGCAGAGAAATGGCGAAGGCTTTGAAATAAGGGGTGAGCAGCAGAGCAGGATATTCATGCTCTGCTTTTTTCCCCCCAAGATGAAAAAGTAAAATACTGGTTCTTATTGCAGGATTTCTAGGAAATTAGGCGAAATATTAATGGAATGGAAATAAATTGCAGTCAAACCTCGGTATAGTACCTTGAAAGATCCGGACATGAATCCGTCTTCTACTGATGCAAGGGGGAATATCATGGTATACTGCCCCCCTTCGGGGGCTTTATATATTTCAGCAAAGGAGGGTGTGTCTCCATGAGCAAGATTTACCGGGTCAATATGACAGAAAAGAAGGTGTATGAGGAACCAGTACCAGAGAAGTACAAGCAGATGGGCGGGCGACAATTCACATCATATTTCGTAGCAGACGAAGTTCCGCCGCTCTGTCACCCCTTGGGACCCAATAACAAGATTGTTATTGCTCCCGGGATGGTGACGGGAACAGCATCTCCCAGTTCAGGAAGGTTGTCTGTAGGGGGTAAATCACCTCTCACCGGTGGTATCAAAGAAGCCAATGCCGGGACTCCTTTCAGCCAGATGATGGGGCGATTGGGGATCAAAGCGATTGTGGTAGAAGGACAGTGCACTGAAGATGAATGGATGTTGAAGGTTGACAAAAACGGTGCAGAACTGCTCCCAGCTGAACACCTCAAAGGCAAAGGAATGTATGAAACCGCAGAACTGCTCTATAAGGACTATCCTCAAAACAAGCATGCCATTATGGGGATCGGACCAGCCGGCGAAGAGCGCATGGCCATGGCCGGAATCGCCTTCAGTGATACTGAAGGGCGTCCCAGCCGTTATGCTGGTCGCGGTGGTCTTGGGGCGGTTTTGGGCAGCAAGGGTCTAAAAGCAATGGTCATCAATGATGAAAACGCGCCTGGTATGGGCTTTGCCAACGAAGAGCTCTTTAAGACCGGTCGCACAAAACTGATTGATGCCATTCGAAAGCATGACCTGACAAAGAAAGATGGGGCCCTGAACAGTTACGGAACAGCGGTACTGATCAATCTTCTGAACGAGGCGGGTGGCTTGCCCACCAATAACTTCCGCTACGGTACGTTTGACGCTGCACCGGAAATCAGCGGAGAAAAAATTGCCGAGCGGGTTAAGGAACGAGGCGGCGGAGAAACCGGGCACGGGTGCCATCCTGGCTGTATTATCCGTTGCTCCAATGTTTATCCGAACGAAGACGGATCGGAAATGGTATCCTGTATTGAATACGAAACGGCCTGGGCGCTCGGTGCCAACTGTGGGATCGGTGATCTGGACATTGTAGGAAAATTGACGCATCAGTGCAACGATATCGGTATCGATACCATCGAAGCCGGTGTTACCCTGGCGGTGGCTATGGATGCGGGTGTAAAAGAATTTGGCGATGGGCCAGGTGCGGTGGAATTGCTGGAAGAGGTGCGTAAAGCAACTCCTTTGGGCAGAATCCTGGGCAACGGTGCTGAATTCACCGGTCAGGCTTTTGGCGTTGTGCGGATTCCCACTGTGAAAAAACAAGGAATGCCTGCGTATGAACCTCGGGCTGTCAAAGGGATCGCGGTGACCTATGCCACCTCCCCCATGGGAGCCGATCATACCGCCGGCTATACCATTGCACCGGAAATCGCTGGGGTGGGTGGCAAGGTGGATCCGTTGGTATCCGAAGGCAAAGTGGATCTTTCCCGAACATTCCAGTATGTAACCAATTTTGTAGATGCTACCGGATACTGTTTGTTCATCGCCTTCCCCATTATTGATTTTCCAGAAGGCATGGAAGGTATGGTGGAATCCGTCAATGGGGTTATGGGTACCAATTACTCGGTAGCGGATATTGCCGCAGTCGGTAAAGAAATTGCCGATCTGGAAAATGAATTTAACCGGAAAGCCGGCATCTCAAAAGAAGAACATAGGATCCCGGAATTTATGCGTTACGAGAAACTGCCCCCCCACAACCAGGTGTTTGATATCCCTGATGAGGAACTGGCAAAAATCTGGGATTGATCCGCAAGGCAATAAGAAAATCGACAAAGCGGCCGTACCGGAAGGTACGGCCGCTGGAAGGATGATCAGCGTGATTGTTGTAGATGTAGTTCTGTATGCCAGTCTTAGTAAATACCACCCGGAAGGGGGCGGCTCAGCACCCTTTCGCTTGACGATGGATGAAGGCAGCACGACAGAAGCTCTGCTCGATCGCCTGGGGATCCCGAAAGAAGAGATCAAACAGTTTTTTGTGAAGAATCGGCGGCAGGATCTGGATTATGTTGTCCAGAATGGAGACCGGATTGCTATTTTCCCGCCGGTTGGTGGCGGTTAGACCAGTATCCGCCCACTTGGGTAACAATGATTGAAACCATCAGGGCAAGGAGAAAACTCAAGAGCAGCTGGCCGCTGCGAAACAGGGGAATCCCCGTAGCAATGCCTGCCATGGCCGCCCACAGGGCGGTCTTTTCATTGTGGGAAGGATTGTACAAGCCGTAAAAAAGCGGAAAAATGGCGCCGGCGCATATCAGGTCGGCTGCTAAAAAGAGCTGGAGGACACTGTAGCCTTGGGCTGCGACTGCTATGGCTGGTAAGACCAAAAGTACTGTAAAAATCCTGGATCGGTACAAAAGTCGCTCAGGTGCAATTCCGGTCATTTTGCTCCTATCCACAGTTGCCAGTGAAGCGATGGCATTGAGGAGCGTATCCACCGTGCTCATTACCAGCAGGAGTGCCAGAATATAGATGGCAATCAGGAGCCAGGAAGGAAAGAGCATCCCTGCCAGACTGAATACAGCGGTGGAAGGCGTTTCGCCGGCGCCAAAGGAGGCAGCCAGGATGCCAAACAGGCCAGCGACCAGCATAATCAGAATCACGAGAGGAATCGCAATGCGAAAGGCTTTTTTGACTGTTTCGTTGTCTCTGCCTGCATAAACGCGCTGCCAGTATCCCTGATGAAAGACATTGGAGACCAGGACTGCCAGCAGCAGTGTGAAGCCGTACTGGATACCGCCCGGATTATTGAGGGTTAAAAGCTGGGGAACTGTTTCCCTGACGGTCATACTGACTTGCAGCCAGCCACCTAAGAGGCTGATGGCGGATAAGGAGATCAGAAACAGCAAGAAAACAGTCATTTTCATCTGCACGGAATCTGTGAACATAGACGCTTTCAACCCGCCATATGCAGTGTAGAGCACTGTGCCCACGCCCACCAGCAGAGCAGTCTGCCACAATGGAATGCCGGAGAGCTGCTGTGCGACCAGGGCAATGGCCGTTAGTTCTGCCACCAGATGAACGAACATATAAAAAAGTGAAAGCAGTACGGTAAACAGGTACATGGACTTGCCGTATCGTACCCAGGCAAAATCTGTTAGAGAGCTGCCGCCCGGCAGGTACTGTTTCATGCGGGGTGCAAGCTCCATCAGAACCCAGTAGAGGGCAACTGGGCCCAAAGCATAACCAATGATGGCAGGAATACCGCCGAAAATGGCCGCTTCTGCCGGGGTAAATAAGATGAACACGCCGAGGAAAGATGCCAGCAATGTTGCAGATAATGTGATGCTTTCAGTGGTGCCGCGGGCGGTAATGTAATCATCCATGGTCTGAATCCGGCCCCAGGCGTAGCGAACACCCAACGCTGCAAAACCGCCCACCGTAAAAATGGATAAAGTCAGGACCAGTTGTGATGAGAGCATAATATTCATCTCCAGTCTTAAGGATTAGGATGGTGCGTTGAATTTCCATACCGATGCCAGTGCTTTTACTGCAGCGTATCCAATCAGTGCACCTGCGATGGAACTGAGGCTAAAAGGCACAATGTAGGTAAGTGCCAGCACATCCCGCCCCAGAACGATTCTGGCAATGGGATAAGCCAAAAGCGCACCGAAAATCCCAGTGCCGATCACTTCACCAACTAGTGCAAAATGTTCTTTCTTGAACCACTGGTAGAAGAGCCCGGCCAAGACGGCCCCCACAATGCCACCTGGAAAAGCAAGCAAAGTCCCAACCCCCAGCATATTGCGCAGCAGAGCAATGATAAAAGCCACAATCCCGGCATTCAATGGCCCGAGCACAATGCCGGCAATGACATTGATGGCATGCTGCATTGGGAAAACCCGCGCTCCTAGAGTAGGAATGGAGACCAGATGGGATGTGATTACTCCCACAGCGATCAACATAGCCATGAGTGTCATGTTTTTCAGTTTCATAGCAATCCCTCCAACATTTATTTCCAAACCGAATGAGGCGGGAACCCAAAAAAACACCGCAGCGGGATGAAAGCTGCGGTGTCTAATCAACACACTCTCTCCCTACGCTGGCATTACCCAGACAACGGCTTACCGCTGCTTTTCATCAGGTTCGAAGGGTAAAGGACATGCGTCCTTATCTCAGCCCGGCATTACGAGCTCCCCCGGAAAACTATTCAGTTCGGCAAGTTCATTTTAGCGGAACATCTTCTATCTGTCAAGTATGCGCAAAGGGAT
>CAZDAI010000051.1:0-13216 GCA_964503545.1 uncultured Candidatus Sumerlaeota bacterium
CAGAAGTATCCAGACGACACTCAGGAGGAGGCTGAAAAGCAGAGATGTTGCCAACGGAAAGTAGATAGTAAAATGTTTATTACGGAAGATAAAATCACCAGGGAGACGCCCCAGGCCGGTCTGCTCGCCCAAGTAAATGATGGTGCCAAAGAGTGCAAGCAGCAAACCGGCAATGATCAGATTCTTACCGATTTCCGGCATTATCTTCTCTCCCTCCTAATTTTCCGGTGCCTGTTCAGTAGGAAAATCGTATTCATATACTAAAACTGCATGCATGGGAAAGAAAGCATCTTTAAACTCGTAGCTGCAGGTCGAGAGGGTCAGGATGCGGTCTTCCGGGTGGAGCTCCATGGCAAAATCATGGATGGACCGTTCCTGAAGTGCCGCAAGAAAATCCATAAATTTATTCTCAGTGGAGAAATTAACATAGATGTAATAGAAATCCCGGCTGGTTACATGGGCAGAAAAAATCTTCCAGATACTGTACCCTTTATCCGTGACCAGCTCGATGTATGGATGGGTCTGGGCAAACTCAGCATCCTTGAATGGCATCAGTTTACCGAACATCTTATCGTCTTTCATATTATGGCCGTATAGAATGGTATTTTTATCGCCTATAAGTGGCTGATTGCGATAGTCCATGAAAATAGCACCGTAGCGCGTTCTTTTCCCCAGATGGTCATGGGTCAGGTAATAGGCATTATCTTTGCCTTGGACAATGGGAAAATCAATGTCTGTGTCAGGGATCCGGATCCATCCTGCCGCATCTTCGGTTTTTTCCCTCAGTTCCAGCAGTCGGTTGAGCATTTCCTCTTCTTGACCAACCGGGAAGTAGGGATCAATAATTGTCATATCCGGACCATCAAGGGGATCTGGATCTGGAATAGCGGGATCCTGAGCATAGATTAAGGTACACGCAGTGCTTCCCCCTGCCAATAGAATAATCAGGAGAAGGATCATGATTTTCTTCGAGACTGACTTGGTTAGCATTGTATTCTCCTCACAAAGCGTAGTTGTTTTAGGGCCGTTTGTTCGACACCTGCTTATATATGTGTCCACTAAATAAAGGATATTACAATTCACCTGTATAATCAAGAGGAACCATTGTATCATCAGAAACTCAGCTGGAGGGTTTGCTATGAATGGTGTGAGCATACTGCTGCGCTATCTGAAAGGATCTTACCTTAAGTATACCATATCCATGGCCGCAGCATTCTTGGCTAATCTATTTGCATTGCTAATCCCTTTGTTGATTCGTTTTGCCATTGACCATATCATCGGGGATCTCCCAGTGCCATCCGGCTCCTTAATCCACCGCCTGTCCGAAAACAGTCTGGTTCGGCTCGGTATCATGTTTATCTTGGTCACATTTCTTCGCGCATTCTTTCTGTTTCTGAAGAGTTTTTCGGCCGCTTCTGCTGCAGAAACAGTAGCAAAAAGGATGAAAGATACAGTAATGAGCCATGTGCAAAATGTGCATTACGCCTTCTTCGCCAAGTATGAAACAGGGGATGTGATTCAGCGGGCTACCTCTGATGTGGAAACTGTCAGGCGGTTTCTGGCCGTTCAGTTTGTTGAGATTGCATCCATCTTTTTTATGATCGCCATCATAACATACATGATGCTGACCTTGAGCGTTCCACTAACCGTTGTCGCACTGCTTTTAATCCCGCTTATTACTGTATCTTCCGCATTGTTCTTTATGCGGATCAAAAGCCGCTTTCTCGAGGCAGATGAAGCAGAGGCTGAGACGACATCGTATCTCCAGGAGTATCTCAGCGGGGTAACCATTGTGAAAGCATTTGGCCGTGAAGCGTATGAGCAGGAACGATTCAGAGAAATGAACGAGGATCTGAGCCGTAAGGTCTATCGGCTGATCATGAATTTTGCTGCATTCTGGTCATTGTCAGATCTGTTTTGTTTTATTCAGATTGGCCTCGTGCTGTACTTTGGAACCGTATGGGCGGTCTCAGGGGAGATCACGCTGGGAACTGTGGTTGCTTTTGTTACATATGAGAATATGATCCTTTATCCAATCCGCCAGTTGGGCAGGGTGCTCAGTGAATTTGGCAAATCCATCGTTGCCATCGGCAGGATTGATGAAATTCTGGCTGCAGAAGCCGATCAGTATGACGATGGCAGTCTGGAGCCTGAGATCCGCGGGGCGGTAGAATTTCAGGATGTCTGGTTCTCGTATCCAGACCAGCCTGAACAGGAGCCTGTTCTGAAAGGTTTGAGTTTTCAGATTGCCGCTGGCGAGACGGTGGGGATCCTCGGACCCACCGGCTCAGGAAAATCTACGCTGGTATACCTGTTGACCCGTCTTTATGAACCGGATCGCGGCACGATTCTCATTGATGGGATCGATATCAGAAATATCCGCAAAAAGCATTTACGTGACCATGTCGGCTTAGTGCTTCAGGAGGCTTTTCTCTATTCCAAAAGCATCGGGGAGAATATCGCAATCAAAGGCTCACCTCAGCAGGGAAAGATTGTACGAGCCGCGCGGATCGCTTCAATCCATCATCACATCGAGCATTTTGATAATGCTTACGACACCCAGGTTGGGGAGAGAGGCGTTACATTATCAGGTGGGCAAAGGCAGCGGGTGGCGATTGCCCGTACGATCTTTGAGCCTATGCCGGTGATGATTTTCGATGATTCCCTGAGTGCGGTGGATACCGATACCGACCGGAGAATTCGCCGGAATCTGTTGGAGAATCGCTCGGGCTCAACCGTACTTCTTATATCCCATCGAATAACAACCCTGATGGAAGCAGATCGCATCATGGTAATTGAAAATGGAGCGGTGACAGATATGGCTGCTCATTCGGATCTGATCCGCAAAGAAGGATTGTATCAACGGGTTTGGTCCATTCAGAGCCAGTACACTCAAAGTGCCGGCGAAGGAGGTGATCCTGTTTATGGATGAGATCTATATTGAAGAACAGAGTGAAACCGTCCAGAAACTGGATCACAGGCTTTGGTTCCGTCTGATTCCCTACTTGCAGCCTTACCGCCGGGAATTGATATTGGCCATGGTTTGCCTGGCCTATCTTGGTTTGCATGATGTGTTAATGACTTACCTGACGAAATATTTAATAGATGTCTATATTGTGCCAGGAAATTTGGATCAGATCGCATCATTCTTCTTCGTTTACGCAGGCTTGACAGCTGGCATGGGTTTTGCTGTGTACCAGTTTATCCGGCTGGCCGGCCTCCTCGAAGCAGGGATTGCCAAGGATATCCGCCAGAAGGGGTTTGAGAAACTGCAGGTTTTGTCCAAAGGATATTTTGATCGGCAACCTGCCGGCAGGATCATGGCTCGTCTCACATCCGATACAGTCAAGCTCGGTGAGTTTATCTCCTGGGGCCTGGTGGATATGGTTTGGGGAATCACCATGATGAGCGGCATTATCCTGGTGATGCTCATCGTTGATGTCCGTCTGGCATTGATAACTTTATCTGTCATTCCACTACTGGTCCTGGCCAGCTGGTACTTTCAAAGAAAGATTGTGGAATTGCAACGGGTTGTCCGCCGGTTGAACGGGAAAATCACGGGTGCAATCAGTGAAGGGATTTTAGGTGCCCGGACCACAAAAACGCTGGTTATCGAAGAAAAAATCGAAGCAGATTTTCTGCAGATGACAGGTGAGATGCGACAAAAAAGCATTCGCTCCGCCTATTACAGTGCACTTTTTCAACCTGTTGTTATTAATATTGGTGCTGTGGGGACAGTGCTGGCACTGACATTTGGTGGTCAGCGAGTGCTCGGCGGCTTGATTGGTTACGGCACACTGGTTTTGTTCATCAATTATTCCGTGCAATTTTTTGAGCCCATACGGGAAATGGCCAGGATTCTGACAGAAATGCAGTCTGCGCAAGCGTCAGCAGAAAGAATTTTGGATCTTTTGGACACGCGTTCGGATATCGAAGACACACCGGAAGTAATTGCACGCTACGGGACAGTGCTCTCTCCGAAAGTGGAAGCATTTAGTGATGTTCGTGGTGATGTTCAATTGGAAAATATCAACTTCTACTACAAACGGGGAGAACCCATCTTTATGGATCTTAACCTGCAGGTGGAGGCCGGTACATCGGTTGCCTTAGTCGGACCTACTGGGTCGGGCAAGAGTTCTCTGGTAAATCTGATCTGTCGCTTTTATGAGCCTCAATCCGGTCAAATATTAATCGATGGTATTGATATACGGGAAAGATCCATCTCCTGGCTGCACGCCTTCATCGGTTATGTGCAGCAAACGCCGCATCTTTTTAAAGGGACCATCCGTGAGAACATTCGCTACGGTAATCTGCACGCGACGGAAGAGGACATTTACCGTGCAGCTGAGCTGGTGGGGGCGCATTCTTTGATTAATGCATTGCCGAAGGGATATGATACCGAGGTTGGCGAAGGGGGATCACTGCTCTCTACGGGGCAGAAGCAGATTATTGCATTTGCCAGGGCTGTGATCGCCAATCCGCGCATTTTTATCCTTGATGAGGCCACCAGCAATATTGACACTGAATCGGAAAAGCTGATCCAGGAAGCACTGCGTGATGTATTGCGGGGCAGGACGAGTTTTATCATCGCTCACAGACTTTCAACCATTCGCAACTGCGATCGCATTCTTGTTCTGAGGGATGGAGAAATCATAGAGGATGGCAATCATGAGGAACTGCTTGCACAAAAGGGGAATTACTGGCAACTATACACAAACCAGTATATACAGGATCAGGAGAAAGAACTTTTGGGTAGAGAAATGGAGTTGTAGAGGATGGCGGAATACGTAGTGGTGAAAAATGTCTCTGATCTGATACCCTATGGGCCTGCGCTGATCGAGGCGGAAATGATTGCTGTGGATACCGAAACGACGGGATTGGATCCAAACCTGCACCAGGTACGCCTGATCCAACTGGCTGTACCGGACCACCCCGTGCTGCTCATTGATTGTTTTTCCTTTCTACCCGAAGGGGGCTCCCTTTTACGGAGTATCTTTGCGGGCAAAAGTGTAAAAATATTTCAAAATGCAAAATTTGATATCCAGTTTCTTCTCAGGGTTGGCATTGAAGTTCAACTGCCGCTTTTTGATACCATGCTGGCTGGGATTCTGCTACGCAATGGTAGTGAAGTTGACCGAGTTAGTCTCAAAGCACTGGCTGAGCGATTCTTAGGGAGGGTCTTGGACAAGCAGGAACAGATGAGTGATTGGTGCGGCAACCTTACAAGTGAACAGCTGCAGTATGCTGCGGCAGATGCTGCCATATTGCTTCCCCTGCGTCGAGCGATGATTCCTTTGCTGAAAGATAGCGGGCTGACAGAGGTCGCCAGACTAGAATTTGCCTGTGTGCGAGCCCTGGCAGAAGCTGAGCTTCAGGGAATTTATCTGGAGCAGCAGTGCTGGGAGGATTTGCGCCAAAAAATGATAGAAGAGCGAAGCCGAGCATTGGAGAGAGTGTATGAATTTGTCGGCCGCCCTGTGGAGCAACAGAGTCTGTTCGGTGATGATGTGCCGATCGGAGTTAATCCAGATAGCAATCAGCAAGTGATGGAATGGTTGAAAGAGCAGGGGATTCTCGTCGAAAGTACCAATCGGCACATCCTGGCCCAGTATGCATCCCATCCTCTGGTAGCAGCGATAATGCATTACCGCCACGCCGTTAAGGCCATTTCATCTTTTCTTAATCCTTACCCTGAGATGATCCATTCAAATACAGGACGTCTTCACCCCCAGTACAGCCAGATGGGAGCTTGGAGTGGCAGGATGAGCTGCAGCAAGCCCAACATTCAGCAGATCCCCCGCGACACCGCTTTCCGCCGCTGTTTTGCCGCACCAGCTGGCCGATGTCTTGTAATGGCTGACTATTCACAGATCGAGCTGCGTGTTGCAGCCGAGATTGCAGATGATCAGCGGATGATTCAGGCTTACCAGCATGGTGAAGATTTGCATCGCCTAACAGCCTCACTGATCAGTGGTGTTGCTTTGGAAAACATTGGCCCGCAACAAAGGCAGGCGGCCAAAGCTGTAAATTTTGGACTGATCTATGGGATGGGCGCTCGGGGACTTCAAGACTATGCGCGCGAGACCTACGGCACAGATATGACCGAAGGCGAAGCGGTTGTGTTCCGGAATAAATTCTTTGCTGCTTATGAAGGGATCGCCTGCTGGCATCAGAATCTGCGCAATGCTCCTCCGAAAGAAGCCAGAACGCTCTCTGGTAGGAGGCACATCTTTGGCGAAAATGTTGGCTTATCAGTCTATACGAATATTCCGGTCCAAGGTGGTGCAGCCGATATTCTCAAACAGGCATTAGGCATGTTGCCCGCTGAACTTGCGGGACTGGATGCGCAGATTGTTGCCGTTGTTCATGATGAGATCATTTTGGAGACCGCAGAGGAACAGGGTGACTGCGTGGCCGAGATTCTAAAAGCGACCATGGAAAAGGCTGGGGAGCACTATCTGAAAAAAGTCCCCGTCGCAGTGGATGTCAAGAAGGGTAAGCATTGGGGAGAAAAGTAGGGGAAGCGGATTGGCTGGTCAAATATCGGTAGTTAGTTTATAATGAAAATAAAAATGAAAGGGGTAGGGAAATGAACAAAATCAGTATGGAAGAAGCGTTGGCTGTCGCTAAATCATTGGAGATTGATTTTTCGAAAATGGGTTTTACGCCAGAAGAGTTTCTGGAAGGCATGCATATTGAACTGGAACATGGCAAGGTAGATCCGGAAACCAATGTGACAGAGGACGACCTGCTGACCACAGGTAAAATTGCCCTGGCCCATCTAAAGGAAGTTCACCTGTATTACCATCCCGATATTGGGTTGGAGGCCTGGGAACATGCTCTGGAGGATTTCAAAGGAGACCCGAAAGGGAAAAAGATCGTAATCGTATAGAGGCACTTGCTTTTACCCGGCAGTAACAAAGGAGGAACAATTGGATGTTTCCCATTGGTGACGATAACTCACGACGCAAATCATTCCCCTTTATTACATACGCACTGATCGCTCTGAATTTTTATGTCTTCTATCTTGAAATGCAGGGCGGCATCGAGTTTATTTTCCGGTGGGCATTTGTGCCTGCCCGCTTCATGGCTGATCCCATTGGTGACATCCCCACGTTCTTCACTTCAATGTTCATGCATGCCGGATGGGCGCATATTCTCGGTAACATGATCTATCTTTGGGTGTTTGGTGATAATGTAGAGGACCGGTTTGGCCATTTTAAATTCCTGGTTTTCTACCTTGTTTGCGGTGTTGCGGCTACCACAGCTCAGTTTCTTTTTACAACTGGATCAGAGATTCCCCTTTTAGGAGCATCCGGTGCCATCGCAGGAGTACTTGGTGCCTATTTCTTGATGTTCCCCAGAGGTCAAGTTTATGTGCTGTTCCTTTTCCGCGTGGTCGTCATGCCAGCGGCACTGGTCCTAGGATTTTGGATCATTCTGCAACTCTTTTCCACAGTGGGTGCTATCGCTCGCATGGCAGATTCAGGGGGTGTGGCGTATCTGGCCCATGTTGGTGGCTTTGCAGCTGGATTGATCCTGACCCGGCTAATCAAGCCAAAACCTAGGAGACCTTCCTATTATTTCGATATGTAGATGAGATTTGCTGCCAAAAGGCAGCATTTTTTTTGTTGCAAAGATCCTGCTGTCGTCAGGAATATTTCACCTAGCTTTTAGAAAATATCGCCAAAAGTCAGAATGAAGCAGGGGAAAATGAGTGTAAGTGGTATTATAATATGTGCTATACTATAACTGCAAATGTTACGAATTAGAGTACACTAATTTAGCAGGTGATGCTATGAATGCGCAGTTCAGATCGTCCGCACTGGAAGCGAATCTCGCTCAGACGCGGACACAGGGGAAAAAGCTGTCGCACAAACAGCGATGGTTTTTAGACTTGACAGAGAAATATTGGGGTGTCCATAAGCGCCTCCAGGATTTTCTAGAAGAATACAATCATCCCTATCCGGATTACAAAGGACTCTTCGCAGGGCTGCACAGCATTACGGTAGCCGATCTTTGGGTTTTTCTGGCTGCCGATGAAGCCGAAGAAGCTCTCTTATTCATTGCCACGATCTTCTCAGATATTCTTCAGCGAGAGTTGTCTGATCCGTGGGTTGAAGAACATATAAAAACATTGTGTAAGTTTACAGCGGCTCTCGGGCAGGAAGAAAATGTTCCAGAATCGGTTATCCGGGTATGTTTCACTATGCTGGAATTATGTCTGGAGCAGCATAAAGATATTATGGTCAGGAACAGCGGTTTGCTGCGCACCTACCTTAATAACTGGGGGGTACGACCAAATTACAGTCAAACTGTTTGTGCCTTAACTCGTCGCGTGTTGTTATGCTGTTGCCAATACTGGCAAGATACTGCCAAGGCAGATGACTGGTACGAAAGTCACAATTACCTGTTTGCGCAAAACTATGGGGAAAAACTCACAGTTATCGGTCAACCATTCTTCCGTGAATTAGAAAAACGAATAACTGAGGCGAAATCGTGGGAAGAGATCAGTCGCTGCCTGTTTTTTAACGATATCGCCAATCATTTCCGTCGCTTTGCAGAAGAATTTTCAGACCCGGCGGAAAAAATCTATTATCTGATCTTTCTGATTCATGTCCCCGGTATGACAAGCCTGCAAAACCACCTGCTCTTCGATATGAACAAGTTGCTTCAGAATGTGATGCCAAGCCTGACTGAACAAGAGACATATACATTTACAGACAATCTGTTTGCCCAATTCTCTGATTTGAAAGATGATCTGACGGGTACCATTCTAGACTGTCAGAACACCATCGGTAAAGAAATCGCCAGAGCAAAAAACCCCAAGCTCATCTCCTACTATATCAATAAATTGGTGAATTATGGTTTCATCTATCCGGGGGAAATTCAGATTAATGAAGATTGGCAGACAGAAGTAAATCGCCATCATATTAAGAATATCCGAATTTGGCTGGATCTGATTCGCAACTCTCCCTGGCAGTACCGTGAGCTTCTAGCAGCGCTCATTGTCAACCTAAAACTAGGCGGGATTTTTGTCTCCGATACAGACTTGCTGCAGCGGGATATCAGCAGCTTGCTGAATTCAGAGATTGGGTCAGTATATCGCCAGGTAAAACAGTTGGCACGAATATTTCCCGTTTTTTTCCGTGAGATAGGCGCTGAAGGAAAACTCCGGGATGTGACAACTGCCATGGATGAACTGTTTCAAAGAAAGGACAGACTCATTCATTTCTTGCGCAAGCAAGTGCACAGTGAGAGTAACAATACCCATATTCAGTTAACAGAGGAAATAGCCGTCTACTGGGAAACAGGAAATCCAGAGCGACTTAAACAGATCCTGCCGGGGGATGTTGCAGCAGCTCTAGCTGCTGAAGATCCGTACTTTTGCAGCATGCATCGTTTGATGCAAAAAGCGTGCAATTACTTTTCTGCAGATGCCAAGGGCTTTTTGCACCTGGAAGAAGAGCTAATCGGCGAATTTCTCAATCAGCTCCCGGACATCTCGGACAAAGAACGGAAGAAGTGCTTGTATCTTGTACAGCTCTATCATTTGCTTTTAGAAAAATATTCATTTGAAACAAAAGACATTGAACGGATCCTGGCGGGTTGCACAGTAATTATTGCAGAGGAAGGGCGCTGTCTGGAGGCGCTAATGGCAGAAGGCGCAGCTTATGAGGCCTTGGAAATGGTCTATGGCTGGATGAAAAAGCTCAAAGAGAGGATTCTGGACCCAACGCAAACAGAAGCAGTGGAACATATTTATTACAAAAGGCACATCGCCATCGGGATCCCATCCATGTATGGACAGTATTCTGAACCCAAATTTGAGGCGCTCGGACTGATGTACCGTCTGGAGCGTGTTGCCACCAAACTGATGGGCAAGGTGGTAGAAGATTGCCGAGTGGACTTTTTGACTACGCAAACCTTTTCCAATGTCTATAAGATACTGTACTCCTTCCTGGAAGGGCTGCGCCTGGATGGGGTGGAGAATCAAAGTTTTGAATCCAATTTGGAAATGTTCCGTTATTGCCTGACATCTCAAAGTTTTACTTTGGATCAGTATATCGATATATTTCATTTCATGGCGCAAAGTGTGAAAGAGATAATAAATGAATATTTTCTCAGGGTCTATGACGAAACGCTTTCTGTTGTGGTACCGCAGATTGTCTCGGGTTCTGAGCAGGATCATCTGAGAATCACAGAAGTGTTCTACCGGGACATCCTCTCCTCAGCGTTTCTCATCCAGGAACTGGACAGTTTCATCTCCTACCTGACAGATCGGTTGGCGGATATAGCCCAAGGGTATTCACCCCAAATCATCCATGACATGCTTACATTCAACCCAGATATGCTGATCTCATCCTTTGATGCAGAAAATGCAGAGCTTGACAACCAGGTGTTCATGGGGGCTAAAGCGTATTACCTGAAAAAGCTTACCGGGTTCGGGTTTCCCGTGCCAGCGGGTACTGTCCTCACCACGGAACTCTTTCGCCATCGTCGGGCAGTATTTGCACTGCCCGATATGAAGAAAAGAATTGAAGATGATATTCGCCAGAGTGTTCGCAAAATTGAACAGGAAGCCGGTCTGGAATTCGGCAATCCCGAAAAACCATTGCTGCTATCTGTCCGGTCAGGAACCGCCGTATCCATGCCTGGTGCTATGAGTACATTCCTCAATGTGGGGATCAATGAAACCGTTGCATCTTCTTGCAATAACGATCCGACAGAGGCCTGGATGCGTTGGGATGCCTATCGACGTTTTCTCCAAAGCTGGGGGATGTCATTTGGTATTGTGCGCGATGATTTTGACCAGATCATGATTAGTTTCAAGCAAAGGTATAATGTAGATCAAAAGATTCTCTTCAGTTGGCAGCAGATGCGGGAGATGGCCACGGCCTACCGTAGGCTGATAGAGGAACGAGAAGTCTGCGTAATCGAGGAGCCGCTTGAACAGCTGCTGTACACAGTACGAAGTGTGTTGGAGTCATGGGACAGCCGCCGAGCGAGATCCTATCGTAAGCATCTGCGCATTGCTGATGAATGGGGGACAGCGGTAATCATTCAAAAAATGGTCATGGGCAACCGGTCCAGACGAGCTGGGTCAGGTGTGTTCTTTACCCATAATCCTAAAATTAAACGTTCAGGCATCCATCCCTATGGTGACTTTACTCTTTGCAGTCAGGGAGAGGATATTGTCTCAGGGTTGGTTTATCCATTACCCATTTCAGAAGATCAACGCAGAATTGGTTATACCGAAAGTGAATTCTCACTGCAAAGCGCTTTTCCGTTGATCTATGATCAGCTTCTCCATTATGCCCATCTACTTTTAGAGGAATATGATTTTAACCATCAGGAGATTGAATTTACATTTGAATCTGACCAGCCCGAAGATCTGTATATTTTACAGATTCGTGAGCAAAATATTCACGGTCAGGATGGCCAGCTAGTCTTCACACAACCGCCACCATTGGACAGAATGCTTGGACGAGGGATCGGCATTCACGGGGGTTGCTTAAGCGGGCGTGTGGTTTTCTCAGATGAGGATTTTGTCAGGTACAGACACTATGAGCTGAAAACACCGCTAATTCTGCTGCGCCCTGATACAGTACCCGATGACATCCCGATGATTTTCCAAAGTGATGCGTTGTTGACCAGTCGTGGGGGTGTGACTTCCCATGCTGCTGTTACAGCCGCAAAACTAGGAAAGGTTTGCATTGTAAACTGCAGGGATCTGAAGGTGGATGAAGTGCACAGAGAAGCGGTAATCAACGGGGTAACCATTCGACCCGGAGATTATCTTTCTCTGGACGGAAAAAGCGGCAGCATTTACTCAGGATGGAATCCGGTGACTGGTGCGGTCGCAAAGTAGAAAAAATATTATAAGGGAGGAATGGGGAGTGGACGGTTATTTTGAAAATCACAAAGTATTGGGGATTAATGGTTTGGGACGCATCGGCAAATTGGTGCTGTGGCATAATCTCAGCCAGCAGCATTATGAGGGTTATGTACTGAACACCGGCAGGAAAGTAGGCAAGAAACTTCAGGATGCCATCGATTATCTGCTGCATGATTCTACATACGGATCCTTAGAACGATTTCTGTTTGGCTACCATGGGCGTAAACTTACTGTGATCATCGATGATGAAGACAATGGTAAGTTTAGGATCAATAATATCCCGGTTGTGCTGCTGCGTGAAGCCCGCAATCCCAGAGAGATTCAGTGGGGGAAGCACAATGTACGCATTGTGGTGGAATGCACGGGAAAGTTTTTGGATCCCACAGTTCCGGCCGATGATCCAAAAGGCAGTCTCAGGGGCCATCTGGAAGCTGGAGCAGAAAAGGTTATCGTCAGTGCACCCTTTAAAATCAAGGATGATTCAGCTAAACTTCCGGTAGACAGCGGCATGTATGTGTATGGGATTAATCATATGAAATATGATCCCCTGCAGCAACACATTATTTCAGCAGCCAGCTGTACAACCACCGGCCTTGCACATATGATGAAACCGTTGCTGGAGACAAAGGAAACCAGCGAAATCATTACTGCGTCCATGTCCACAGTTCATGCTGTAACCAACAATCAGAGTGTGCTGGATGCTGTGCCAGAAGCTGGAAAAGGGGATTTGCGCAGAAATCGATCTGTTTTCAACAATATTATCCCCACTTCCACCGGTGCTGCCATTGCATTGGAACACATTCTCCCCGAAATAAGGCACATCGGGTTTATGGCGGATTCTGTGCGGATTCCGATTGCGACAGCATCACTGATAACGCTAAATGTCACTTTCCACTCCCGTTTGGATGAAGCCGGCAGTCCCGTGATAAACCGGCACTATCTCAACCAACTGTACCAGGAAGCCGCTGCGGGTGCGCAGAAAGATATGCTGATTTTTAGTGAAAAGCAGAATGTCTCCTCCGATATAATCGGCTTTAAGGCAGCGATTGTCATTGAAGGGGTGGAGACTCACACCCGGACTGGTTTCATGCCGGTTTATGCAAAAGCGTTGCAGGAGTATGGAATCGATTGTTCCCAGGATATTCAGATTCCAGTAACCCATGCAAAGATTTTTGGCTGGTACGATAATGAAATGGGCAGTTATGTTCACTTTTTGAATCGATTGGTCCAGTATGTTGATCAAAATGCAGTCTAAAAATCCCTTCGGGGATTTTTTGTTGACTTCGGAAACTATATTATAATATAATTAAATTATAA
>CAZDAI010000052.1:0-13195 GCA_964503545.1 uncultured Candidatus Sumerlaeota bacterium
CTACTCCTCCTTTTTTTTTTGCTGACGAAGCAATGTGTCAGAACGCTTAAAAAATTTACTTCCTGTCAGCGCAAATTGTCCATAAACCCTCATTCGCCGAGACTCTACCTTTTCCTCCTCTTTAGCAGGAATTTTCTACCTGTTTGTGGTCAAGATGAGATATTTTTTTCCTGCAATCCCTTGACAGAAACCTTGAGTCTGATATTCTATAGGTAGATTCACTATATGTAAAATACACTTAGGCGGAGGCTCTATGACCAGTACTGATCAAAAAAATCCACGTCGGAACCACAGAAAAGAAAAATTCCTTGAAATCTGCCTGCTCGTTCTTCTGGCAAGTGAACCTGCTCATGGCTATCGTCTTTTGGAGGAGCTGGTTCAGTTCGGCTATGTGGCAGATGAAGTAGATGCAGGCACACTGTATCGGACTTTACGCAATATGGAAGAAAACAATCTGGTCATATCGGCTTGGGAAGATAGCGACTTGGGACCGAATCGCAGGAAATACAACATCTCAGAAACAGGTAGACAGGTCCTTCAAGCTCGTCTGGCGCATATGCGAAAACGTATAGAGTATATGCAAAGGGTACTGGCCTATTACGAAAATACAAAGGGTATCTTGACAGATAATGATCGCTGCTGATATAATTCATTTAAGTAACCACTTAAATGAAAGGAGACATACCATGACTGTTAGTTGCAATCATCCAGAAAGAAAGCCGGCCATGGGAGAATGTAGCGCTGAACAAAAACGGATTTGCCACGGTGACCCGCAGTGCGATCAGCCTCATCTTCGTCCAGCCAATGGAAAATGCAGTGCTGAACAGATTGAAAAATGCCACGGTAGAGATAAGTAGCAAGCGTGGATGTGAATGAAGGGGATGGACAGCGTATGATGCGCTGTCTGTTCACTGTTAGAGCGGTAGAAGGTTCTTGTGAGAGGGGTCGATTGGATGACGGACAGCCAAAGCAAACGTAAGCAGAAGAAATCTGAACAGAAAAAACTGACAGAAAAAGGGACTATGGGTAAACCAAAGGGCAGTGTTTTGCAAATTCTAAAACGCCTGCTTGCATATACCATGGTGCACCGCTGGATCTATTTGTTGCTTCTGTTCGGGTTTGCCATATCATCCATCCTTAGTCTGGTCCCGCCATGGTTGATACGGATCGCTTTGGATCAGTATCTGCATCCCGAAGGGTTTCAAGCTCTATGGGTAATTGCCGGTTTGATGATTGCTGTCTCGGTATTGCAGGGGGCAATGGATTACATCAATCGGTATGTAGCAGAATCCAAAGGACAGCAGATCGTGTACACGATCCGGCAAAATTGTTATCGCCATTTGCTTTCGCTGTCATTTTCCTATTTTGATCACGCACGCACTGGTGACATTATGTCCCGTGTTACAGCGGATGCAGAAACACTACAGGTGTTTTTCGGTTTTGCTGTGGTGCATTTGATTAACAACGCCCTCTTTCTGGTAGGTGTGTTTGCTGTCATGTATATCTGGAGCCCATACCTGGCCCTATTGTATCTTTTGATTCTGCCATTTTTCATTTTTGGGATTACTCGATACGCATTTGTGGTGAGACCAGCGTATGCAAAAACCCGGCGGGCGCTGGGAGAGCTAAACAATAGCATTCAGGAGCAGATCCAGGGTATCCAGGTCATTAAAATCTTCGGCAGAGAAAAAGAGTCAACTGAAACTGTAGCGGATATGAATGAGCAGTACGTGCGCATGAATCTGACTGCTGGAAAGATCACGGCTTTTTGGATGCCGTTTGTTACGGTTCTGGTGGGTATGAGTACAGGCTTGATTATCTGGTTTGCAGGACGGCTGGTCATCCAGAACGTTTTGACCTTGGGAATACTGGTGGGATTTACAACATACATCGGAATGATGATGCGTCCTATTCGCCAAACTGGCATGCTGGTAGGACAGGTGATCAACGCAGCGGCAGCAGCAGAGCGTATCTTTGAGGTGTTGGATACACAGCCTGAAGTTGCCGATCGACCAGACGCCGTGGAATTGACTGAGGTTAAGGGAGATGTGGAATTCAGGAATGTCAGCTTTGGGTACGATCAGGAAAATCTTGTACTCCAAAAAGTCAGTTTTCTTGTGGAAGCGGGTGAAACTGTTGCGATTGTGGGGCCCACTGGAGCAGGAAAATCCACGCTGATCCATCTGCTTCCCAGATTTTACGATGTCACGGATGGGGCTGTGCTGGTTGATCATCAAGATATCCGGCAGTATAAAGTAGAAAGTTTACGAGAGAAAATAGGCATTGTCCTGCAGCATACTTTCCTCTTTAATCTGACAATACGGGAAAATATTGCTTTCGGTCTGCCCGGTGCTGATTCGGTTCAGGTGCGTGAAGCAGCGCAAGCTGCAGAAATTCATGATTTCATAATGTCTCTCCCGGAGCAATATGAAACAATAGTGGGAGAACGAGGAGTAAAATTGTCAGGTGGGCAGCGCCAGCGGCTTGCTATTGCACGGACGCTTCTGATGGACCCACCGATTTTGATCCTCGATGAACCGACTTCCAGCGTTGATGCTGAAACGGATGAAAAAATCCAAAAAGCCATCGCCAGACTGTGTGAAAACCGGACAGTTTTTGTCATTGCACATCGGCTATGGACCATTCAGAATGCAGATAGAATCATTGTGTTAAACCGCGGACAAATCGAACAGTACGGTACACCCGCAGAATTGATCGAAGAAGCTGGGATGTTTCGAGATATTTATACCCTGCAAGTAGATAGTGAACAATTCGACCTTGTGGCAGAGCTCGAGGGAAGGGAGGAGGAGTAACAATGGGTATGCATGGCGGATTCTTCCATCGAGCCGGTGAAGAAAAAGATCAGTACCGATTGCGGGAATTGGATCAAAAGGTCGTCAGAATGTTTCTTCGCTATATTCAACCGTACCGACGCACCCTCTTCTTTACCCTAGCGATGATGATCATTATGGCTGCCATGAACATGGCTGCGCCCTATTTGTCAAAACTAGCAGTGGATGAGTACATAGCAAAAGGGAACATGCAGGGGCTGAATCTGATCCTTTTGGGATATGCAGGTACCTATGGCATCTATTGGGTGGCGTCCTACCAGGGAAGCTATGCTTCTCGGCTGCTCGGTCAGCGGGTAATTGCGGACATGCGTAAAGACCTGTATGCTCATGTATCCTCTTTGTCCCTGGACTTCTTTGGTGAGCGACAGACGGGCAGCATCATGTCTCGTCTTACTAATGATGTGAATACAATGCTTGAATTTATCTCAGATGGGATCGTCAGTCTGGTCAGTGGCCTGGTTACCATCATCGGGGTTCTGATTATCATGTACCTGCTTAGTCCATCCCTTACATACATTGTGCTTTTAACGATTCCTATCATTTTTGGTGGTACATGGGTTATGGGTCGTTACATGCGCAATGCATATGGGCAGGTGCGTCAGAAAGTTGGAGCGTTGAATGCCGGTGTCGAAGAGAACCTTTCAGGCATCCGAGTGGTAAAATCCATGTCCCAGGAGGCAAGCAATGAGGGCAGTTTCGAAAAGCTGAATCGGGAGAATCTGGCAGCTCATGTGAAAGCGGTTGCCATAACGGCTCTGTTTTTCCCATTCATGTCAGTGACCAGTTCTCTGGGAACCGCATTTGTTGTGTTGGCAGGAGGCATGCTGGTCATCCGTGGGCAGGCCACTGTTGGTCTGATTTTGGCTTTTCTCGGGTACATTAATCGCATGTTCATGCCTTTGCGCGAGCTGAGTCAGATTTACAGTGTCTATCAGTCCGCAGCTGCTTCTGCCGATCGTATTTACAGATATTTTCAGAAGGAACCTCTGATCAGGGAACCGCAAGACCCGGTACAAATCCAAGAGCCGATTGCTGGCAGGATCGATTTCGATCATGTAACCTTTGGATATAACCCAGAGCGTCCGGTACTGCATGATATTCATTTTGCCATCCCAGCCGGGCAGACCACAGCCGTGGTTGGAGCTACCGGAGCCGGAAAGTCCACACTGATTAAGCTCTTGGCGAGACTCTACGACCCGCAGACAGGAGATGTATGCATTGATGGGCACCCTGTAAATAAGATTTCGCTGGCGGCTTTGCGTAGGATGGTAATGGTTGTGCCTCAGGAAGTGTTCCTTTTCACGGGCACTATTCGTGATAATATTCGCTATGGTCGCTTGGATGCTTTTGACAGTGAGGTCTATCAGGCAGCAGCCAGCGCCAATGCTGACAGCTTCATCACCCAATTACCAGCTCAGTATGACACGGAAGTGGGTGAGGGTGGGATGCTTCTCTCTGGAGGACAGCGCCAGCTTATTGCTTTTGCCCGGGCCATTCTAGCCGATCGTCCGATCCTGGTTCTGGATGAAGCCACCTCGAGTGTGGATGCAGCCACAGAAGTGTTGATTCAAAAGGCACTGGATCAGCTTCTGATTGGCCGAACATCCATAATCATCGCACATCGGTTCACCACACTGCGGCGAGCCGAGCAGATCGCAGTGATGGAGGATGGCAGACTCGTGGCCTACAATACCCATGAAAATTTATTGAAGACATCGCCTCTGTACAGAAGTCTTTACGAAAAGCAATGGAAAAGCAGCTGAATGAGACTGGAGGATGAATGGATATGAACATCTGGGGGTATGCAACACCATGGGGGACAGTCGCCATTGAAAGCAATGGACAGGCGATTACTCATGTTTATCTGCCCGGTCGTGCGGTGCCATCTGGCAGAATAATGCTTGAAGATCCAGTGCTGCAGAAGGCGGGGATCCAGCTACAAGAGTACCTGCAAATGAAACGTCAACAGTTTGATCTGCCATTATGCCTGGATGGGACGCCATTTATGCAGTCAGTTTGGCATTTTTTGCTGACCATTCCTTATGGGAATACTGTAACATACCGGCAAATTGCGGAGTATCTTGGCAATCCGAAAGCATACCGGGCAGTGGGTATGGCCAACGGACGTAATCCTCTCGCAATTTTTGTACCGTGTCATCGAGTGATCGGGAGCAATGGTTCACTAACCGGCTTTGGCGGCGGTTTGACCATGAAAGAAGGACTCTTGACTTTAGAGCAGTTCAATAGCATTAGCGAATAAATTGAAGGTCCAGACGGATTAAAAGAAGGACAGTTCCAACCTTGGGGCATTGTGAACTGTCCTTTATCGATGCAATTACTGATTAAATGTCATCTGCAGATAATCGAATGAGCAGCTGACCGCTTTGCACAGTCTCGTTCGGTGCAACAAAGATCTTTGCTACACTACCTCGGCAGGTGGCCGTAATTGTGGTCTCCATCTTCATAGCTTCAATGGCAGCCAATGGCTGTCCTTTATTGACTGGAGCTCCTTCTTTGACAAGAATGGATAATACTTTGCCTGGTATGGATGCTCCAATTTCCATGGGGTTATCGGGATTGGCCATGGTTTGACCATCTTGCACAGGCTTTTGAATCACTGCGGGGTCTGCCACGGTGACCTCCCGGCGGTTGCCGTTTACTTCAAACACCAAAGTGCGACACCCTGAGGGGTCGAGGGAACCGATCTGAATCAGACGAATGACCAGGGTCTTGCCCTCAGCAATATTAAATTCGCATGTTTCTCCTTCGCCTAAGCCATGGAAGAAAATATCACTGCCCATCCGGGAAAAATTGCCGTGTTCTAAAACCCAGCTCAGGTACTCGTCATACATTTTGGGATAAAGGGCACTGCTGATGAGTTCGGTCTCAGAAAAATCCCGTGAAAATTTTTCTTTTAAGGTATTTTGAATATCCGAAAACGCCACATCTGGCAACAGTTCTCCCGGGCGACAGGTAATGCTTGGGCGGTCAGCCAACACCAGTGACTGTAGTTCTTTGGGAAATCCGCCTTCTGGCTGACCCATCATCCCGCTAAAATAGGCGATTACAGAATCCGGGAAAGCAAGACCAGCACCTTTTTCGAGAATATTGTCCGGTGTCAAACCGTTTTGTACCATGAAAATCGCCATGTCCCCGACAGCTTTCGAGGATGGAGTTACTTTAACAATATCGCCAAACATTGCATTTACGGAGCGAAACATTTCTTTCACTTCATGGAACTTATCACCTAAGCCGAAGCTCTCTACCTGCGGCTTCAGATTCGAATATTGGCCGCCGGGTATCTCATAGCGATAGATATCTGTTGTTGCCGAAGTAAGATCAGATTCATATGCTGCATAAACCGGGCGCACTGCAGACCAGTACTGATTGATTGCCTGAATATTTTCCATTAGAAGACCAGTGTCGCGTTCGGTGTTTTCCAGGGCCGCTACAATGGAATTTAAGGGTGGTTGACTGGTGACGCCAGCCATACTATTGAATGCAGTATCAACAATATCAGCGCCAGCTTCAGCAGCCAGAAGCATGGCTGCAACCCCATTGCCGGTTGTGTCATGCGTATGTACATGAACCGGGATGCCAATTTCCTCTTTCAAGGCTTTCACCAGTTGATAGGCAGCATAAGGTTTTAGAAGCGCAGACATATCTTTGATGGCGAGAATATGAGCACCTCTTTTTTCGACTTCTTTCGCCAGGCGAATATAATAAGATAGATTGTATTTATCACGTGCTTTATCTAGCAAATCTCCGGTATAGCACAAAGCCACTTCTGCAACTTTGCCGCAGCGGATTACTTCGTCAATCGCAACATCCATTCCGTCAATCCAGTTGAGGGAATCAAAAATTCGAAAGACATCAATGCCTTTTTCTGCGGACAAGCGAATCAGACGGCGGATGACATTATCCGGATAATTCTGATACCCGACTCCATTTGCACCACGCAGAAGCATCTGCAGCAGAATATTTGGGATACGCTCGCGCAGAATCTCCAACCGTTCCCACGGACATTCTTTCAGAAAGCGATATGCGACATCGAAAGTTGCACCACCCCACATTTCTATGGAAAACAGACCCGGTGCTAACGCTGCGGTTGCAGGTGCGATGCGAACCATATCCCGGGTACGCATTCGAGTCGCCATCAGAGACTGATGGGCATCGCGCATTGTGGTGTCAGTTAGCAAAAGTCTTTTCTGATCATGAATCCATTGTACCAATCCAGCAACCCCTTCGTGGTCAAGAATCTGCCGGGTGCCATCTTGGGGTGCGGCAAAACCATCCGGTACGACAGGGACATCAAAGCCATTGATGCTAGAGGCGCTGCGTTGTAGTGTTTTTTCTGAAATATAACTGAGCACTTGTATTTCAACATTCTGTTTTGGCTGAATGTCGAGTAACTCAGGAAACTTATGAATGAAGTGAGTGGTGCAGGCACCTTGCCTGAAGACATTATGATTTAAGACATTGATCAAAAAAGCTGTATTTGTTTTGACTCCTTCCACTTTGATTTCTCGGACAGAACGAATCTGCCGGCGTACCGCGTCCTCGAATGTTCGGCCCCAAGTTGTGGATTTTACCAGGAGGCTATCATAATACGGACTGATTTCGGCACCTGTAAAGGCATTTCCGCCATCGAGGCGGACACCAAATCCACCGCCCGAGCGATAGACAGTCAGCTTTCCCGTATCGGGAGCAAAATTCCGTGCAGGATCTTCTGTAGTGATCCGGCATTGAATAGAAAAGCCCTTGGGTTGAACACTCTCTTGTTCAGGGATGTTGATTTCTGGAGAATCCAGAGCAAACCCCTCAGCAATCAATATTTGCGCCTGCACAAGATCTACTCCAGTGATCATTTCTGTGACAGTATGCTCAACCTGGATGCGTGGATTCATCTCAATGAAGTAATACTGGCCGGTATGATCAACAAGGAACTCGCATGTGCCGGCATTGGAGTAGGATACTGCTTTTGCCAGCTTAACTGCATCAGCACAGATGGCTTCGCGGATTTCCTGGCCAATGGAGAAGGCAGGGGCAAACTCAATGATTTTTTGATGCCGCCTTTGCACAGAACAATCCCTTTCATATAAATGCACAATGTTTCCATAGTGGTCACCCAGAACCTGTACTTCAATATGTTTGGGATCCTCGATGCATTTTTCCAAGAAAATATCCTTTATACCAAAAGAGCGCAGTGCTTCATTTTGGGCAGACTCAAATTCTACTGGGAGAATTGAAGGATCTCGAACCACTCTCATTCCGCGCCCGCCTCCGCCGGCGGCTGCTTTGAGGATTACTGGATAACCAGTGGACTCGGCGCTGGCAATGGCATCTGTTACAGATTGAAGGGGTGCTTGGCTTCCTGGAATAATCGGTACATTTGCTCGCCTCGCTGCTTCTTTTGAAAGGATTTTATCTCCCATTTGATGCAAGATCTCAGCTTTGGGTCCGATAAAAACGATACCGGCTTTCCGGCATTTGTCTGCAAAAACTGGATTTTCCGCCAAAAAACCGTATCCGGGATGAATGGCATCAACCCCTTTATTGATGGCCAGGCGGATGATTTCATCCATATCCAGGTATGCTTCCACCGGACTTTTATTTTTACCAATCTCGTAAGATTCATCAGCTTTTAAACGAAACAGAGCATTGCGGTCCTCGTGAGAATACACTGCGCAAGTGCGGATGCTGAGCTCCTGGCAGGCACGAAAGATACGGATGGCAATTTCACCCCGATTTGCTACCAGAACTCGTTTAAAGCGGTTTATCATTAACCGTTCCCTCCTTCTAACATTCACTGCAATGGCACATCTTTCCCAAGTATATCAGAGTGCTGTCAGAAAAAGCAATGGAAGAAAGCTGTCTCTGATGAGCGGCGAAATCTGTTCAGGGGCATTTATTGTTGTTATGGTTGACTAATCGGTTCAATCAGAGGCTGCATAATAATTTGTGATATACATAGAGAAATAAAGCTCTAAATTATTATTGGCAAATATTAGCATATGATCAGGCAGGAATATTGCTGTTTCGCCCATAACTTAGCATGAAGGAAACCTGAATTTTAGCAGTTTTGCTAGAGGGAGTAGATGAATGCATGTCCAAAGCGCACAGTATTCGAACAGCTCGATCACTGCGAAAATTAAACCCGAAGCAATTCTTGGTGCTGGGTTTTCTGGGAATTATTCTGATCGGCACGGTGTTGTTGTCACTACCGATAGCAAGCCGGAACAGGGAAGCCTTGGCTGTTCTGGATGCACTTTTTACTGCAACTTCCGCAACATGTGTCACCGGATTGGTGATTGCTGACACATGGACATACTTCAGCGGGTTTGGTCAGTTTGTCATTTTATTGCTCATTCAAACAGGTGGGCTTGGTTTTATGACAATTGCCATCATTTTTTCCATGATCCTTGGTAAAAAGATAGGTCTTCGTGATCGATCTTTCTTGATGGAATCAGTAAACGCACTCCAGCTTGGGGGGATAGTGAAATTAGTCAGGCGAATTCTCATAGGGACTATGGCTATCGAAACCATTGGCGCCATCTTGCTCTCCCTCCGTTTTGTCCCAATCTTTGGTTGGCGACAGGGAGTCTGGTATGGAGTCTTTCACTCGGTATCTGCATTTTGCAATGCGGGGTTTGATCTGATGGGCATTTACAGCCCTTACGCGTCTTTAACGCCTTTTGTTAACGACCCTCTGGTCAACGGCACGATTATGATCCTGATCATATTCGGTGGAATTGGCTTTGTTGTATGGGACGATCTTGTGCAGAATCGCTGGAAAGTGCGAAAATGCAATTTGCATACGAGAATCACTCTTTCCTGGACAGCTGCACTCCTGCTGGTCTCTGCTCTTGTACTCATCATCGTAGAATGGAATGCAGGTTTTCATGGCTTGCCTGCATCTGGAAAAATCCTCGCTGGTTTCTTTCAGGCAGTAACGCCGCGCACAGCCGGTTTTAATACGGTTGCCCAAACAGGGTTTAGTGACAGTGGAATTTTGCTGATGTTGCTTTTGATGATTGTTGGAGCAGGTCCTGGTTCGACCGGGGGAGGCATAAAAACCACAACGTTTGCCGTAATCAGTTTGGCTGTTCTCTCTCAACTCAGGGGCAGTGACGATGTTGAAGTATTAGGCAGACGCCTCGCCAATTATCAGATCAAGCGTGCTTTTACTACCTCAGCGCACTACATCGGGTTGGGATTGACAGGCTGTCTGGTGATTCTGGCAACACAGAATGTCTCAATGACGGCAGCTCTCTTTGAATCATTCTCAGCAATCGGTACAGTGGGACTCAGTCTCGGAATAACCGGTGAGCTGGTGCCTATTTCTCGACTGGTAATTATCGCACTTATGGCTTTAGGACGATTGGGAAGCATCACTGTGTTTTTGGCAATTGCAGCGAATGAAAATGTACCATCGATTCGATTGCCAGAAGAAAAAATCATCGTATGATTGATCTGCGAATAGTTACGGTTCCATAGTGTAATTAACCAAAACGGTTCAGTATTCACAGAAATTTGAGTGCAGGCCCTTGCAATACGCAATGTTTGCAAGAGACATACGAAGGAGTAAACCACGATTACTCAGTTATTTTTACACAAAATTAACAAAGACACGAGAGAATTAGGACACCTTCTTAATATCCCGGCTGGTATGGTATATACGGGAGAGGAGGGTGTTCTTCTTGGTCATTGCACTTGTGATATTATCGATTGGCATGATTGTGGGAGGATATTATCTGATGGGATTGCTCGACAAGAACTTAAAGCAAAAAGCAATCCCGATGAATGAGGAGCCAACGGATGTGATGGTTCTTATCTTTGGATCGGAAGGAATTGTCCGAGAATTGGCGCCTGCTCTGAAAAAGGCACATATTCCATGTCGGGTGACTACGGAAATGGATTACCCGAAGGGAATCCGCTGTCAGCATGTGCTTGCGATATCCGATGATGATTTGGAAAATCTGCTATTTTGCACTCAAGTTAAGCACAGTTGGCCAGAAGCACATCTCATTGCCTCATGTAATGATCGAATTCATAAGCAAATCTTTCATGAAGCAGGGATTCACAGCATTATCATGGATCCGATAACATCTGCTTCTGTGCTTTCTTTCCTGAAGGGTGGTGGATTAAAATTATCCTGAAACGACGTTTGAATGCCAAGCAAACCCTTGTATTTGGGTTTACCATCATCATTCTGATCGGAGCTTTACTTCTGATGTTGCCGGTTTCAAATCGAAGTGGTGAGTCGATCCCATTCTTAAACAGCTTGTTTACAGCTGCATCTGCTACGTGTGTAACAGGGTTGGTTGTCTATGACACCTGGAGTCAGTTTACAATATTCGGGCAAATAATTATCATGATTCTTATCCAGATCGGCGGGTTAGGGTTTATGACTTTTGCAATCCTTTTCTCAATGGCTCTAGGAAAGCGTATTGGGTTACGGGAAAGGTCATTTATCATGGAAGCAGTTAGTGCAATGCAGCTAGGTGGTGTAGTGCGCTTGGTGCGCCGAATTATCTTTGGTACGTTGCTCTTGGAAACGGTTGGAGCTGCAATTCTTGCGACACGATTTGTGCCCGTTTTTGGGTGGGCAAAAGGCATATGGTATGGTATCTTTCATTCTGTTTCTGCTTTCTGTAATGCAGGGTTTGACTTGATGGGTTATATTGCCCCTTACTCATCTTTTACTTCTTTTGCAAGGGATCCAGTTGTAAATTTAACGATCATTACCCTCATTATTCTTGGCGGGATTGGCTTTGTCATATGGGATGATGTGATTCGAACCCGTTTGCATTTTAGAAAGTTCAGCCTTCACACAAAAATAACTGTCATGTTTACAGTTGGACTGATCTTCCTTTCCACATTAGCGGTTTTGTTCCTCGAGTGGCATGGTACATTGGCTGGTTTTTCAGTATTGGAAAAGGTTTTGGCGAGTTTGTTTCAGGCGGTTACTCCGCGTACAGCAGGATTCAATACGATTGACACGGCTGCTCTGAGTGAAGGGGGAACATTGCTTACTATAATACTGATGGTGATCGGTGCCGGGCCAGGGTCTACAGCTGGCGGTATAAAAGTGACCACCATGGCCTTGCTCCTTATTGCCGTCACAGCGAATCTTAGGGGTCAGGAAGATGTGAATGTCTACAGACGCCAGGTCAGCTCTTTGCAGTTACGGAAGGCATTTACCAGTACAACAATCTACATCCTCCTTGCATTTGCAGGCTGTCTCATCATAACTGGGTATCAGGGAATATCGTTGAAAGCAGCAATGTTTGAAGCATTTTCTGCCATTGGAACTGTGGGACTGACGACAGGTATCACCAGGTCACTGCTTCCATTGCCACGATTCATCATAATCCTCCTGATGGTCGCAGGCAGAGTTGGTAGTCTTACGGTTTTCATGGCGGTATCTGAAAGGAAGGAAAGTACATTGGTTCATTATCCAGTGGAGAAAATTATTGTCTAGCAGATTTGAAAAAGGAGTTGGCTGAATGCAATCAGTACTGATAATCGGTCTTGGGAGTTTTGGCTGGCATTTAGCGATAAACATGACCAAAGAGGGAATGGAGGTTCTGGCCGTTGACAGCGACGAGGATGCAGTGGCAAGAATTGCGGCAAAAGTAACAAGTGCTCAGGTTGGAGACTGTATGGATGCAGCAATCCTCTCATCGATCGGAGTGGGCAATTTTGATGTTTGCTATGTTTGTATTCGGGATGACTTTCAATCATCTGTAGAGATAACATCGAATTTAAAGGAGATGGGTGCAGCTCATATCGTTTGCCTGGCAGATGGCAGCTTGCACGCAAAAGCGTTATTGCGTGTTGGGGCGGACGAAGTTATCTACCCGGAGCGAGATCTTGCTATCCAGACAGCGGCGAAATTTTCAAAAAAATGATGACCTGTAAAGGAAAATGCCTGCCGATGGTATAGGCGAAAATGAAATGGCCTGGAGTAAATTTTTGACTTGATAAAAAGGACTACCGCCTCGAATGGATAATAGAATGAACAGGATCACGATGTGGAGGGCAGGCCGATGATTGGTGAGAGGTTAAGACGTGTGCAAAGTAATTTCTTCAAAACACTACTTATCGTTCTGCTAGCATCAGGGTCCTCCATTGCGGTCAGCATGATAGGCGTCGGCAAAGAAAGTATCATCATGGTGTTCCTGCTAGGGGTTTTGTTCACTTCGGTATTTACCGGCAGCTATTCTTGGGGGGTCCTGACTTCCATTGTCAGTCTGATGCTTTTTAATTATCTGTTTACCGAGCCCCGTTACACATTTGTTATCTATAGCAACAATGACATTGTTTTACTCCTTTTTTTC
>CAZDAI010000053.1:0-13127 GCA_964503545.1 uncultured Candidatus Sumerlaeota bacterium
TTGCAAGTGGCGAAAGAGTCCGCAATAATGCAAGATGACATAAAACTAGAATGACGCCTTCAAATGGGAGTATCACTGCATCAGCATGATCACTATCACTCAAGTGATTGTTCAACACAAACGGTTCTTAATGCTGGAATTTTCAACTGAGGTGGCTTACGCTTTTTGTTTTCCCGCCGCCTGGACAAACGCAAGAGGCATGGTGAGAATTCCAGCAACCTGTTCTTCACTCAATCCTTCGCGAAGCAGGCGCCCGGCGGTATGCTCCAGGGATTCACCAACTTCGATAATATGCCCGTCCGGATCGTAGAAGCGCAAAACTTTCTGCCGCCAGGGCTGTTCCCGGGGTGGATGAATAATCTCTACCTGCCCGGAGATTCGTTGATAAAAAGCATCCACATCGTCGTGCTCAAAATACAGCTCAGCGTTGTTGCTACGATATTGGATATCATGCCCGTCCAGAAGCTTTCGGTAATGATCCGCCAGGTGGATGGCAAAATCCCCGCAGAAAGTAACATTCTCACCGTAATCATAGCGCAAAGTCTGTGCCATAATCTCAGTATAGAATTTGCGCGACCGGGCCATATCTTCAACAACCAGCAATGGGCAAACATATTTCATCTGTGTTTCACGCTCCTTTTACCAGCTGCGGCCACCACCGCCACCGCCACCGCCTCCCGAGAATCCCCCGCCGCCGAATCCTCTGCCGCCGCTACCGCTCGAAGGATTGGTTGCCATCCGGGTTCCGGCACTGCTGAGGCTGCGGTTTAAGGAATTTGCAAAGAGCAGCGTGTT
Organism: uncultured Candidatus Sumerlaeota bacterium; assembly: GCA_964503545.1. GTDB lineage: Bacteria > Bacillota > SLNR01 > SLNR01 > SLNR01 > JAXGQE01. The sequence continues at coordinate 796 of CAZDAI010000053.1, forward strand.
AAAGCGCGTACCCGCATACCCCCGGTACCATTCGGGCGGCTCCATTGCCAGATCTTTAAACTTTTCAGCCCATTTGGCTGTAACGCGCAAAACGATGGCATAAGGCAAAATGTCATAGAAATAGGCCGGATTCTCATCCAGCAGTGTCTCAATCCGGTTCTTTTCTGCCGTGAGCAAAAAGCGGCGAAAGCCCAGGACTTTTCCCATAATCCGGTCACCATAGGGGGTGCGTTTGGTGGTAAGCCGAGCCAGAAAGTGTGCCGCAAGCACCAAAACTAATACCGGAATCACAACCAAAGCCAGCCCCGTTCCGGACGATAAGGCAACCATTAGTGCCGCGCCTCCTAATAGTGCCGGCACCGATATCAAAAGCAGTCCCAGGGCCATTGCTTTGGGCATAACCTTGTTTTTCACAATGAAAGTCACCAGGCCAGCCATTCCGGCAAAAGGGAACATGGCCATCATCAGGCCCAAAAAGACCGTTTCCATCCCAAAGAAGGGCTTGAGACCCACCAAATGCACCGCCATACCCAACGCCCAGATGGGCACAAAAGAAAGCAAGGTCATTAAAACACTGGAGACAACACTGGAACGTTCCAGAAGTCTTGTTTGTGGATCCTGGAAGTGATCTGCTACCAATCGACTGGTGTTACTCATTTCCTGATAGAAAGACCCGGCCAGCTCCTTGGTGGTCACTTCATTTTGCCGCCCGCGGAAGAGCTTGTCAAAGAAATAGGATACAAATGGTTTTTCCCGTTCTACCAGAGGTGCCCGCTTGATCAGTCGCAGGTCATTTTTTCCCATCTCTTCGATGATCAGATGCCCCTTGCTTGCCAGATAGAGGATCAAGCTGGTAATATCTTCTGTGGACGCAGCACCGTCATAGATAAAGCCGGCTTCTGCTGGGGTAATCCCTTCCGGTGGATAAAATTCCGGTGTAATAACAAGATGGCTGTCCTTGCCCCGGGTTTGCCAGATCCAGTAAGAAAAAGCGGTAACTATCGCCGCCAGAAGCGGCACCAGAATATGCAGAAACTGTCCCGGTGGCCGGTAGCCGCTGTAATAGCCCACCGGCAGTTCCAAGAAGACCGTTACGGCCTCCCAGGCATTTAACCCCTCGCGCAATGTAGCACGAAAAGTCCGCTGGGTCATATCCCCCGGATCGAAGGCGATTTTTCCACTGTCCTCAGAGCCCACCGGACCGGCAGTGAAGTTTGGAATACCGTCAAAGTCCTTCGGCATCGTAATAATAAACTCACCTGCGGCAATTGTGGTATCCCATTCGGGGCCGATCAGATTCAGATAAAACAGCTCATTCTCATCTTCAATGAAAGCACCGCCAAAATTCAATGTGTAGCGGATTCGGTAGGTCTTGGGCACTCCCGGATCTAAAAAGATATTGGGATCACCAATGCGTACCATGGCGTAATTGTTCTCTGTGCTGCGTTCGTATGGATCCCCCACCACCTGCAGATTTTCAAGATTGACCGGCATGCCCCTGAACGTCAGAGGAATGTCCCGAATAATACCGCGCCGGGCTTCACTGAACGTTAAAGTAATGGTTTCATCAATATGTACCCGGGTGTCATCGCCTACTTGAACCTGCACCGAGTAGTTTTGAATGGTAAAAGCCTCCTGGGCTGATGCCGGCAGGACCACTGCAAACAGGCAAGCCAGCATGACCATAAGGATCAATGCCAGGCGTTTAAAAGGATACGCGCACATTTTCCCGCTCTCCTGTCTCTATTTCAAAATATTGGCCTTTTGTGAAACCAAACATACTGGCGAGAATCGAGCTGGGGAACAATTCGGTCCGGGTGTTGTAATCTTTGACAACCGCATTGTAGTATTTGCGCGATTGTGCAATGTCCTCTTCCACTTTCTGCAGCTGTTGCTGCAGATCCATGAAATTGGTGTTTGCCTTCAGTTCAGGATAGTTCTCTGCCAATGCAAACAGGGATTTTAAGGTGCCCGTCAGCATATTCTCTCCCTGGGCACGCTCTTCTAGGTTTTGGGCGCCCATGGCGGCACTGCGTGCGGCCACGACCCGCTCAAAGGTTTCCTTCTCATGACTGGCATACCCTTTGACAGTTTCCACCAGGTTGGGAATCAAATCATACCTTTTTTTCATGTAGACATCCATGGTGGCAAACGCTTCGTCCTTGAGGTTACGCAGGGTAATCAGACGGTTGTAGCCCCCCACCCCCCACAGCAATACCGCCAGGACAATTCCTCCGATTACATACGGCATGGGAACTCCTCCTTCATATTTGATCTTGCTGATTCATTCATGTAGGTGTTCTGCGGCCTTGAGGATAATCCTGCCAAATCGATATCCACCCTAGCAATTCTTTATTGAAAAGAATTATGAATGATTGTCGGCTGAGTACCTTGATCCTGCCGTTAGCCCCCTAGGTCGTTTACGATTCTCAATCCCCTGTTCCAGGCAAAACCAGGGTGCGACGGGTCCAGCAGGTACTCAAGGTCAGCCACACTCAAAGATGATCGGCCAATTGACTGCATTGTTGGCAAAACGCCATCGCCCAACCAGATCATGCCCAGACACACCTCTTCTCCCACAGGCACAGTCTCCTGTAAATAGCGCATCAGCCGCTCCCCCCGTTCAGGGGTCCAACGCAGTGTGATCTCTGCCCAATGGGAGCTGTGAATGCCCACAAGTGTCTGACAGCTGGGAATCGAGCGGATCACCAATTCGCCCAGGTCTTCTTCGCAGCGAACATGCAGCAGCACCGGTGCGTCAGCAGGAAATTCTGCCCAGGAGATACCCAAGGGCGGAAGAAGCCCCGACTCTGCAGCTTCATTTGCGGTCATGACGAGGGAACCTGTTTCATCCACTTCCAGCAAAGGAAAATCAGCACAGAGCCAGATCATCCCACTCATCGTAAGCATCATCCCTTCCAGACTGCTCAACTGTAAAATGTTTTCGAAGTTGCAATCTGCGATTCATACCACCGAAGGTTCGATAATCAGCTTCCCTTCTTTAAATCGATTCAGCGTCAATGGCTTCACAGGCAGACTCAGTTCCTCACCTAAGATGTACTCAGAAATGATCACACCAGTGGAAGGCCCGAACATAAAACCGTGGCCGCTGAATCCAGCGGCGATGTATAGGCCCTCGACTTCATCCACCGGGCCGTAAATGGGTTGCCGGTCCGGCGACATATTGTACAGTCCAGCCCATTGGCGCAGTACCCGCACATTGCGCAGGGGCGGCAATACCCGGGTTACACGGGTCAGAACATCCTCCAGGAATTGCCAGCTGGCTGTCTGGCGCAAGTCCCGGGGTGCATTGTCATCCCCCATCCCCATTACGAATCCACCGTGGGGGACTTGTTGGCAGTAAAAATTCAGTGAAAAAGAGATTACCATGGGTTTTAAAATCGGATCGACAGGTTCTGTAACTAAAATCTCGTGTCGTTTCGAGTAAAGTGGCAGTTCTACACCAGCCATGGCCGCAATCTGCTGTGACCAACCCCCCGCTGCATTGACCACAATGGGTGTGGCGATATTGCCCCGATTGGTCTTCACAGTCTGGATTCTGCCCGCCTCCACCAAAAGATCCAACACCTCCGTGTCTGTCTCAATGGATACCCCGAGGCGTTTGGCAGCCTCAATGTAGGCCATGGTGGCGTGAAATGGGTTCAGGTGGCCGTCTTTATGATGAAATGCGGAACCGGTCAAACCCTCTGTGTTCAGGATTGGGACAATTTCCCGGGCTTCCTTGAGGGTGAGCAGCTGGGATTCAATTCCCAGGGAGTTTTGCAAGGCCACGTTTTTGCGAAACTGCTCCAGCTCCCGGGCAGTGCTGGCTAAAAGAAGATAGCCACCCTGCTTGAACTCGATATCATGATCATAGCCCAACTCTTCCTGGGCATGCTCAAATGCCTCACAGGAGTGTTTGGCAATCAGACAGTTCATTTCCGTCCCCCACTGCTGGCGAATACCTGCGCCACAACGGCCGGTGGCTCCGCCTGTAATGTAGCCTTTTTCCACCAGAACAATGTTTCCCGCACCTTTTTTAGCTAGGTAATAAGCCGAGGCTGCGCCGGATATCCCCCCGCCGATAATGACAACATCAGCTGTCTCTCTCATCCATCCTGACCTCCTTCCCGCCCGTCCAGAATATCCCCGATGCGCACGCCAACCGCTAATGGTCGGTCCGCGGCCGGCGAGACATTCGCCAGAGGTTGTCCTGTCAGTCGCGCAATCTCCCTGGCAATGAGTGCAGCACAGGTTTTTCCCTGGCACGGACCCATTCCCGCCCGGGTCAGTCGTTTAATCTCCTCAACGGATGTATGCCCGGCTGCGATCAACCGCCGAATATCCTGGAGTGTCACATCAGAACAACGGCAGATGATGGTATTTTCATCTTCTGTTTGGCTGCCTGGTCGCAAAGCCACAGCATCCAAGGCAATCCCTTTGGGAACGGCAATGGCAATCACACGAGTCCGGTCCAATGCGGGATGATCCTGTACCTGATGCACGTGTCCGGTGGCAATCTGCACACCACAGCGGTCCAATACAGCCGCTGGATCACCAACAGCCGGAACCGGAAGCATTTCGTAAGGAAGCTTCACCAGCGCCTCTTCTTCTGACCAGGAAAAGTCCACCACACGGATGGCTAGGCCAGGGCAATAACTGATGCAAAGTCCGCAGCCGTTGCAACGGTCATAATCCACCACCGGCCGATCATTCAGATCAGCAAAAGGCAGAATGGCTCCCTGCGGACAGACGGCAGCGCATGGATTGCAGGGTATTTCCCGGAAGCAATCGATGATCACTGCCGGACCTTTGGCCAATCGGTCAGCATCGGGATACACCTGCCCCACTTCTTCAGGGGTTGGGATTCCTGTTCTCTCCAGTTGGCCCGGCAGGCCAGATTCTTGTTTGCCAGCAAACGGCCCCGATTCTTCATCATTCAGGCCAACGGTAACTTGTGCCAGTCCGGCCCGAATCCCGGCCCCTTCGGGCCCGGCGCGCAGACTGTGCAGCTGCTCGCGTAGATCCGCCTCGATCCCTGGCCCATCAGGGATTGCATATCCCAACCAGCACGCGGCAGAAAGACCAGCCAGCGCACCTTCGACCATGGCAGCACTGGCTTCTTCAATGCCTGCCACATCACCTGCGACAAAAAAGCCCGGTCGTGTGGTCATCATATTCCTATCCCGCACCGGTACATGCCCGCCCAGTTGGGGAACATAACGATGGGCAACACCGGCCTGACCCAGCAATTCTGTGAGCGCTGACAGGCCCACGGCGATGCAGATAACATCCACTTCAACTTCCCTTTCCGTCCCGGGAATAGGCTGCCATTTTTCATCCAATCGGGCAATGACCGCGCCGGTGACTGCGTCTTTCCCTAGGGCTCGGGCAATCGTATGCTGAGTCAGAATGGGCACCCCCAATCTGCGCAGCTTCGCTGCATGGACCAGATAACCGCCAATTTTAGGGGCCGCGTCAATGACGGCTGCCACTTCTACGCCCGCCTGGATCAGCTGATAGCTGACGATCAGGCCAATGTTCCCGGCCCCCACCATCAGCACCCGGCGTCCGGGCAGCACACCATGGACATTCATCAGGGTTTGTACCGCACCGGCACCGTAAATACCGGGCAGATCATTGTTGGCAAAGGCGAGAAATTTTTCACTGGCCCCTGTCGCCACCAGCACTGCACCGGGCTTAATTTTAATATAGGAGCCTTTTTGGTCCACGGTGACGACACCGTCTTCATAGATACCGACAACCGTAGCCTCGGTGAGAACGTGAATCTGTTCGGATGCTTGAATCTCTTTAATGAGGAGGCGGGCGATGTCCATCCCCCGGACTGACGCATGCTGCTTTTCAGAACCGAAGAACTTATGGGTCTGCTTCACCAGCTGTCCCCCTAGCGTCCTGTCCCGTTCGGTCAAGAGCACCCGGGCACCGGAGCGGGCAGCCTGAAGTGCTGCAGACATACCGCCAGGACCACCGCCGATGACCAATAGATCGGTCGTTATCATACGATCCGCCCCTTTCCTGACTGGGTTTTGATCACCATACCGGCACGCAAGGGTTCCACACATACCTTAACATTGGGAACGCCGTTTACTTCCATCATGCAAGATGAACAGTTGCCAATGGCACAGAAAAAACCCCTGGGGCGCTGTTTTTCCGGGCTGTGGCTCAAAACCCGGATCCCTGCCCCATGGAGGGCTGCCGCAATGGTTTCTCCCTCATAACCTGAAAGTTCTTGTCCATCGAAAGTAAAGCAGACTTTCTTCCCCTTAGAAAAATTTAGAATCGGATGGCTTGTAATGCGCATGATTGTCACACCTCCAAAAGGACACTCCATAACTCACCTAAAACATTTAGGGCACATACATCTCAAATATTTCAATTACTTCACCGTTTTGCACCAAAATGCTGTACGGGGCGGTGTATTCTGCCATTCGCTCTTTCAATTCAGCCGGCGTCAGCCAGGCAGCTCCCGGCTCTTCACCCCAAAGCATAACTTCAATATGGGGATCCGCCTCCAGGGGCATGACCACATACGCTTCGGTTTCATTGTAGAGATAAAAACCACTGGGAAAATCTGCCTGGGGGTCCAGACCCAGCTCAGCGATCCGCTCAGTCTCAAAAATGCTGACAAACTCCATTTCATCTACCGTCAGAAGGGATGATGTCAAATCCAGATCCACAAGGTAAACCTCGTATGTACCATCGGGTAAGATTTGTTCCTCATGATCATTGAAACTTGTACAGGCACTAACTGCCAACAGCAGAAAAATGAGCAGCAGGATTGATATACGGCCGACTGATGTGTTCATCGTATCACCGCTTTCAGGGAATGTATATTTTTACCTTCGCTTTGTCATTCAGGGTTTCCTGCTTTTTTACCGGCGGAGGAAATGCAGTTTGATTTGGCGTCGGACAATCCTGCGTTATCAGTATTGCTTTAGAAAAACAGATAGCCCGGAAACCGGGCTATCTTTACAATCCCGAGCTGCAGAGCGGCGCCCGATCAAGGGCACTCTCAACAGCCAAGGGACAGGGGATACACTCGTGCATTTACTGACAATCGTCGGATCAATTTTAGTTGAACTACCGGCTGTATTGCTGGACCTGGATGCTATTTTGCATCGGTCGCTGATCTGATCCGGTTCTGGCAAATACCTTGCGGTATTCCAATGAAATCTGATCCCAGCCTAAGCTGCTGCTGTAGGCATGGGCAGCTGCGCCGAGATATCGCCGCTCATTCTCGTTCTTCCCCAAGCATGCTACAGCCAGTGCCATTTCATCTGCATCCCGGGCACTCACCAGGATGCCTCTCCCGCCGCTTAGAGCTTCCTGAGCATGCAGGGTTGGCGTGGATATGATCGCTTTTCCCCTGCTTAGCGCCTTGCTCAGCACGCCGCTGGTGATCTGATCCTGGGAATGATACGGACAGACAACAATGTCTGCGGCCCCGATGAATGAATCCAGGTCCTCATCCCTCACAAAATGGTCAACAAACAGGACATGCTCATCAATATCCAAATCGATGACCATTTGCTCCAGTGACTTTCGGTACATTTCACCGCGTTTTTTCTTCTCCACCGGGTGGGTCATGCCCAGCACAATGTAGAGGATTTGCGGACATTGCCGAATCACTGCTGGCATGGCCTGCAGCATCGTCTCAATCCCTTTGTTTGGGCTAGAAACCCAAATGTCAAAAGAAGGAGGCGATCCTGCATCATCATCTTATTCTTGTAGTAGGACGGCTCACGATAGCGAACCGGTTTGATTCCGTGAGGAATCACTGTAAATTTTGCTGTGGGTATCCGGTATTTATTCTGGATGATATCAACCGCCAGTGGGTTCATAATAACGACTGTATGGGAATATGCGGTGATCTTGCGGATCATTTCCTCCTGCCCGGCTGAGGGATTCTGGGGCAGGGTATGAAATGTCGTCACAACCGGTTTCCGCACATGATCCAGAAAAGCCAGTATATAGCGTCCATCGGGACCACCGAATAAGCCGAATTCGTGCTGGAGAGATATTACATCAGCATTCGAAGCATTCACAAACTGGGCGGCATGGTAATACTCTTCCAGATGATCCTGATCAATCTCAAAAATAACATGCTCGGGATAGTAGTAAATCTCGTTGTTGTTGAGCGCAATTGTACCGACACGCCCTGAGCCCTCATGCTGGAGCAGTCCATTGCGCAGATCATGGCTAAATGTGGCAATCCCGCAGCGTCTTGGCAGACAGCTGCTCAGCATTACTACATCCTGCGCCCCATGCGTGGCTGTTCTATCCATGGAAACATACATGTCAAACCACCTCCCTGACCTATGTGTTGATGAAATCTGTATCGGATGAAGGGAACAATCTGTAACTGAATTATCAATCAACTGAAGCGCATAACCACCATCGGTCCCTACGGAAACTGTTTCTTTCTTTTCTGATTACTGCTTATTTGGGCTTTCTAAACTGGTAGATAACTACCACGATAACGATACCAAGGAGTACCCATCCATACCAGGGCATTTTGCATCCCCCTTCCTTACCGTTCACATTTTTTCTAAGTAACACTTTTCATCTCACGCCTGTTTTTAGATTTCTGTAAAAATAAACGAATCACAGTGACCTGTAGGGACCGGATCTTCAAAGCTTTCCAGTTTGATGAAGGCTTCATAGGTAGCTCCATCCAGACTTTCGGCCGAGAATGTGATGGTAAAGGCATTAGGAGTACCAGAATCAGGTTCCATCCAGTACACCAGGTAGTAACTGTCGTCCAGGCCAAACGCCGGTCCATAATCCCCTGGCCCGAGCACGGCCTCAATTTCGCCGAAAGTCATCCCCACCTGGGCATCCAGCACACTCATTTGTCCAGATACAATGATACTGACTGTGGTGGCTACCGTGAGCCGCTCTGGAGAGCAAAAGCGCACCATTCCGCTTTGAAAGTCATATTGCAAATAATTGTGCGGTCCGTAATCTACACTGTAACCCCTGTGATCGGGAGTACCCAAGCGGTCCTCCACTTGCACAAACGACATCCCCAACAGCTGGATCACCGGTATCTGGGCCTGGTCCTCATAATCGGAATTGGCGATGACCTGGGGATTGAGACCGTCGTTGCAGAGAAACAAGCGCCAGCAGACAAAACTGCTGACCAGCAATACAAGGGCGATTGCAAAACCTGCGCGTCTCACGTTATGCATAATCATCCACCTCCCAGCCCAATTCCGGTAACAATAAAATTCCGGCGAAAAAAAACAACGCATCCTGCAGTTTGAATATCACTGCAGAATTCGTTGCCAATAGCTGCGACGGATGAGATCATCTGACTTCTGCAGCGAACACTTTTTGTGTTTGCTATAAGCTTACCAAGACATGATTGCAGCATTCCATTGCCACTATGCCTGTTTTTTCCTGAAAGAGGGCGTAAAAATAGATACGAACAGCCCCAATTTTTATGGAGCTGCTCATCCGATCGTGCGCGATGCAAATTACATCACAGTAGATATATCATTCCAGGATGCCAAGTTCCCGGGCAAACGCCATGATCTCATCGTCGTTTTTCAGTTTCAACTTTTCCATGATGTTGCTTTTATGTCGATCCGCTGTTTTGGGAGTGATATTCAATGTGTCAGCGATGACCCTGCGACTATTCCCTTTGCTGAGCTGATGAAACACTTCCTTCTCCCGCGGCGTCAGCTGGTCATATTGATGACCAGCTCCTTCTTGGATTGGGGTGCGGAGGTAACGATTGACAACAGGACCCAATACGGCAGAGCTCAGATAGTTGCGTCCCATAGAAACCGCATTGAGGGCTATGATCAGCTCATCAAAGGCAGCATCTTTGTGAACGTATGCCACTGCACCCAGATTTAAAGCTCTCTCCACCATTACACTGTCAGAATGTCTGGAGAGAATGACAATGGCCGTATCGGGGGACAAATCCTTAATCTGCTCAACAGCTTCCAGACCAGATAGTCGGGGCATGGAGATGTCCAACACAACAATATCCGGATGGAGATCATTGACGAGCTCCAGTGCCTCAAGTCCGTCGTTTGCCTGTCCGACCACACGATAATTTGAACCGCTTTCCAGCAGTGATTTCAATCCTTCCCGAAAGATGGGATAGTCATCACAGAGGATGATTCTCATAACAGCAGCTCTCCCTCCGCTTTGCTGATGGGGATCCGGATTCGGATTTCAGTACCGCCGCCCGGTTTGGAATTAATAGCTGCATCACCATTGAGAAGGGTCACTCGCTCGATCATTCCTTTAAGGCCCAATCGCTTTTTACTGCCCAGCATTTTTTTCACATCAAAACCCTTGCCATTGTCATTGATTTGCAGTTCGATCCCCGTATCCTCATAGTGGATCAGCACAGATATTCTGCTGCAGCCAGAATGACGCACAGCATTTGTGACGGATTCCTGTACGCACCGGTAAAGGGTGGTTTCAACAACCAAGGGCAAGTCCGGCATTGTCCCACGTACTTCAAAGGCAGTCTCCATATCGGTGGCTCCAGCATATTCGGAAAGCATATTTTTCACTGCAGGATTCAGCCCCAGCTCAGCCAAGGTAGATGGCCTCATGGCCATGGATTTTTCATGGACAACATTCAATGAATCCTGTACAAGCTTTAACACTTCGCTCAGCTCTGCTGATCCTTCGGGAGCATGTTTTTCTGGGATTTTACTGGCCAGAATCTGAAGTTTTAGTTTGACAGTGGTCAAGATCATTCCCAATTCATCATGAAGCTCCCGGGCCAGACGAGCTCGTTCCTCCTCAAAAGCATTCAGTACGCGCAAGGACAGAATATGGGTCCTCTCCAGGCTCTCTTTTAGTTGCATTTCTGTGATGTCGCGGGCCTGATCGGCACGCTGGACATTGAACAGGCGCCTGATTCTTTGGAGCAGTTCTTCTGCATTGATCGGTTTGCTGACAAAATCAGATGCCCCTGCATCAAAAGCCGCATCAATTTCTGCTTTCGAACTGTCAGGGGTCATGATCAGCACAGGTACCGCTTTATTGATCAAGTCCTCCTTGATAAGGGCACACGCTTCAAGTCCATTGAGTACGGGAGACATCATCCCCAATAGAATCATGTCCGGATTCTGTTCATGCATAAGCTCCAAGGCTTCTTGACCACTGCCGGCTTCCAATACAATGATGCAGTCTTCTTCAAGAATGTCCCGGATCGCATGCCGGGTCAGCATATTCTCATCGGCGATAATCACAACATGGGGCCTGGGCAGTCGATTGACCTCACCCATCAATGTCACATCCTTCCCTGAAATTGAGCCCGCGCCAGAGAGGGTACACTGCATGATCAGTAAATGTTGAAAAAATATGCGTATTGTCTGAAATTTTCTCTGTGTAGTAATTTTATACATTTGTTTCCTTTTTCCTGCTTTCCCACCTCAGATGGCCTTTGCGCACTATCAGCGCAACTTTCAGTCTAGGCTTGTTTTTGAAAACCCGCTTCACCCAAGTAATTTCTCGCTGTTTGGTGAATCCTCCCGCCTTCTATCTTGTTATCATACCCAATGGTAAAACAGCCCGGCCGTTACGATCGGGTCCGGCAGCTGCGCATTTTTATATCCAATGCGTTTGTAATCATCATCTGATCAGACTTCCAGTTCCTTTAAATAGCGGCTGGGAATAATCTGTCGGGATATTTTCTGCAGGGTCTGATCTTCACTTTCGCGGCAGGATTTTTGCAACTGGCGCAGTACGCTTCCTGCGGTTGTTTCCTGCCAAAACCAGCGTTCAGTTGCATCACCGCTCTGCCGGCTCAACCCCGGCTGTGCACCAAGGGCTGTAAAATAATAGGCCTTCAGATCTTCAATGCCATAGCGGAGCTGAAGGGAATCGCCCGGGGCAAGGCCGGCCAAGACAGCACCCAACTCTTCAGCAATCGACACCAGCGATTTTTTGCTCAAGCTTATTTCACTTCGATAGACATCACCACGCACCTGGCGGTACCAGGGCTGCAGCCCAGCGATTTCTCGTTTAAGATCCTGAATCAACTCTGGATCTGTGCTTGAGTCTTCCCCGGGCAGATAAGGACAGGCTAGAATCTCGCCCTCCCCATTGTCAATGGGCGCATCTTCGCCAAAATCAACCAATACCGGACCGGATTCTGCAGCCAATAGTCCCAAGGCTGCAATCAAAACCCTCTTTTGAAATTCAGGATCATCTGGGACACCCAGAAGCCGGCCCAGTTCAAAAGGAACCCACAACGCCCGGGGCGGGCGGATTTTTTCCGTATGTTCACGAATCAGACTAATCTGCGTGGTTGGAATCCCTGCACCTTCTAAAAAATG